>NZ_QUKZ01000039.1:2175-2626 GCF_003481355.1 Dorea sp. OM07-5 | reverse complement strand
GCCTGCATCATCCACATACTGCACAGTTCCTTCCAGTCCCTGCGGCATACCCGCTTCTCCGTCCATCGAATTCAGACAGATTCTTGTTCCTGCCGGATACTGTTCTCTAAGTCTTGCCACTTTTTCTCTTGAATAAATGACCAATCAACCACTCCTTTCTCTACCAGAACATATGTCTACTAGTATTCGGTTTTGCAACCTGAATAATAACTTTATCTATTCCATCACTGTATCTTCCGGCTGCAAGATATTTACTTCTGAGTCTGTTCAGTGCCTTACGGATCTGCCTTTGTTCCCCGGCTGTAATCTGCAGCCGTTTCTGGGCGAGGTCGTATTCACTTACTTTTTTCAGAAGAGCTTTCGTTTCTTCCAAACATTCATCCTGCTCACTCTGCGCCTGCAGCTCATCATTCAGTGCCACCACGAACATATTTTTCATAATGTTATCCAT
>NZ_QUKZ01000039.1:0-2165 GCF_003481355.1 Dorea sp. OM07-5 | reverse complement strand
GCTCATCATTCAGTGCCACCACGAACATATTTTTCATAATGTTATCCATCTTCAAATAGTATTTTGTCATCTGGCTGACCTCCTTTTTTGTTACACCAACCATATCACAAGACCTCCGTAATAGCTACTCCAACCGTCCAACTTTTTCACTTTTATCGTTCCGGCTGGTTCTTTGCTTTTTTCTCTTTTCCAGATGCTTTTTCATCCTTGGTTTCCGGTGTTTTTACAGGGTCTCCGATTGCGAGCTCATCGGTTACATACTCCTGTTCCTTTGCACCAAAATTCCGTTCGATATGGTTTCGGATACTATAGGAAGCCTGACGGACATCATTTAAAAAGTCTCTCAGTTCCTGTGGATCTTTCTTTCCACATTCATTTCTCTGTGCAATATACTCCAGATTGAATCCGGTAACATCCACACCATAACGTTTCGCAATCACATAGGCTGCACAATAAGCCTGTGCACTGACTTTCTGTCGGCTGTAGGTTCCGGTATGCTGGTCCAGTGCTGCACACGCCAGTTCTCTGTTCAGTGCATGGAATGTCGTTACTTCACTCATTCCGTTGCGGATATAAATGGTACGGTATCTCGGATTGTACTGGGCCTGCACTTTGTCTGGCAGATCATCCTCAATCTGCACACGTACCGACTGGTCTTTTAAGACAGTTCCTATCAGTTCTGTCAGACTTCGCTGAGGGCGTTCTTCCAATGGCTTTCCAGACATCTGACTGATGTCAAATCCTTTTCCAATCGTATACCCTCTCCGCATTTCTCCGTCTTTTTCGTATTCAGTGGAAATCATATAAGTAATGCCATGTTCCCCGACTTTGACCGAACGGTGTTCTTCTCTCCAGCGTTCATAAGACCTTACCACCTTAAAATCTGGATGCTGTCCGTAAATCAAAAGCAGATTCGGTGTTCTCTGGGTATTACACTCTGCCATAAAGTCCAGAAAGCCTTTCAGTTTTTCTCCATCCTGAAAAACTCCCTGTGCCTGTGAATCTACTTCAGCCCATACCTCTTCTCTTTCCTGCTGTTTTTTGGCTGCATATTCTTCTTTCGTCAATTTCTGTTCAGGAACCTGCTGTTCTTCCGTTCCCCCTGAAATCATATCTGTTAAATCCATATACATTACCTGCCTTTCGTTTTCATATTCTTGCGTTTCTTCCTGCTCTCTCTGGCATTTTTCCGTCTGTCCGGCCTCTTACGTTTCTCTTCCTGTTCCTTGCGGATATCTCCGAGTTCTTTCCGCACAGATGGTTTTTCATTCTTTTCTTCCCAGCTAGTTTCCCGACCGGAAGAAGTATTTCTGTTGCGCGAGAAAGGTTCGGATGGATTCTTTTCTTCCCCCTCCTGCGCCTGTGTAAAATTTCCTTCCGGGAAAGCCTCATCACCGATCTGGAACATTTCTTCCGCATCGTCCAGTTCAAATTCTATCTTGCCTTCCGGCAGGACAACGGTCTCTGTCCGTACATTCTCCCCGGTTTCTTTTTCCATCTGGTTCTCTGCCTTTTCCGGTGCATTCTCTTTTTCCACTGCTTCTGTAACCATAGAGCCTGATTCTGCTTTTACAAAATCCAGATTCATCCGGTCTAATACCCGGTTCATCTTTGCTGCATCATCTGCAAATACCATGACCTCTGTCTGATCCGGATTCACCTTATCTTTGATGACAACATATAAGATACCTCTCGCTTTGGCTTCTTTCGCAAATTCTTTTAAGCGGTCACCCGGAACGGTAAAAAATTTCATCGGGCGCTGTTCCTTTAACATTCTGGTAAGCCTTGTTTTCCCTCTTGTCTTTTTCTGATCTTTCAGGGCGGCCGCAATAAAGATTGCCACATGCTTTGCCACATTTCCGGTAATCTTCAAAGAGTATTCCATTCCTTCCAGACTGTACCGCACCACCTGATCTGCCGGTTCTGCTCCGTAATTCATACTTATCTCACCTCCTGACTCTCTTTTTCTTTGTGTTCCACACGTTTCTCATTCTGGTTTTGTTCTTCTGCCTTTCGAAGTCTTTCTTCGATTTCCAATGAATGCTTTTCAATCCGGACGGTCATACGGACTTCTTTTCGAAGATTTTTTAATTCCTCATTGATTTCGGATAACCGTACTTTTCTGCTGTCTTCGCTGCCATTCCGATAGAGCTTTCTGCGTTCCT
>NZ_QUKZ01000038.1:1247-3119 GCF_003481355.1 Dorea sp. OM07-5 | reverse complement strand
TTATAATAGTTCGCTGATTCCGTCCGCCATTGCGCTGAGGATAATGCAGCAGGAGGTTGCTCCTGCATCCAGTACGCCTCTGGATCTCTCGCCCAGACGGCTGGAACGTCCGAATTTTGCTACCATGTCCTTGGTAGAATCGCGTCCTGCTTCTGCAGCTTTCTTCATCTCTGCCAGTGCTTCTTTGAAATCTTTTCCTTCTGCTCCGGCTGCTTTCATTACGTCCACGGATGGCGCCAGGGTATCTACTAATGTCTTGTCTCCGACTTTCGCATCTACGATCCCGTACAGTCCGTTCAGTCCGGCTTCCAGCATTGTTCCAAGATCTGCCGCTGTGATCTCATCCAGATCTTCTCCTGCTTCTGCCATGTCCATGAAGATTGTTCCATAGATCGGTCCCATAGATCCTCCGATCTCATTTAACAGGATCATTCCCAGTTCGTCCAGTCCTTCGGAGAAACTGATATCTTCATCTTTGAATCTCTCTTCAAATACAGAGAATCCCTTGTTCATGTTCATTCCGTGATCGCCGTCTCCGATCAGTCCGTCTACTTCCCCAAGATATGCTTTGTTATCCTGGATCCCTTTTACCATGCGCATCAGCACCGGTTTTCCTGCTGCGTTTTTAAATGCTCCCATTTTACAAAGCCTCCTAATCCTGTTTCAGTCCCATAGAGTATGCCGGCATATCTATGAGCTCTTTTAATTCATCATCCAGTTTCATGACCGTTAAAGTTGCTCCCATCATCTCCAGGGATGTGAAATAGTTGCCTACATATGCCTTATGTGTCTTGATTCCTTTTTCTGTAAGGAGTCTGTCGATCTCATCATACAGCACATACAGTTCCATCACCGGTGTTGCTCCGAGTCCGGATACGAGTACGACAACTTCGTCCCCTTCTACGAACGGATAATCCGGTACGACAACGTCTACCATACGTTTTGCCATCTCATTGGCTGACTCTAACGGGCATACTTCGATTCCCGGCTCTCCGTGATGTCCGATTCCGACTTCCATCGTTCCTTCTTTGATCTCGAAGTTCGGATGTCCGACTGCCGGAAGGGTACACGGTGTCAGACCGATTCCTACGGATCTTGTATTGTCAATGGCTTTCTGTGCAGCTGCGATAACTTCGTCCAGATCGCCGCCTTTTGCAGCTTTTGCTCCGCCGACTTTCCACATCAGCACTTCGCCTGCCACACCTCGTCTCTTCTCTCTCTGATCCTTCGGTGCGGATGCTACGTCATCGTTTGCTACAACTGTTTTGACTGTAATTCCGGCTTTCTTTGCCATCTTCACTGCCATCTTTACATTCATGTTATCTCCGGAATAGTTTCCGTATAAGCATGCAACACCTTTTCCCTGGTCTGCTACTTTGCATGCATCCAGGAATGCGGCTGCTGTCGGTGAAGAGCAGATCTCTCCGACCGCTGCTGCGTCACACATATTTTTTCCAACATATCCGACAAATGCCGGTTTGTGTCCTGATCCTCCTCCGGTTACGACTCCGACTTTTCCTTCCGGAATGTCTTTTGCTTTTACAACTCTTCCGTTCTCTGTGCTCTCTACAATATCGGAATGTGCTTTCAGAAAACCTTTAAGCATCTCATCTACGATATTGTCCGGGTTGTTCATAATCCGCTGCATATCTATTTTCCTCCTGAATCTCCTATGTCATTTCTATAATAATGCTCTATACTATTACGTGATACCCACGGATTGTTCCGTGCTGCGCATTCTCACAATCCTACCCTTCATTCGCATATCGCGGGATTATCATCCCGCTTTTAAGCTCATGTCGGGTGGGTAGGTCCCAAGGTCTGTATCCACTTATAAGCCAGCTTATGTGGATACAGATCTTTGTCCCTTGG
>NZ_QUKZ01000038.1:0-1237 GCF_003481355.1 Dorea sp. OM07-5 | reverse complement strand
TGCATATCTATTTTCCTCCTGAATCTCCTATGTCATTTCTATTATCATCTCACTTTTAGGCTCATGTCGGGTAGGCAGATCCCAAGGTCTGTTATCCACTTGTGAGTAAATTCACGTGGATACAGACCTTAGTCCCTTGATATCACTAAGCCTCCATCTCTGGCACGAGCACAACCTTCAGTGCTCCGTTCTCGCCTGTCTTCGCGATGTGGAATCCTTCTTCCCATTTCTCCAGTGGGAATTTGTGTGTTACGACGCCGTCTGTCGGCAGTTTGCCGTTGCCGATCCATTCAATGACTGTGTCATAACAGAACGGGCTTAAGTGTACACCGAGAAGGTCTAATTCTTTACGGTCAGAAATAATACTCCAATCTACGGTTACCGGCTGTCCGAATACAGAGAATTCTACGAATCTTCCCATCTTACGGATGCAGTCCAGTCCCTGCTGTACGCTGGACGGATGTCCGCTTGCTTCGATGTAAATATCGCATCCGTATCCGCCTGTCAGTTCTTTGATCTTTGCAACAACATCTTCTTTTCCAGGGTTCATAACCAGGTCAGCTCCGAACTCTTTTGCTTTCTCAAGACGTGCATCATTCATATCCAGTACGATGAGGAGCTTCGGATTTGCCTGACGGAGTGCACCTACCATACCAAGTCCGAGTGTTCCTACACCAGACTGTACAACAACGTCGGTTGTCTTAACCTGTGCACGGTCTACGCAGTGGAAAGAGCATGCATATGGCTCGATCAGCGCTGCCTGCTCGATCGGCATATCTGCCGGTACGAAATATGGAAGAGCTTCTTTTGTCAATTTTACATACTCAGCCATACCACCATTTACGTTCTTCTGGAATCCGAACAGATCATGTTTCTCACACATCCAATGACGGCCTGTCTTACAGAACATACACTCTCCGCAAGGAACGATCTGTTCCGGACAGATACGGTCGCCTAATTTCCAGTTTCCTTTTACGTTTGGTCCGATCTCTACAACTTTACCAACGAACTCATGTCCCGGGATCATCGGTTCTTTGATGTACTTCGGCTGTCCGTCAAATCCCCAGAAGCTGGCAGCTCCTGCATACGCTTTCGTATCACCTGCGCAGATACCACATGCTTCTACTTTTAAGATCATCTCGCCCTCACCGGCTCTTGGTGTGTCCACCATCTCAAATCTGTAGTCTCCAGGTGCATACGCAACGATTGCTTTCATTTTCTCTGGTAAATTGCTCAT
>NZ_QUKZ01000037.1:0-3121 GCF_003481355.1 Dorea sp. OM07-5 | reverse complement strand
TTCATCCTTTACCTATCACCTTGCTTGGTCATGCCCTCGACCGATTAGTATCAGTCAGCTCCATGTGTTACCACACTTCCACCTCTGACCTATCTACCTCGTCGTCTTCAAGGGGTCTTACTACTTACGTAGGGATATCTCATCTTGAGGGGGGCTTCACGCTTAGATGCCTTCAGCGTTTATCCCGTCCCGGCTTGGCTACTCTGCCATGACCTTGGTAGTCAACAGATACACCAGCGGCCAGTCCATCCCGGTCCTCTCGTACTAAGGACAGCTCCTCTCAAATATCCTACGCCCACGCCGGATAGGGACCGAACTGTCTCACGACGTTCTGAACCCAGCTCGCGTACCGCTTTAATGGGCGAACAGCCCAACCCTTGGGACCTACTTCAGCCCCAGGATGCGATGAGCCGACATCGAGGTGCCAAACCACTCCGTCGATGTGAACTCTTGGGAGTGATAAGCCTGTTATCCCCAGGGTAGCTTTTATCCGTTGAGCGATGGCAATCCCACTTTATACCACCGGATCACTAAGTCCTACTTTCGTACCTGCTCCACCCGTCGGTGTCGCAGTCAAGCTCCCTTCTGCCTTTGCACTCTTCGAATGGTTTCCAACCATTCTGAGGGAACCTTTGAGCGCCTCCGATACCCTTTCGGAGGCGACCGCCCCAGTCAAACTCCCCACCTGACATTGTCCCCCGACCTGATGAAGGCCGCTGGTTAGAAATCCAATACTGCAAGGGTGGTATCCCAACAGCGACTCCGTAGCTACTGGCGTAACTACTTCCCAGTCTCCCACCTATCCTGTACATGCAATACCGAATCCCAGTATCAAGCTGGAGTAAAGCTCCATGGGGTCTTTCCGTCCTGGCGCAGGTAACCAGCATCTTCACTGGTATTTCAATTTCACCGGGTGCATTGTTGAGACAGTGCCCAAATCATTACGCCTTTCGTGCGGGTCGGAACTTACCCGACAAGGAATTTCGCTACCTTAGGACCGTTATAGTTACGGCCGCCGTTTACTGGGGCTTAAGTTCAAAGCTTCGCGTTACCGCTAACCTCTCCCCTTAACCTTCCAGCACCGGGCAGGCGTCAGCCCATATACTTCACCTTTCGGTTTTGCATAGACCTGTGTTTTTGCTAAACAGTTGCTTGGGCCAATTCTCTGCGGCCAGCTTTCACTGGCACTCCTTCTCCCGAAGTTACGGAGTCATTTTGCCGAGTTCCTTAACAATGCTTCTCCCGTCGGCCTTAGGATTCTCTCCTCATCCACCTGTGTCGGTTTACGGTACGGGCTTAAGTAAAACAATAGCGGCTTTTCTTGACGCATGGCTCACACACTTCCCTACTCTTTCTTCGGTCCGCATCACGTCTTCAGATTGTACAGCGGATTTGCCAGCTGCACTCCTACCTTGCTTGCACCGGTCTTTCCATTCCCGGCTTATGCTCTCCACACGTGTCCCCACAGTTCTGTTTACTTAAGGTACAGGAATCTCAACCTGTTGTCCATCGACTACGCCTCTCGGCCTCGCCTTAGGCCCCGACTTACCCAGAGCAGATCAGCTTTACTCTGGAAACCTTAGATATTCGGCCGGAAGGATTCTCACCTTCCTCTCGCTACTCATTCCGGCATTCTCTCTTCGATACAATCCACAGCTCCTTATCGGTACTGCTTCGTCTCGTATCCAATGCTCCTCTACCAATCAACATTCGTTGATTCCTGAGCTTCGGTAGTGTGTTTCAGCCCCGGACATTTTCGGCGCAGGACCTCTCGACTAGTGAGCTATTACGCACTCTTTGAATGTATGGCTGCTTCTGAGCCAACATCCTAGTTGTCTTCGAAATCCCACATCCTTTTCCACTTAACACACATTTTGGGACCTTAGCTGCAGGTCTGGGCTCTTTCCCTTTCGACTACCCAACTTATCTCGTGCAGTCTGACTCCCATACATCATCTACGCGGCATTCGGAGTTTGATATTCTTCGGTAAGCTTTGACGCCCCCTAGGAAATTCAGTGCTCTACCTCCGCAAGACTTGTATGAGGCTAGCCCTAAAGCTATTTCGAGGAGAACCAGCTATCTCCGGGTTCGATTGGAATTTCTCCCCTATCCACACCTCATCCCCACCCTTTTCAACGGATGTGGGTTCGGTCCTCCATTGCCTTTTACGGCAACTTCAACCTGGACATGGATAGATCACCCGGTTTCGGGTCTGCTCCGACTGACTCTGGCCCTATTAAGACTTGGTTTCCCTTCGGCTCCATCCCTGTAGGATTTAACCTCGCCAGCCGGCGCAACTCGCCGGACCGTTCTACAAAAAGTACGCGGTTCCACATTTATAGTGGTTCCACAGCTTGTAAACATATGGTTTCAGGTTCTTTTTCACTCCCCTCCCGGGGTCCTTTTCACCGTTCCTTCACAGTACTATGCGCTATCGGTCACTAAGGAGTATTTAGCCTTACGGGGTGGTCCCCGCGTGTTCAGTCAAGGTTCCACGTGTCTCGACCTACTCTGGATACCGCCTTGTCAATCGTCCTTTCGCTTACGGGGCTTTCACCCTCTCTGGCTGGCTTTCCCAAAACCATTCTGCTAAGACTCTTGAATCAATTGTGCGGTCCGAACCCCGGGATGCACGCATCCCGGTTTGGGCTCTTCCGGTTTCGCTCGCCGCTACTTCCGGAATCACATGTTGTTTTCTCTTCCTCCGGCTACTTAGATGTTTCAGTTCACCGGGTTCCCTTCCTAACGTTATGGATTGGCGTTAGGATACTTGAGGTTTGCTCAAGTGGGTTTCCCCATTCAGAGATCTCCGGATCATTGGATATTTGCTCCTCCCCGAAGCTTTTCGCAGCTTATCACGTCTTTCATCGGCTCTTAGTGCCAAGGCATCCACCATACGCTCTTTTCAGCATGACCAACTTGTTCTCATCCACGGGAATGGATGATCACTACACCGGTATAGCGTTACCGGCGTTGGTTCTAGGTTCGTTTTTTTACTTCGTTTTCTCGAAGGTGTTGTAATCATTAACAACATTCCTGTTAATAACAATTACCTCGGATGTCTTGAATAAGATATTTATCTTATCATTTCTATTTCTTATATGCAATTTTCAAGGTACAT
>NZ_QUKZ01000036.1:416-3300 GCF_003481355.1 Dorea sp. OM07-5 | reverse complement strand
GACACATAGCCGTCTTCATAAGGAGCCAGTTCTTCATGCAAGGTATAAGTTCCTTCCGGCAGACCATAGATCACATGATCTTCTTTGGTACTGGTCCATTCTTCCACGATATTTCCGTCTGTGTCGATTACCTGAAGTTTTGCTCCCTCCAGCTCGCTTCCGGTGGTTGCATCTGTCTTGCTGATCCGTGTCTCGGTCGGCTGGTTCTCAACTTCTTTACTCAGTACAATCTTTTCAAGATTCTGGTTTTCGTAGGATGCATCTACTTTCCATACTTCCTCGTTCGGAAGATATCCGGCTTTTCTGACTTCCTCTTTGACATAATATTTCCCATGTGGAAGGTCACTGTCAAAGGTCAGATTTCCGTTCTTGTCGGTTGCTTTCTTTTCCAGCAGGGTATCCTTCTCTACAAGAACTTCTCCCTGATTAGAGACGATATCTTCCCCGGCATACAGTCCGAAGATGACTCCTTCCAGTTTTTCTCCTGTAACAGAATCCTTCTTTTCTACCGATACGGACACTTTCTGTCTCTCGTTTTTGTAGGTAACCCCTTCATAAACAACTGCCTGCGTATCATCCTCGGCTGTCAGGGTAAATTCTTTCTGCTCGGTATTCAGGACAAAATTCTCTCCTGCCACAACTTCTTTCAGATAATAAGTTCCCAGTGGCAGATTGTTGAGTACTGCCATTCCCTCTTCGTCTGTAGTCAGTTTGGCTACCAAATCATCTTTCTCGTAACGGACAAGCGGATTCCCTTCTTCGTCCTTTGCCCCATCCGGTGAATAAATGGTATCCTTGGCATATACTTCAAACTGGGCACCTTCTACTCCGGTTTCTTCATATTTAAATCCTTTATAGATACCTGTTTCTTCTTTCCCGGATACCGCATTTTTTACCTTTGACACAAGCGTCTTTACTTTTGCCAGAACAGAATCCCCGGTTACTTCAGTAGGCTGTTCTCCTTTTTTGGTCAGGAGCAGACTTCCCACCTGTTCATCGTTTTTCTGTTCTACCTCTACGATTGCAGCTCTTGTATCCGGATCGATCTGGTGTGCCGTGTTTGAGGATACGGTGATCTCAATGGCACTCTGCGGATTTTCTTTATAAGTTCCCTTTGCAGTCTGGTCTAATGGTGAAAGGATCGTTGCTCCGTCATACAGAGACTCTTCGTATCCCTGTCTTACAAATCCTTCCGGTGCTTTCACTTCCTCGATCCGATAAGTTGAGCATTTCAGTTCCTGCGGTGTGATCAGATATCCTTCCTCATTGGTCTGGAATACGCTGATCTTTTCTTTTTTCGGATACTGAACGACCTGTTCAATGTATTTCTTATTTGTCACATCGTAAATCTTATAAGATGCCCCTGCCTTTAAAACAGTATTCCCTGTCTGTGCATCTTTCTTCACGATTTTTAACAGGAACTCAAACGGACGGTCATCAAACACTCTCCACTGCATAGGTTCTCTGTTGTCATCTTCCACCTTTACCACAAATGGATCGATGGTCTTCAGATTCTCCGGCGTCGTGCTTTCTACCACAACATAACTTCCATAAGGCAATTCCGGGCTGACTGCGTATCCTTTTGTATCTGTGATCAGTTCCGGCACTGGTACGGCTGTTCCATTCTCATAGGTGACTGCCACCTTCTCGTTACTGAAATCATAATTTTTAAAATCACTTGCCGTGTATCTTTCTCCATTGGCCGGTTTCAGCTTTCCATTTTTCACCTGTGACAGGCTGCTGATCAGATATACCTGAAATCCTGCTCCTGCGACCAGGTCTGTTTCTGTCTGCTCTCCATCTTCACTGATCTTGATCAACTGAAATGCCTGTCTCTTCACCTGCTCTTTTACCGTAAGGTCTCTTGTCACTTCTGCAACATCTTGTCCCTCATAGGTTACGGATACCTCATATCTTGTAGTATCCAGTGTATATCCTTCCGGCGGAGTGATCTCTTTTACATACATTTCTCCAAGATATAATTCTGAGAACTCCAGTGTTCCATCATCACCGATGACTCCCTGTGCGATCAGGCTGTCCTGTTTATACAGCACCCCTGTTGTTCCATCCGGATGCACGATATCTTCTTTGGCATACAGACCATACACCGCACCTCGAAGAGCGCCGTCTCCCTGTGGCTGGAATGCAAGTGTTTCCTTATCAATCTTTGCGATCTTTACTTTTCCGGTGACCCTCTCATCCGTTGCTGTTAGCGTCAATGTCTTTCCGGCTGCAACATCCACTTGATAGACTTCCTGATTCCGTTTATATCCGGTCGGTGCAGTCACTTCTTTTACATACACAGTTTTGAGTGCGGCATCAAAATAATCGCTGACTGCTTTTCCGTCTGTTCCGGTTGCTGACATTGTCATAAGCAGGTTTTCACACTTCTTATCAGTATAAATACCATAAACTGCCCCCGACAGCGGATTCTGTGTATTGACATCTTTTTTCATAAGTTCAATGCGTGTCATATTCAGCCACTGTACACTGAAACTTACCGGAGCTACTGTTTCGCTTTCAAATACACCGATATCCTGCTTGGAATCTCCGGTTGTCAGCACCAGCGTTCTCCATGTCTTTCCGACAGAACCATATAAGTTGCCGGAAGCATAACTGCCTGTCAGTAATAAATCCGCAGACAGATAGAATGTATCTCCACCATAAATCTGGATTTTTCCATTTGTAACACTTGTTCCTTTGGAAAGATTATGTGCAGTCACATTTTCCGGTACACTCAATGTCACATAGTTTCTGTGATCTCCAGACAGTGTGATATTTGGTGTTTTCTGGAAGTTTCCATCCCGTACTACATTCAACTTTGTGCTTGAAAGGCTCAGTTCACCTTTTGGCGGTTCTTCCTGTCCGAACAGATAATTGATAT
>NZ_QUKZ01000036.1:0-406 GCF_003481355.1 Dorea sp. OM07-5 | reverse complement strand
CTTGAAAGGCTCAGTTCACCTTTTGGCGGTTCTTCCTGTCCAAACAGATAATTGATATATGCGATAACCCCTGCATTTACAAGGTCATTATAATTACATCCGGTAAATCCGGCTTCTCCTGCATAAGCGTAGCTGGCTGCAATGTGTGTATACACATACTTTTCATCTTCCGTTTTTCCAGCCAGATAACTTCCTGTCATATCTCCTGCCCCGCCATAACCATAATAAAGAACTTTCTGCAAATTTTTATTGCTGTCCAGTACCTGTGCTACATAACTTCCACTCGGTGGGGATGCTTTCTGGGACTGGAGACAGTATGCAATCTTTCCATTGACTGTGAACAGGCAAGTAAGATAATTTCCAAGATAGCTTGGATAATAAATGGTTCGCCCCTTTGTCAATGTAA
>NZ_QUKZ01000035.1:0-3789 GCF_003481355.1 Dorea sp. OM07-5 | reverse complement strand
AGTCTGAAGAAGCTAGAGACCGAGATCAGGGAGAAAGTGCTTCGCTCAGCACTCAGATTACTGCCGCCGGATGAGGATACGAAGATTCTGATCAATCCGTCAGGAAAATTTGTGTGCGGAGGATTTGATGCAGATACCGGACTGACCGGAAGAAAGCTGATGGTGGATACTTATGGCAGTATGGTTCCGCATGGCGGCGGTGCATTTTCGGGAAAAGACTGTTCGAAAGTAGACCGTTCGGCAGCTTATATGGCAAGGTATATCGCCAAGAATATAGTAGCTGCTGAGTTTGCAAGCAAGTGTCAGGTGTCTTTGGCTTATGCAATCGGAGTAGCAGAGCCGGTTATGATTGAGGTAGACACCTTTGGTACAGGAAAAGTGTGTGCGGATGATTGTCTGGCGGCAGCAATCCCACTGGTGTTTGGAGTGACACCCGTCCAGATCATGGAATCTCTTAGACTGAACCGTCCGATTTTCCGGCAGACGGCAGTTTTTGGACACTTTGGAAGAAAGGAGTTTCCTTGGGAGCGAACTGATAAGGTACTGGCTCTTCAGGATACCATTCTGTAATGCCCTGGGTAACGGAAGAGGAGATTCAGGCAGCAAAGAACATGACTGCGTATGAGTATTTACGAACGCATCAGGCACAGAGACTGCAAAAGACAAGAACCAGAAATGAATGGCAGTTGACAGACCACGACAGTTTTAAAATCAATGAACTGTCCAGTAAATGGCATTGGAAGTCCAGAGATATCGGTGGCGTGTCTGCACTGCGTTTCCTCATAGAAGTGGATGGGATGAAATTTACAGATGCCGTAAAGCTGTTGTGTGAAGAACGTCCGTCTTTTCTTCCGACACAGTCAGTTGAAAAAGAAAAACCACCATTTAAACTGCCGGAGAGATATTGTAATTGCAGACGAATCAGGGCTTACTTAAACCACAGAGGGATCAGCGATGAAGTGATCACATATTGTATTTCACAGGAAATCCTTTATGAAAGTGTTCCGTACCATAATGCTGTTTTTGTCGGGAAAGATGAATCTGGAAAAGCGAGATATGCCTTCCTGCGGGGGATCTATGAAAAAAATGGAAAAGGATTCAAGATGGAACAGGCAGGAAGTGAAAAAAAGTACAGTTTTTGTATTCCTCCGAGAAAAGAAACGAATCGGGTTGCTGTTTACGAAGCTTGTATTGATGCACTGGCACATATGACACTGGAAGAGGGAAAGCAGGATAAATACCGGCTTTCCCTTGGGGGAATCGCTGCTCCGAAAGAAAATGTACAGATACAGAGCGAACGTTTTAAAAAGCCACCGGACGTACTGGAAGAGTTCCTGAAGAACCACCCGGAAATCAAAGAAATTGAAATCTGTACTGATAATGATTTTGCCGGGAGATGGGCAAAAGAACAGATGAAAAAGCATTACGAGGGAACGTATCAGATTATTTGCAATCTGCCGGAAAAAGAAGGGGCAGATTATGCAGACCTTGCGAAAGAAAAAAAGCAGGCAAATAAATGCAGGGACAGACCATTAGAAAGAAGGTGATAGAGAATGGAAGAAAAAGGAACGATACACATACATCTGTTGACAGAGCTGACTGGAAATCTTTATTCAGAAGAATCCGAATGGGAAGAAGATTGGTCGGAGAGTGATGAATATGGAATGCCGTTAGATGGAACAGAACTTGCCGATTATGAAGATGCTATCCGAGAAGAACTGGAACGCTATGGGGAAGATGATCTCATGCAGTATTTTGACGGAAGTGAGTCCATTCAGGGAAAGATACAAAGTGCAGTTGTTACGATAGAAAACAAAGACGGAATCCTGTACGGATGTACCAAACTGGAATTAAATGAACTTTTAAGTCAGGAAGAACTACAGGAATTCACTGAATACATTACAGGACAGTACAGTGACGGTTGGGGTGAAGGATTTGAGCAGAGGGATATCAAGGTAGATGGAGGAACGCTGAATGTGCATTTTTGGCATCCTGATATAGAACAGCCGAAAATGTATGAGAAGAAAACAGAGCAGATTCCGACAAAGCCTGAGAAACAACGTCCCAAGTTACAGCTCCTTGGACATAATGGGAATATTTTTTCCATTATGGGCGATGCCTCAACTCTTTTGAAAAAGAATAAACAGACAGTAGAAGCAAAAGAAATGTGTAAAAGGGTATTGGAAAGTGGGGACTATTACAAAGCACTTTTGATTATCAGTGAATATGTGGAAACCGAGTTGAGTCCACCACCAAAAGAAAATAAAAAGACAAAGAAGAAAAATCAGCTGGAACGCTGAGAAAAGAAAGGATGATGCCTATGACAAATGGCCTGAGTTTGGAAGAACTTATGAAAGAGGGAACATACCCAGAGGAATATGCCGAAGGGGAAAACTGGAGAATATTACATGGAGATACATTAAAACTGGTCAAAGCATTCCAGCCGGGAATCTTTGATGCAGTCATTACCGATCCACCGTATGCGTCCGGTGGAACAAAGCAGAATGAAAGAAATCGTACTACAAACCAGAAATACAGCAGTATGAGTGCTGCGAATGCACTTCCGGATTTCGATGGAGATAATAAAGACCAGAGATCTTGGACACACTGGATGGCTGAGTGGCTTTATGATGTGCGGAAAGCCTGTAAGAAAGGTGCTCCGATCTGCCTGTTCATTGACTGGCGTCAGTATCCATCGATTACCGATGCATTGCAGTGGGCAGGATGGATCTGGCGAGGAACAGCGGTGTGGGATAAGGGAAACTCCCGTCCACAGAAAGGCCGTTTCCGCCAGCAGGCTGAATACATTGTGTGGGGCAGTAACGGACCGATGCCGATCAACCGTCCGGTATCTTGTCTGCCGGGTGTTTTCCGATATGGAAATCCGCAGAACCGGATTCATGTGACAGAGAAACCATTGCAGCTTATGAAAGATGTCATTCAGATTTGCGAACCGGGAGGTCTGATCCTGGACCCGTTTGCCGGAGCAGGAACGACTGTCCTTGCAGCGGTTGTGACAGGTTATCGTGCAGTGGGAATTGAGGTAACAGATGCCTACTACAAACTGGGAAGTGACAGAGTGAGAATTGCATTAGAAGCAGAGCAGAAAGAGGATGAAAAGTAGTCGGGATGTCCAATAGGACATCTTGTTTTTATAGAGAAAAAGCAGTGGCATCCAACTGGATGCAGGAAGGAGATGGAGCGTATGGAACAGGCGCTGGCTTATGTGTGCTGTTCAGCAGAAGAAAGCCGGGTAAAAGTGCAGAAATATTGCAGAAAAATCTATGAACTTGGGTATGTACCAATCTGTCCGAGATTTGTATTCTCACCATTCTTGGAAGAGTCCGATGCAGAAGATATGCAGGGATATGGAAGAATGTCACATATCCTTTTACGGAGATGCCGGATGGTAGTCGTATGTGGAAAAGAAGTGACAGGAACAATGAATACCGAAATCAGTATGGCAGACAGACTCCATATCATTTGTACGACACTTGATGGACTGGTACAGATAAAAGAATCAAAATAAATCAGAATCGAGTCAATCCAGTGCTACAGAAACTGGTGGTACTCGTATTGCAAGCATAGCGTTTGGATATCCAAACGCACTTTGGGGAGAACCCCAATCCCCCGAATACAAAATGAACATGGAAAGGAAGGATAAGCTATGTTAAGAGACGGAGTCATGATTATGATCGCATTGATGTGTGGAGGTTGTTTCGGAGTCGTGGTGACCTGCTGTATGGTAACTGCGAAACGGTCGGATCAGGAGCTTGGCGATATGATGAA
>NZ_QUKZ01000034.1:0-4105 GCF_003481355.1 Dorea sp. OM07-5 | reverse complement strand
TCTTGCCTTTGCTGTTCTTTACTGTTACGGATGGTGTTTTCGTCTTGCCGTCATATACATAACTGTTTCCGGAAAGTTTTACATCTGCAATCTTTGCAATTGTTTTTGTTCCAATCACTTTCTTACATATCTTGCAACGCTCTTCTATCTTACCATCCGTTTTTAAAGTTGCTTTTGTAAGAATATTTTCTGTCTGATGTCCTCCTGCACACGGATCTTCAGGATCCGGTGTCGGTATGGAACCTGCTTCGTCTGTAATTTTATCTGCAAAATCCGGCAGGATTTCCTCTTTAAATTCCTTCAGGAGCGAAGTTTTTACCCGGATGGTCAGATCTTTATGACATCCTTCAAATGCACTGGAATAGATTCGCAAATACGGTGGTTGTTCTTCTTTTTCAAATACCACTTCTTTTAAAGCAGAACAATTTCTAAACACTTCATTATTGATAACCTGTATTGTGTCCGGAAATGTCACTTTTACAAGAGACGAACATTCTTCAAATGCACTGTCATAAATCGAAGACACCCCTGGCATCTCCACATTCTTTAAAGACTTGCATCCATAAAATGCATATTTTCCAATTTCCCGCACTTTTGAAGATAGTTTCACAGTTTCCAGATTTTCACAGTTTGTAAACATCCAGCTGTCAATCTCTTTTACATCTCCGCCTATGGTAATAGATTTGACTTTTTCTTTACACTTATCATCTGTTTCATTGCAAAGCGTATTCCATCCAAACATCCCCTGATCTGTAATAATCGTAAGCGCCCCTGTTTTTTCATCCAGTTTATAGCCTTTTGTCTCTAGTTCTTCATCACTGTCTTCTGCCCATTTTGCATATAGATTCCGGTCAAAACCATTATCCGTACATTTCCTTACCCAGTCATAATTACTGGTATCTTTAATCAGACTGTCATAATATGCCGTCGGTTTATAACACCAGCCAAGGAATGTATATCCCTTCCTCTTCGGTACATATTTCCCGATATCAAAGAAATTATCACTTTCCTGATCCAGTTCATAAGTGATCTGTTCTTTACCATCGATAGTCCCGCCATTTCCATGGAATGTGATGGTATCACCTTCCTCAAAAACCGGATACAGTTCCTCATCACCCCAGTTGTACGTTGCCTTTTCTATATTATTTTCCCAGTCAAATGTATAAACCGTGTCACTGCCATCTCGCTTCTTATCTGCGAAATACAATCCTCCGCTCCACTCTTTAAAATGAAATCCGGGTCTTACGATTGCCGGGAGTCTTATTTCCTGTTTTTCTCTTTTTATATAATAGCGATCCGGAAAATTTTTAGATTCTTCTTCCGTCACATCTTTATATGTCAGCAGATAATATGGCTCAAAGAAACGAAGCGTACAGCCGCTCCATGTATTCTCGACCGTATTTGCGACTGTAAGTCCTGCACTGTCTTTTACTTCACTTACAAAATCAAAGCCGCTCCCCCGGATCGCTTCCACAATGCATGGCAACCCTGTCTTGTTTCTGTAGCCTATAGGTGATATTGACATGATATCCATATCCACACTTTTTTTCACGGACTCTGACAGTGAATTTTCACCCATTTTCCAGATATTATACGTATTCGTAAGCACCGGATCACTTGCATCTGTTATAATCTTGCTTGTATCCAGCTTGCTTCGTACCAGCTTGGAATCATAGGCACGCAGCTCTTCAAGTTCTAATCTTGCACGTAGCAATGTCAGTGTTACATAAGGAACGCCATCTGTTCTGGTATCATGTGTCACCTTAAGCTCCGGATCAATATAAAAATATTCATCCGGCATGATCAGATGCTTCGCATTTTCTGAATTATCATCTCCCATCAGATGCCCGATCTTCTCTGCGGAGATCTCATCTGCCTCCCGGACA
The DNA here is from genome assembly GCF_003481355.1 of Dorea sp. OM07-5. Lineage (NCBI taxonomy): Bacteria > Bacillati > Bacillota > Clostridia > Lachnospirales > Lachnospiraceae > Dorea > Dorea sp. OM07-5. Next base: position 2,219 of record NZ_QUKZ01000034.1, on the reverse strand, counting down.
TTCTGCATCGATGCCTTTTCGTCCGCTTTTACTTCGCTCATTCCTGGCATTAATGACGCCATCATTGTAATTGCAAGCACACCGCCAAGCACGCATTTGCCTAATCGTTCTATTTGTTTCTTTTTCATACGCAAAACCTCACTTTTTGTTTCTACATAATTTTCCTGTTTTCATTATATCAAGCCGGATTTTTTTCTATCTACTGTATTTCCTTTCTGGCAATGCCAATTTGGAAACTATTCTGTTGTAAATAAGATTATCTATTGTATACTGAAAATAACTACACTATCAGGAGCTGTATTTCTCGGAAAAGAACAATATACTTATCAGTTTACCGGAGGGATTGCATATGGATTTTAAAGAAAAATTAAACGAATACATAGAACAGTTAGGCTGTACTTCTAAAGAGCTGGCGCAGGCAAGCGGACTTTCTGCTGCTACGATCAGCCGCTATCGTTCCGGTGACCGGCTTCCGCAGCGGGACTCAGAAAATTATAACAAACTGATTGCCGGTCTTTCCGGACTTGCACAGGAAAAAGGAATCTCTTCTCTTACAGAGTCTGCCATTTCCGAAACGTTATCCACATTTTCCGGAACTGCATTTGTAGATATCCACCGGTTACAGACAAATTTCAACCATTTATTAAATGAACTCTCGCTGAATGTATCCGAACTTTCCCGTGCGCTGAATTATGATGCTTCCTACATTTCACGCATTCGGAATGGACAGCGAAAACCGGCAGATCCACAGGAATTTGCGACGAAAATCACCGACTTTGTTACACAGAAATATCAGGATGACTCACAGAAATCGCAGGTAGCCGCTCTGATCGGATGTGATGCAGACGAGCTTGAAGATCCAGACGCTTACAGAACTTCTCTTTTTCACTGGCTGACTGATCAGACGCAGCCTTCGAAGAATTATATGGCAGATTTTCTGGAAAAACTGGAACAGTTTGATCTCAACGAATATATCCGTGCCATTCATTTTGATGAGATGAAGGTTCCGACTGCACCTTTCCAGTTTCCGACTTCCCGGAGTTATTACGGATTAAAAGAAATGATGGACAGCGAACTCGCTTTCTTAAAAGCAACCGTGCTTTCAAAATCTGTGGAACCCGTTGCCATGTACAGCGATATGCCTATGGGCGAGATGGCAAAAGATCCGGAATTTCCAAAAAAATGGATGTTCGGTATGGCAATGATGTTAAAAAAAGGACTGCATCTCAACCAGATCCATAACCTTGACCGTTCCTTTGAAGATATGATGCTTGGTCTGGAGAGCTGGATTCCAATGTATATGACCGGACAGATTTCTCCTTATTACCTGAAAGGATCGCCCGGAAATATATTTTCTCATTTTTTAAAAGTCTCCGGCACTGCTGCGCTCTCCGGCGAAGCAATCTGTGGCTATCACAGCGAAGGGCGCTATTACCTTACAAAAAACAAAGAAGAAGTTGCACATTACCGCAAACGCGCGGACAGACTTCTCTCCAAGGCATCTCCGCTTATGAAGATCTACCGTCTGGAACAGGCACAGGACTTCCAGAATTTCCGTCTGCAGAACGCACATACGCACGGAGAGCGGCATTATATTCTCTCTTCTCTGTCACTTTACACAATGACAGATGGGCTTCTGGAACAGATTCTGGCTCACAACCAGTTAACACCAGACGAACAGGCTCAGATCATAGATTATGTACGATCTTCCAGAGATTTTTCAGAAGAGCTCCTGGCTCACAGCCCGGTTACAGAAGAAATACCACTCCTGACAGAAGAGGAATTTGCAAAATATCCGATGACTTTATCTCTTTCCGGTATGTTTCTGGAAAAAGATGTCTTTTATACATGGGAAGAATATCAGACTCATCTACATCTGCTGCAAGAATACCACGAAAAACATCCCCTGTACCACGTAAAGCCAAATTCCTCGCCTGCCTTCCGCAACATTCAGATCTGTATTCTTCGCGGGAAATATGTCATGGTATCTAAAGAGAAAGCTCCTGCGATCCATTTTCTCATCCAGCATCCGAAGATGGTAAACGCTTTTGAAAATATGATCATTCCTGTGACAGAAGAAGAGACAGCCCCTTACTGATTGTGATTCGATTTTTTAACAATTGCCAGTTACAACAGTTTTCCCCAGTCAAAAGGAAAATCCTTTCACTTACCCGCAGGTAAATAAAAGGATTTTCCACATTTTATTTCTTATTTATTTT
>NZ_QUKZ01000033.1:0-4714 GCF_003481355.1 Dorea sp. OM07-5 | reverse complement strand
GAGACGGTTGTCTTGCTTTCCAAGGGTGAGGTCGACTCGAAAAAGATTCGGGTTGAGTTCTCTTTGGAAGATATGGATATGTCCGAATTTCAAGATGGGGCAACCTATCCGCAGATCAAGGAGTATGTGTTGGAGCATACCGGGTTAAAGGTGTCCAACCTCTATATCTCACAGATTAAACGAAAATGTGGGATTGGGGTTGGTAAGAACTATAATCTGCCGAAGTCCGAGGATTCCAGACAGCCCCAGTGTCCACCGGAAAAAGAGAAAGCAATCCGAGAAGCATTCAAATATTTTGGGATGATCTAACATCCAGCAAAGTGGAGGTTTCTTATGGATAGGTTGATTTCTTGTGAGTTCAACATGGATAATGCCTGTGTGGAACTGAAATTCTTAGATGGCAGTATGATTGCTATTGATACAATAGCCGTGGAGAATGAGGTTGCTGACAATATGTATCAGCGGTCAGAGCTGGACTATCTAATCTACAATGACCCGATTGGATATGCAGACTTGATATTGAACGGAAACCCCGAAATTTATCTAAAAACTGTAACTGAATGTAAACCCTTAGATTAAAACTCAGCCCTCTGCCTTTTCATTGGCAGAGGGCCGTTTTTTGCTTAACAGTTATTGAGCATCCCTTAATTGCTCTACAACGCTGCATTTCGCTGCGTTGTCATACATCATGCAAGGAATCAGCCACCCCAGCAGAAGAAATACCGGAATTGTCAGCAGGACAGGCAGAATGGTGAATCGATACTCAAAGAACCAGAACATACTGCCCAGCATTTTTCCTGCAAGAGGTCCCACCGCCAGCGACAGAATAAAAGCCACCGCTACGGAGGACATTGCGTAAAACAATCCCTCGTAGATCAGCATGGTTTTGAGCTGCCGGTTCGTCATTCCTACAGCCTGAAGCACAGCAAATTCACGGCGGCGGGAAAGAATACCGGTCATCATGGCGTTGAAGAAATTTAAGAGTCCCACCAGCCCAATGATAGCACAGAGGATACCACCTACCAGAAGGAACATCTGCCGGAACTGAGCAAACTCAGAGCGAGCCGTGGCCTTGCTTTCATACATCAAGGGCGAAAACTCACCGGCAGTGAGCTTCGATAGATATTGCTCTGCTTCGGTCTCGTCAGCTTCGTCTGCTGTGTCGAACAGGTAGAGCATCGGAATGGCCGCACCACCGCTGTCCCTCTGTGCGGTATCCACAGACAAAACTGTCTCATATCCAATACCACCATAACGATAACTCATGGAATACGGAAGCTCTACCAAGGCGCAGACCGTGTACTCTACATCTCTGGCTCCATACAGTTTTTCCTGAAAGTACTCCTCCGGTGTATCTTCGGTGCGGAGTTCCCCGGTGCGGCTGTCGATATATTTCACATCGTCCGCATAGGTGGCGGTGATCGTGTCTCCCACCTTGGGGTAGTATTCAGGATTGGGCAGATTACCGTAGTCATCTAAGGAAACCGCAATGGCAATAGCGTTATTGTTTGGCTCCAGCATAGGAGAAATATCTCCGTCGAACACTTGCAGCTTGTCAAACAGGCTGTTATCCAGAGCCTCGATTCTGGTATCTCCCATCACCATATCGCCCCGGTGCTCCATGCGGCTCATATGGCTGTCCAACTGCTCAGCACTTTCGTACCTTGCATAGTCCTGCCGCAGAGCATCCTCCGTCATCCAAAGATATACGGGTTTTCGCACAGCATATCCCGTGCCGGAAAGACTGGGCTTTGTGTTTGCTGCGATCTCTTCGATCTGTTCCGGCGTGATGAATTCATCTGCCGGGTTGTAACGGAAATAGTCGGGCGTGCTGACGATAAAATCGGCGCAGGTCGTGAAGGATACATACTTCTCCATGCTGAAGCCGCCCACAAAGGCACACAGCGCATTGAACAGCGTCACCGACAGTGCCAGAGACACCACCACCAGCACCGTCTTTTTTTTGTTTCGTCCCAGATTGGCAAAGGCCATCTGATGGAGCTTCGCTCCCCGGGTGCTGCGCTGTTTTTTCTTGGTCTGCATTGCATCCGTATATTTGGTAGCCTCCACCGGAGAAACCCTGGCTGCCATTTTCCCGGGCTTGGAGCAGGACAAAAGCACCGTCAGCAGGGCAAACAGCACGGAGCCAACAAAGATCACAGGCGAAGTGCTGATGGTGGTAATGCCCACCTCCAACTGGGTGGAGCGCAAGACAACAGGTACCAGAACAGCGCCGATGCCGTAGCCCAGCAGCAGCCCTGCCGGAATGCCGATCAGACAAAGCAGAAGTGCCTGCTGGCGAATGATGCGTTTGAGCTGCCGGGGCGTTGTGCCAATGGTTTTCAGAAGTCCGTAAAACCGGATATCCCCCGCAACAGAGATCTGGAAAATGTTATAAATGATAAGATACCCGGTAAAAATCACCAGCAGCAAAAAAGCTGCTATGGCGACCATCAGCTCTGGATCGAGCTGCGACTCCAGCTGGGATGAGGTATATCCCCAGTTGACGCCGATCCGGACGCTGTTGGGATCGGTATAGCTGTCCCATGTGTAGCCCAGATCGGTATCCACCTGCTCCATCTGCCCTTGAATGTTTGTGCCGGAAGCCATCATGACATTCAAATCGGTGCGGAAGGGCTGTAACCCTGTTTTCACTGCCTGCGCTTCGATGTCATCTGCGTAATCACGGCTGATGTTGATGTAGTGAACAGGCATTAGTTCATCATAGTCCCAATAGCCCACCAGTGTAAAGGTGTCCGTTACAGCAAAAGCAGTTTGATCCTTGTCCGTGATGGAATAGGAAACCGTGACCTCTGCGCCCAACTCCGGCGTCACACCAAGCAGCTGCAACGCTGCCGTATCCATGGCAACTTCTTTGCCGCTTTCGGGCATCCGCCCGGTAGTGGGGGTGGCATAGCTCCATTTGGTGCAGTTGGCATCCATGTAGCTGATCTCTGCCGGCGTTTTGGCAAAGACCCCCTCCGCAGTGATACCGATTACCTTCCGTGCCCCCGTAGCCTTCACCTTTGGGTGGGCAGCGATGCGTTCCGCCTGCTCGGGTGAAACATCCTTAAAGGTGCCATGCGCATAGCCGCCTACCTGCCGAAACTGGTAGGTTTCATAACTGGCGTTCAACGACAAGACAATGGTGAACATGGACGTAAATAGCAGCGTTGTCAGCGCAATGGCAAAAATGGCGATCAGATTGCGGCGACGGTTCGCATAAAGAGATTTTAAGCTGAGCTTTCGAATACATTTTCTGTTTTTGACATTCATCGTAGCCACCTCCCGTTAGTTCTGGGAGACGATCCGACCATCTTCGATACGGATAATGCGGTCTGCCATCTGCGCAATTTCTTCGTTGTGAGTGATCATTACGATTGTCTGGGCGAACTTTTGACTGGTGACTTTCAAAAGGCTCAATACATCCTGGCTGGTTTTGGAATCCAGATTGCCGGTGGGTTCATCTGCCAGAATGATAGCGGGTGCTGCCGCCAGCGCACGGGCAATGGCTACTCGCTGCTGCTGACCGCCTGAGAGCTGATTGGGCAGCGCATCCAGACGATCATCCAGCCCAAGTGTCTGTACAATTTGCTGTACGAAATCCTTATTGACCTTGCCACCGTCCAGCTCAATGGGTAGAACAATATTTTCATACACATTCAGCACCGGAACAAGATTATATGCTTGGAACACAAAGCCGATTTTCCTGCGGCGGAAGATGGTCAGCGCTTCCTCCTTCAGGGAGAAAATATCCTGTCCGTCCACCATGACCGTGCCACTTGTAGGGCGATCCAGCCCGCCCAGCATGTGCAGCAGCGTGGATTTGCCGGAGCCGGATGTGCCGACAATTGCAACAAATTCGCCCTTCTTTACACTTAAATCAACTCCATCCAACGCATGAACTGCGTTATTGCCGGAGCCATAAATCTTTTTCAGGTCTTTTGCCTGTAAAACATCCATAAATGAGTACCTCCATGAAAAAATCTGTATGTATGAAAGGAAATGATCCTTTGATACATACAGATTATCGCATAGGAATCTTTCCACATTCTTTCCGGCGAAAAATGAAATCTAACAGTTTTGATAGAATTGTTGTTATTTCGGGAGAAATATGGAAAACGTACTTCCTTTTCCCGGAACGGAAGCAACCTTGATATAACCGCCCTCGCCGGATACGATCTGTCGGGCAAGGTATAAGCCGATGCCGACCCCTTCTTGTTTCTGCACACTATTTGAGCGGTAAAAGCGAGCAAATATCTTCGCTTGCTCATTTTCCGGGATGCCTGAACCGGTATCCGATATATCGATCCTTGCAAACATTTCGTAACTTACGGCAGAAATCCTGATTGTGCCATGCTCTGTATATTTGATGGCGTTGTCTACGATATTAGCCAGCGCTTCCGCTGTCCATTTGAAGTCGAATACAGCAAAAGCATCTGTATCCTGCATTTGCAAAGACAATCCTTTTTCAGAAGCCTTGGCAGTATATTGTTCTACCACACTTTCAAGCAGCGGCTGCAGCGCTGCTTGCTGAGGGGAGAGTGAAATGATCCCGTTTTCCAGTCTGGAAAGCTTTACGAGAGAATCGATCAGAAAACGCAGCTTTTCCGATTGTTTGTACAGTGCCTCCACATTTGCCTTCGCCGATGCAGGCATAGTTTCCTCCATCAGAAGCTCGCTGTATAACAGCAGGTTTGCAATCGGCGTTTTT
>NZ_QUKZ01000032.1:0-6053 GCF_003481355.1 Dorea sp. OM07-5 | reverse complement strand
ACTTGTGTCGTGTCCATTTTAGACGAGCGTGCAGGAGAAGGTGGCAGGTATCATGAGGAAGTAATGTGTGCGCTTCCGAGCTGCAAGATGGCAAAAGATATCAAGGATGTCCAGCACTTTATTCGAAACCGGAAAGGCGTGGAATACTACCTGTAACCGTTCGTGGTTCTGCTACAGAAAAAGCAGATTTTGCACGAAAAGTTTGGTGGTATTTCAAGGGCGTTTTCGGTGGGATTGTTGGTATTGATGAATAGCTATTTCGGCATGAAGTGGGTATACTGTGTATAGCGTTAGAGGAAAGGAGGCAGCTTATGATATACAAGGTGGAAACGATAAAAGATGGAACAGAAAAATATTTTTTCATCAGAAATCTGGAAACAATGAGTATTGAAGAACTGCCAAGTAAATATCTAATGCATAAGATTAAATGTAAACGTTCACCAAATACAGTGAAACGCACAGCATTTTCAATCTGCTATTATATGAAATATATGGCAGAGAAAGAAATGGAACTCACAGAAGTCTATCAGTTAGATTATGAAAAACAGACAGAACACTTTGTGGAATTTTTATACTGGCTTAAAGCCGGAAACCATACAGAGCAAACGGCTGGAGAAAAGAAGTGTCCGAATGAAGGAACCTGCAACGCATACTTAAAAGATGTGTTCAGGTTCTATTTATTTATAGAGGCAGAATATGAACAGTACGGAAGTCTCAAAACCTTATCGTATAACCAGATTATAGCGGTTAATCAGGTGGGAGTAAAAAAGGTACTGCGGAATCATTCTTTTAAAGCCTATCTGAAGGAAGAGGAACATCGTGGGAGAACAGCAAAAGAAAATCAGATTATTACAATTTTACAGGCCTGTACGAACCGAAGAGATCAGCTTCTGTTACTTATGTTAGCAGAAACCGGATACAGAATTGGGGAACTACTGGGAGTAAAATATGTCAAAGATATTGATTATAGGAATCACATGATAAGGGTATGCTTCCGGGAAGATAATGAAAATGAAGCGAGAGCCAAAAATGCGGAATACAGAAGTGCCAAGATAAGTAATGATACGTTTGAATTTCTCATGGATTATCTGGCAAAATATCGGAAAATCCTGCAACATCAGGATTACCTGTTTGTGAATATCATGGGTGAGAACATTGGAAAGCCATTAAGAGTGGACAGTGTATATGATATGTTGGACCGAATGGAAAAGAAAACCGGAGTTAAAATCACACCCCACATGTTACGTCACTATTTTGCAAATATGCGAAAGCAGGCAGGATGGGAACTGGAAATGATCAGTCAGGCATTGGGGCATAAACATTTGGATACGACTATAAAGTATCTGGACTGGCTGGATGATGAACTGATAGAAGCAAGTAATGAGTTTTATGCACAACACACTGCTATTTATGGGGCGGAACGTCTGCTGGAGTAGGGAGGTGTGAGAAATACCTATATATTTATTGCAACAGGCAGAACACATAACAGAATCTGAAGTAGATATTGAGAAGAAAAAGCAGGAACTATATTCAGAAATTGATGCACTTGGAATAAAAAGCGATTCAAGAATTAACAAATTGAAAAAGTTCTTGGCAGATAGAAAAATCTGGCATCTGGAAGAAATGGATTATCCTTTGCGAAATTCGTATGAACAATATTTAAGAGGACAGATACGATCACAAATTGTATCTTTCTATTTGAAAATATATGATACGGTAAAACAACAACATATCTATCAACAAATGCAGACGCTAAATGGAAAGCGGATATATGAATGGAAATATCAAAATAAAATTTATTTTCTGAAGTATTATCCGGAAAAGGAAATAGCTGAGACCTTTGAAACTTCTTATAAAACAAACCTATTGGTGTGGGATTTTACACAAAATTGTTCAGAAGTTTTAAAGAAACAAATTTTTTATACGTTGAGTCGTATCATTGCCAATACTTCAATGTCTAAGGCTTATAGAAATGTCAGGTTAAAATCCTTAAAACTTCTTTATGATTCTTGTGTTCAGTTAAATATTACGGATATTGGATTGCTGGAAATGGAACAAGTGGAAACTATTTTAAAGAATTTTCCCGAAACGAGTCAACGAAGTATTTTAGGTGAATGCAGAAGAGATGCGTTTATGCAGCAGGAACAGATCCAATGGGAAGCAAATGTATGGTATCTGGAACGATTACATCTTGGAAAACATCGGATAGACGAAAGTAAATCCTTAATTAGCATTTCTTTTATGGAAGTCAAGGAAATACAGAATCGAGAAATTTTACAGGCATACATGAAATATGAACTGGGAATTACTGGACAGGCAGTCAGCACGATTGTACGAAGATTTGTATGTATTAGAAATTTTATTGAACTGCTGGAACAAGAAAAGATACTGGCGATTCATGCAACTGTCGCAGAAGTAAAAAAGTATGCAGACGGCTTGCGAGAACGGGGAATACAGGCAAAGGGATTTAATGAAAGAATTTTCGGTATCGGTCATTTTTATAAATTCATGGAAGTTAAACAGTATATTACAAGAATGCCATTCCGAATTGAATATTTCCAACAAAAAGAAGTAATAGTACATCATGATCGTAGCGTTGAGGAAACAGTATATATGGAAATTTTGAAAAAATTATATCTTTTTCCAGAGCGATTACGATGTATGTTCCTACATCTGTGGTGTCTAGGATTACGGGCGAGTGAAGTGTGTACATTGAAAGGAAATGCTTATTATCAGCAGGGCGAGGATTATTGGATTCAGGTGTATCAGGTCAAAATGAAGAATTATAAAAGGATTCCAATCCCACAGGCACTTTATCAGATTATGAAAGTATACTTGAAAAAACATGAAATTCAGCCTGAAGAATTCATTTTTAAAAACAGCAGAGGTGGTGCTTGTCTATATGGTACATTCCGAACTCAGATGATAGAAGCGTGCCGGGAAAATAAGATTGCAAATGGAGAATATTTATTTCAATCACACGATTATCGACATACAGTAGCAACTATGTTTTATGACAGTCATGTATCACTGCAAAGTATCAGGGATTATCTTGGACATACTTATGAAGAGATGACAAGACAGTATATTGATTATATGCCGCAAAGGATTGCAAAAGCAAATGATGAGTTCTTTGAAATGCAAGGAAGTAGTTTAGCATCATGGCTAAAGAAAGAGGAAAAAGATGGAAAATGATATTATATACTTCAGCGATTTCCCCAATTTACAAGAAACAGGGACACGTAAGGATAATGGAAAATTTGATTTAACGTTGCTTCCAACGCAAGAATTAAAGGAAGAGTTTCGAGGTTATATTATGTATCGCTGCAAAAACGGAACGTTTAGAGCATTGATTCAGGATCGAACAGCTTATAATCATATTGCAAAGTTTTTGAACAGCAGAATAAATCGGAGAATCAAAAGCCTTGGAGATAGAAATCCAGAAAAATGGATATCACTTTTAAAAGGCTGGATGTTAGAACAGGGAATAACTATTGTAAAAGAAAAGAAGAGTGTGTATGGTACAGTAAGCTATGGCGAAGCAGTGACGATATTATATTTCAGAAACGTACTGAAATTTTTAGGGCCAGAAGATTTACGGGATGAGATAGAAAAAGATGTTTGGGAACTAAAAAATCTGGATATTAAAATCAGATCCAATCCAATTTATAATGTAAAAACACTGGATTTCAGAAAAATATATCAGCCAGATATCAGGGAAGAATGTAAGAAAGCTGTTTATATGAATCTGCAGTATGAAGCAATAGGAACTGTACAGGGAGAATTGACAATAATGAGGATATTCTCAGAATATCTCCAAAAAGAGTATTCCAAAATAAAAAGCTGCAGTGAAATAGACAGAGAAGTGTTGGAAGAATTTTTGATACATCTGTCAACAAAAGATACTTCCCATAGTGCGAATAGTTCTTATGTAATTTCATTAAGACGACAGTTAGAGACAATCGGAAAAATTTACAGCTATGAAAGATTGGAGCATTTATTTATTAATACGGATATTCCACCGGAAGTAAATGCAGAATTTAGAGTGTATTCTGATGATGAAATGAAACGACTGAATGCGGAAATTACACAGATGGATGTACAGATTGCAAGATGTCTTCTGATACATCAGATGCTTGGAACTAGGATATCAGATACCCTTACACTGAGACCAGATTGTCTGACGAGAGAAAATGGCCAAGATATGATTGAAATATATCAAGTTAAAACTAAAAGATATAAAAAACCGATCAGTAAAGAACTTGCAAAACTGTTACAGAGTTCTATTGAATATACACAGGAAAAGTTCGGTGATACAGAATACATATTTGTTAATGAAAAAGAACCTGACCGCCCGATGCAGTATATGGCTATAAAAACAAAAGTCATGTCCATGATACAGGAAAAGCAGTTGAAAGATGATCATGGCGAATTATTCGGGTTTGGAACGCACATGTTCCGGCACTACTATGGCGTCAAACTTACAGAAATGCATCTGGATGACTGGACGATAGCGAGACTATTGGGGCATAAAAGACTGAATAATGTACAGCATTACCGGAAAATGAGCAATCAAAGAATGGCAGACGAAACCAGAGAAGTAAGACAGAGGATGAGTGACATCATATATATGAGTCTGGCAAGATGGGGTGAAGAATATGAGCAAATACGACAAGATGATTGAGGAAAATCAGAGAAAAAGTAAAGAGAAAATTGAACTGGCATTGCAAGCAATACAAGATATGCTGGCAAATAAAGAACGTATCAGCGTTCCAAAGCTGATGAAGAAAACTGGATTGTCGAGAGGATTCTTTTATAAAAATCCAACCGTCCGGGATACATTGAACCAAGCAGTAGAGCAACAGGCCGGAATGATAGATCCAAGAAGAGAAATTCTGAACATGGCGATGGAAAAACAGATTGAACTGTTGAACCAGAAGGTGGCAGCTCTGAGCAGAGAAAATAAGGAACTGAAGAGAAAGAACGAAAAGTTACAGAAGGCATTACGGAAACAGGATTTGAATTTTATTAAGAACTTATAACATTGAAAATAATAAGATGGAAGAGATGTGTGCAGACACATCTTTTCATCGTTGAGGATAAAATATATAGAATGAGAATGGGATTGTTTTATGGTATACTAAAAGTGAAATGCTAACTTTGATATGAGGTATAAAACAATATGACAGAAATACAAATTAAAAATTTAATTAAAGAATATGAAAAAGAATATATTGAGTTTATGGAAATTGAGAAATTACCACAGTATAAGATAGATTTTTTTGAAATTAATGTTGAGGAAAGCGATGCAGCAGGATTCGCTTCAGCCGCCCAAGCTTACTATAATACGAAAACAGATGAACATATATTAAGGATATGCAAAAGTTCGGAAATACCAAGGTATATTGTGTTTCATGAATTTACGCATATTTTAGATACGGAAATGTATGCAAAGCAAGATTCTTGGAAATATATGGCTTTGTCTGGTTATACAGAATATCATGCAGCACAAGTTGAATTGATGATAATGTTAGGAGCAGATAGTATACAAACTCAAGATTTTTCATTTACAGTTGATGTTGAAATAGGTAATAGTACAGTTAGGAATTACCTAAACTCAAGACATCAATTAGTAGTGAATATGATGAATAGAACAGATTTTCCAAGAGATATTGAAGCATTAAAAACAACGGTAGGTGTGCTATATAATTATTTTGGAGTGCGTTCTATATGTAAAATGTATGCGAAAGATTATACTGAAGAAGTGGATAACACAATTATTATTCAGAAACTTTCAAAAGTATTATTTGAAGAGATAAATAGCTTTATGGTTGGATGGTTTAATGAAGCACAAGTAGAGCTGAGCTTTGTGTCATATATGAAAATAATGTGGCCTATGCTTCAAAGCTATTTTGGAAAAGAATGAAAGATAGTAACAGTAAACACAGTTTTGTATACAGTTAAACCCAGTAAAATCAACGCATGAGGGGAACTGGCTACATTTTAATTCCCTGTCTGGTGGGAGATGTCCGCAATCAAGGTTTTGATTTTGT
>NZ_QUKZ01000031.1:2565-7698 GCF_003481355.1 Dorea sp. OM07-5 | reverse complement strand
TTCATCATATCGCCAAGCTCCTGATCCGACCGTTTCGCAGTCACCATGCAACAGGTCACCACGACTCCGAAACAACCTCCAAACATCAATGCGATCATAATCATGACTCCGTCTCTTAACATAGCTTATCCTTCCTTTCCATGTTCATTTTGTATTCGGGGGATTGGGGTTCTCCCCAAAGTGCGTTTGGATATCCAAACGCTATGCTTGCAAAACGAGTACCGCCAGTCTCTGTATCACCCGGCAGACCCGCCTCTGATTTATTTCGATTCTTTGATCTGTACCAGTCCATCGAGTGTCGTACAAATGATATGGAGTCTGTCTGCCATACTGATTTCCGTATTCATCGTCCCTGTCACTTCTTTTCCACATACAACGACCATCCGGCATCTCCGCAAAAGGATATGAGACATCCTTCCATATCCCTGCATATCTTCCGCATCTCCTTCTTCGAGGAACGGTGAAAATCCAAACCTCGGACAGATCGGTACATAACCCAGTTCATAGATTTTTCTGCAATATTTCTGCACTTTTACCCGGCTTTCTTCTGCTGAACAGCACACATAAGCCAGAGCCTGTTCCATACGCTCCATCCCCTTTCTGCATCCAGTTGGATGCCACTGCTTTTCTCTATTAAAAACAAGATGTCCTATTGGACATCCCGGCTACTTTTCATCCTCGTTTTCTTCTGCTTCTAACGCAAACTTCACTCTGTCACTTCCCAATTTATAGTAGGCATCCGTCACTTCAATCCCTACGGCACGATACCCTGTCGTAACCGCTGCAAGGATAGTTGTTCCAGCCCCGGCAAACGGGTCCAGGATCAGACCTCCCGGCTCGCAGATCTGGATCACATCTTTCATAAGCTGCAATGGTTTCTCTGTCACATGGATGCGGTTCTGCGGATTTCCATATCGGAAAACACCCGGCAGACAGGAGACCGGGCGGTTGATCGGCATCGGTCCGTTACTGCCCCACACGATATATTCAGCCTGCTGGCGGAAGCGCCCTTTCTGCGGACGGGAGTTTCCCTTATCCCACACTGCGGTTCCTCTCCAGATCCAGCCTGCCCACTGCAGGGCATCTGTGATCGACGGGTACTGTCTCCAGTCAATGAACAGACAGATAGGTGCCCCTTTCTTGCAGGCTTTCCGGACATCATACAGCCACTCAGCCATCCAGTGTGTCCAGGATCTCTGGTCTTTGTTGTCTCCATCAAAATCCGGGAGTGCATTTGCGGCACTCATGCTGCTGTATTTCTGGTTGGTGGTGCGGTTCCTTTCATTCTGCTTTGTCCCTCCGGACGCATACGGCGGATCGGTAATAACTGCATCAAAGATTCCCGGCTGGAATGCTTTGACCAGTTTCAGCGTATCTCCATGTAAAATCTTCCAGTTCTTCCCTTCGGCATATTCCTCCGGGTATGTTCCCTCTTTCATAAGTTCTTCCAAACTCAGGTCATTTGTCATAGGCATCATCCTTTCTGTTCTCAGCGCTCCGGCTGATTTTTCTTCTTTGTTTGTTTTTTCTGGTAGGACTTTGGCGGTTTCAGTTTCTCAGGAACAGAAAAAGCTCTCCACTTTCCATTTTCATATAAGAACATATCTTTTGTGTGGTTATTAAATATATCCCAAGGGAAAATATCCCCTTTGATATAGATATTTCCTCTTACTTCTCCATACACATGGCTTTCTCCACCGATGACAGGTGCATTTACTCCTACCGTATCAATAAATGCTTTTCCACTGATTATCGCATTTTCCTTTATCTCACCGCCACAGATATAACAGTCTCTCTTTGCAACTGCTCTGTCATAAAAAGTAGCATCTCCGGTAACAACCGCATAACCTCTGACCAGACTGCCATCATAAAGTGCAGCTTCTTCCTTTACCTCACCGTTTTCGCAACAGATTGCATCATCATAAATCCAGCAAGTTCCTTCCTGTGACAGGTTGTTTTCATTCTCTACAAAACCGCCCAGTGTTCCTTCTGGTACTTTCTCGTTCACATCGATCAATGCCTGTATTCGATGGAGCCATGGATATTTTGGATGTTCAATTTCTGTAATTTTATACTTACTCATGCTGTCTCCTTTATCGTTCCGGTGGATTTTTCTTTTTGGTCTTCTTTCTAGGATAATATAATGGTGGCTGTAATTTTTCGATTGCTGGTGAAATACTCCATTGTCCATGTTCAAAAATATGTGTGTCCTGCGTATTCGCTTCAATTTTTTCCCATGAAAAAATATTACCATTAACATGGACATTCCCTTGTACCATCCCATAAACACGACTATCCCCGCTAATCAAAGGCTTTTGCAAACACAATGAACCAATAATGGCTTTTCCAGCAATTACAGCATCATCTTTTATTTCACCACTGCTTATATAACAACTGTCTTTTGCGACTGCATGATTATAAATTCTTGCTTTTCCGGCAACTACTGCAGTTCCTCTAACCATACTGTCATCGTAAATTTCAGCCTCTTCTCGTACCAAACCGCCTTCACAACAGATTGCATCATCATAAATCCAACACCCTCCTCCCTGTGACAGATTCGTTATACTATCTACAAAACCACCTATTGTTCCCTTTGGTACTTTCTCGTTCACATCGATCAATGCCTGTATTCGATGGAGCCATGGATACTGCGGATGTTCAATCGCTGTAATCTTATACTTATTCATATTATCTCCTTTCACCGTTCCGGCTGATGTTTCTTCTTTGTCCTTTTATTTTCTTTTGGTGGCAGACTCAACTCGGTTTCTACATATTCACTGATAATCAAAAGTGCTTTGTAATAATCCCCACTTTCCAATACTCTTTTACACATTTCTTTTGCTTCTGCTGTCTGTTTATTCTTTTTCAAAAGAGTTGAGGCATCGCCCATAATGGAAAAAATATTCCCGTCATGTCCAAGGAGTTGTAACTTGGGACGTTGTTTCTCAGGCTTTATCGGGATCTGCTCTGTTTTCTTTTCATAGATTTTCGGCTGCTCCATATCTGGATGCCAGAAATGCACATTCAGCATTCCACCATCTACCTTGATATCCCTCTGCTCAAATCCTTCACCCCACCCGTCACTGTACTGCCCTGTAATGTATTCGGTGAATTCCTGTAGTTCTTCCTGACTTAAAAATTCATTTAATTCCAGTTTGGTACAGCCGTACAGGATTCCATCTTTGTTTTCTACCGTAACAACTGCACTTTGTATTTTTCCATGAATGGACTCACTTCCATCAAAATACTGCATGAGATCATCTTCCCCATAGCGTTTCAGTTCTTCTCGGATAGCATCTTCATAATCGGCAAGTTCTGTTCCATCTAATGGCATTCCATATGCATCATTTTCTGTCCACTCTTCTTCCCATTCCGATTCTTCCGAAATAAGATTTCCAGTCAGTTCTGTCAATAGATTGATGTGTATTGTTTCTTTTTCTTCCATTTTCTATCACCTGCTTTCCAATGGTCTGTCTCTGCACAGATTCGTCTGCTTTCTTTCTTTTGCAAGATCTGCATAGTCTGCCCCTTCTCTTTCCGGCAGGTTGCAGATGATCTTGTATCTTCCTTCATAATGCTTTTTCATCTGTTCTTTTGCCCATCTTCCGGCAAAATCATTATCCGTACAGATTTCAATTTCCTTGATTTCCGGATGGTTCTTAAGGAACGCTTCCAGTGCGTCCGGCGGCTTTTTAAAACGTTCACTCTGTATCTCTGCGTTTTCTTTCGGAGCAGCAATTCCCCCAAGGGAAAGCCGGTATTTATCCTGCTTTCCCTCTTCCAGTGTCATATGTGCCAATGCATCAATACAGGCTTCGTAAACAGCAACCCGATTCGTCTCTTTTCTTGGAGGAATACAAAAACTGTACTTCTTTTCACTTCCGGCCTGTTCCATCTTGAATCCTTTCCCGTTTTTTTCATAGATTCCTCGCAGGAAGGCATATCTCGCTTTTCCCGATTCATCTTTCCCGACAAAAACAGCATTATGGTACGGAACACTTTCATAAAGGATTTCCTGTGAGATACAATACGTGATCACTGCATCACTGATTCCACGATGGTTCAGATAGGCCCGGATTCTCCGGCAGTTTAAGAATCTCTCCGGCAGTTTAAATGGTGGTTTTTCTTTTTCAACTGACTGTGTCGGAAGAAAAGATGGACTCTCTTCGCACAACAGCTTTACGGCATCTGTAAATTTCATCCCATCCACTTCTATGAGGAAACGCAGTGCAGACACGCCACCGATATCTCTGGACTTCCAATGCCATTTACTGGACAGTTCATTGATTTTAAAACTGTCGTGGTCTGTCAACTGCCATTCATTTCTGGTTCTTGTCTTTTGCAGTCTCTGTGCCTGATGCGTTCGTAAATACTCATACGCAGTCATGTTCTTTGCTGCCTGAATCTCCTCTTCCGTTACCCAGGGCATTACAGAATGGTATCCTGAAGAGCCAGTACCTTATCAGTTCGCTCCCAAGGAAACTCCTTTCTTCCAAAGTGTCCAAAAACTGCCGTCTGCTGGAAAATCGGACGGTTCAGTCTGAGAGATTCCATGATCTGGACAGGTGTCACTCCAAACACCAATGGGATTGCTCTCGCCAGACAATCATCTGCACACACTTTTCCTGTACCAAAGGTATCCACTGCGATCATCACCGGCTCTGCCACTCCGATTGCGTAAGCCAGAGACACCTGACATCTGCTTGCAAGTCCGGCAGCTACCATATTTTTGGCAATATATCTTGCCATATATGCTGCAGAACGGTCTACTTTTGAACAGTCCTTCCCCGAAAATGCACCGCCGCCATGCGGAACCATACTGCCATAGGTATCCACCATCAGCTTTCTTCCGGTCAGTCCGGTATCTGCATCAAGGCCTCCGCACACAAATCTCCCTGACGGATTGACCAGGATCTTCGTATCCTCATCCGGAGGCAGTAATCGGAGTGCTGGACGAAGCACCTTCTCCCTGATCTCGGTCTCTAACTTCTTCAGACTCTTTTCTGCACTATGCTGGCAGGAAACAACCACGCTTTCCAGTCTCACTGGTTTTTCATCTTCATATTCTACGGTTACCTGTGCTTTCCCATCCGAAAAGATATCTTTGATATATCCGCTTCTTCTGCAAGCCGA
>NZ_QUKZ01000031.1:809-2555 GCF_003481355.1 Dorea sp. OM07-5 | reverse complement strand
TCCGAAAAGATATCTTTGATATATCCGCTTCTTCTGCAAGCCGAAAGTTCACGGGTGATCCGGTGTGCCAAAACGATAGGCATTGGCATAAGCTGTGCGGTTTCGTCACACGCATAACCGACCATAACGCCCTGATCTCCAGCTCCCCGGCTTCTGTCTCTTCCCTTTTTTCCATTGTTGTCCCGGAATTCTTTTGATACACTCACTGCTTTTGCGATGTCCGGACTCTGCTGGTGTACAAACGTATCCATTTCTATTCCATCCGTACAATATCCGCATTCCCCCAGAACCTTTCGGATCACATCAAACACTGGCGGCTCATATCCGCTGCTGATTTCTCCAGCCACAAACACATTTCCTCTTGTCGCCAGCACTTCACATGCAACTCTTGAAGATGGATCATGTTTCAGACATTCATCTAAGATTGCGTCTGCGATCTGGTCACATACTTTATCCGGGTGTCCTTCTGTTACTGATTCTGCCGTATAATAACGTTTCATTTTTCTTCTCCTTATATCTACAAGTCCTGCCACTGGCAAATCCTTACTTACGAATGCATGGTAAGATAAACAGGGCAGGAGCTGCCTGATACACATCTCCTGCCCTGCCGGATTGATTTATCCAGTTATTCTTCTTTTATTTTTCTTCTGTTTCTTCTTTGTTTTCCGTCATTTTTGACTTCTTTCTGCGGTACACAGTCACTCCTGTAACTGTTCCGGCAGATGCCAGTGCAAGCAGGACAAATGCCCATACTTTCTGGTCATCCCCTGTTTTTGGTGCATTGGTCTTTTCGGTTGTTTTCTCCGGTGTTCTGGCATCTTTCATTTCTACTTTCTGCACTTCCATCGTATCTTTCAATGTAAATGTAACATCTTCGGCAATCTCATACCCATCCGGTGCTGTGATCTCACGCAAGGTAAGTTCCTCATTGACCGGAAGCTTCGCAACAGAATGCGGCTTTCCGTCCGTGATCCACTCTTCCAGAACAGTTCCGTCTTTTCGGATGATCTGAAGTTTTGCCCCTTCCAGTTCTTTCCCTGTGGTAATGTCTGTTTTGGAAATTTCCACTTTAGAATATTCGTCTTTCATTTCAACCTTTGTCACACTTCCATCTTCTTTGACTTCAAAGGTCACATCGCTGGCAGACACATAGCCGTCTTCATAAGGAGCCAGTTCTTCATGCAAAGTATAAGTTCCTTCCGGCAGACCATAAATCACATGATCTTCTTTGGTACTGGTCCATTCTTCCACGACATTTCCGTCTTTGTCGATCACCTGAAGTTTTGCTCCCTCCATCTCTTTTCCGGTAGTCGCATCTGTCTTGGTGATCCATGTCTCGGTCGGCTGGTTCTCAACTTCTTTACTCAGTACAATCTTTTCAAGATTCTGGTTTTCGTAGGATGCATCTACTTTCCATACTTCCTCGTTCGGAAGATATCCGTCTTTTCTGACTTCCTCTTTGACATAATATTTTCCATGTGGAAGGTCACTGTCAAAAGTCAGATTCCCATTCTTATCAGTTGCTTTCTTTTCCAGCAGAGTATCCTTCTCTACAAGAACTTCTCCCTGATTAGAAACAATATCTTCCCCGGCATACAGTCCGAAGATGACTCCTTCCAGCTTTTCTCCTGTAACAGAATCCTTCTTTTCTACCGATACGGACACCTTCTGTCTCTCGTTTTTGTAAGTAACTCCTTCATAAACAACTGCCTGTGTATCATCCTCGGCTGTCAGGGTAAATTCTTT
>NZ_QUKZ01000031.1:0-799 GCF_003481355.1 Dorea sp. OM07-5 | reverse complement strand
TGATCCATGTCTCGGTCGGCTGGTTCTCAACTTCTTTACTCAGTACAATCTTTTCAAGATTCTGGTTTTCGTAGGATGCATCTACTTTCCATACTTCCTCGTTCGGAAGATATCCGTCTTTTCTGACTTCCTCTTTGACATAATATTTTCCATGTGGAAGGTCACTGTCAAAAGTCAGATTCCCATTCTTATCAGTTGCTTTCTTTTCCAGCAGAGTATCCTTCTCTACAAGAACTTCTCCCTGATTAGAAACAATATCTTCCCCGGCATACAGTCCGAAGATGACTCCTTCCAGCTTTTCTCCTGTAACAGAATCCTTCTTTTCTACCGATACGGACACCTTCTGTCTCTCGTTTTTGTAAGTAACTCCTTCATAAACAACTGCCTGTGTATCATCCTCGGCTGTCAGGGTAAATTCTTTCTGCTCGGTATTCAGGACAAAATTCTCTCCTGCCACAACTTCTTTCAGATAATAAGTTCCCAGTGGCAGATTGTTGAGTACTGCCATTCCCTCTTCGTCTGTAGTCAGTTTGGCTACCAGGTCATCTTTCTCGTAACGGACAAGCAGATTTCCTTCCTCGTCCTTTGCCCCATCCGGTGAATAGATGGTATCTTTGGCATATACTTCGAACTGGGCACCTTCTACTCCGGTTTCTTCATATTTAAAGCCTTTATAAATACCTGTTTCTTCTTTACCAGATACAGCATTTCTTACTTTAGAGACCAGTGCTTTTACTTTTGCCAGAACAGAATCTCCTGTTACTTCGGTAAGCTGTTCTCCCTTTTTCGTCAGGAGCAG
>NZ_QUKZ01000030.1:0-8675 GCF_003481355.1 Dorea sp. OM07-5 | reverse complement strand
ACTATGTTCCCGATAAAATATATTGACAATAACCTTGTCTGGAACAAGGACAATGAGGTGTTCGCTTACTATGAGCTGATACCGTACAACTATTCTTTCTTATCCGCAGAGCAGAAATTTATCGTGCATGACAGCTTTCGACAACTAATCGCACAGTCCCGTGAGGGTAAAATTCATGCCTTGCAGATTGCCACAGAAAGCTCCATACGAAGTATGCAGGAGCAGTCAAAGAAGCTGGTAACGGGAAAATTAAAGGAAGTTGCCTGCCAGAAAATAGACGAACAGACCGAAGCGTTAGTATCTATGATTGGGGACAATCAAGTGGACTACCGCTTTTTTCTTGGCTTTAAGCTCATGGTTACGGAAGAACAGCTCAATCTGAAGAACATCAAAAAATCGGCGTGGCTGACATTCAAGGAATTTCTCCATGAAGTGAACCACACGCTGATGAATGACTTCGTTTCCATGCCGAATGATGAAATCAACCGTTACATGAAAATGGAAAAGTTACTGGAAAATAAAATCTCCCGTCGCTTTAAGGTGCGTCGCGTGGAAATCCATGATTTTGGGTATCTCATGGAACATCTTTACGGCAGGGACGGGATCGCCTATGAAGATTATGAGTACCAGCTACCAAAGAAAAACTATAAGAAAGAAACGCTGATAAAATACTACGACCTTATCCGCCCGACAAGGTGTGTGATTGAGGAAAGCCAGCGGTATTTACGATTGGAACATGAGGACAAGGAAAGCTATGTGTCCTACTTTACCGTCAATGCGATTGTCGGGGAGCTTGATTTTCCGTCGTCTGAAATCTTCTATTTCCAGCAACAGCAATTCACATTCCCCGTTGATACTTCTATGAATGTAGAAATCGTGGAAAATCGAAAAGCATTAACGACAGTAAGAAACAAGAAAAAGGAATTGAAAGACCTTGATAACCACGCCTATCAAGCAGGAAGTGAAACCAGCTCAAATGTAGTGGACGCATTAGACAGCGTGGACGAGCTGGAAACAGACTTAGACCAGACAAAAGAAAGTATGTATAAGCTCTCTTATGTAGTGCGTGTATCGGCTGATGATTTGGACGAATTAAAACGCCGTTGTGATGAAGTCAAAGATTTTTACGACGACCTCAATGTAAAGCTGGTGCGTCCTGCTGGGGATATGCTGGGGCTTCATTCTGAATTTCTTCCTGCCAGCAAGCGATATATCAATGACTATGTGCAGTATGTAAAATCAGATTTTCTTGCAGGGCTTGGTTTTGGTGCAACCCAGCAGTTAGGGGAAACTACGGGTATCTATATGGGCTATTCCGTTGATACGGGAAGAAATGTGTACCTGCAACCGTCCCTTGCCAGTCAAGGCGTAAAAGGCACAGTTACAAATGCCCTTGCTTCTGCATTTGTCGGTTCGCTTGGTGGTGGGAAGTCGTTCTGCAACAATCTTCTGGTGTATTACTCCGTTCTCTTTGGGGGACAAGCGGTTATCTTAGACCCCAAAAGTGAGCGTGGCAACTGGAAAGAAACGCTCCCAGAAATCGCCCATGAAATCAATATCGTAAACCTTACCAGCGACAAGGACAATGCAGGACTTCTTGACCCGTTTGTGATTATGAAGAATGTCAAAGATGCTGAAAGTCTGGCAATCGACATCTTGACATTTTTAACGGGTATTTCCTCTAGGGACGGCGAAAAATTCCCCGTGTTACGAAAAGCGGTTCGCTCCGTTACCCAGAGTGACAGTCGGGGCTTGCTCCATGTGATAGACGAGCTACGCCGTGAAGATACGCCCATATCAAGAAATATCGCAGACCATATCGACAGCTTCACGGACTACGACTTTGCACACCTGCTGTTTTCAGACGGTACGGTAGAAAATGCTATCAGTCTGGATAACCAGCTCAATATCATTCAAGTAGCGGACTTAGTATTGCCAGATAAAGATACCACTTTTGAGGAATACACGACCATTGAATTATTGTCGGTGTCTATGCTGATTGTGATTAGTACCTTTGCCCTTGATTTTATCCATTCGGACAGAAGTATTTTTAAGATTGTAGACCTTGACGAAGCGTGGGCGTTCTTAAATGTGGCACAAGGAGAAACGCTCTCTAACAAGCTGGTTCGTGCTGGACGAGCTATGCAGGCAGGCGTTTATTTTGTTACCCAGTCTGCCTATGATGTTTCAAAGGAAAGTCTGAAAAACAATATCGGCTTAAAATTCGCTTTTCGTTCTACTGACATCAACGAGATAAAACAGACCTTAGAATTTTTCGGTATCGACAAGGACGACGAAAACAACCAGAAACGCTTGCGTGATTTGGAGAACGGACAATGCTTATTGCAGGACTTATACGGGCGTGTCGGTGTGGTACAGATACACCCCGTTTTTGAAGAACTGCTACACGCCTTTGATACCAGACCGCCCGTACAGAGAAATGAGGTGGAGTGATGAAAGAAAGGATAAAAGGTGCGTTCACAAAAAAGAAGATTTTCCACTTTCTCAAAATGGCTCTGTTCGTGGTGGCACTCTCCCTTATCCTGCTTTCACTTCTGGGGACGGTGGCTCATGCGACGGGGCTTGTGGACGATACCATAAACGCAGAAAATCTATATTCAAAATATCCCCTTTCCAACTACCAGCTTGATTTTTATGTAGATAATAGCTGGTCGTGGTTGCCGTGGAACTGGCTGGACGGGATTGGAAAATCGGTACAGTACGGGCTTTACTGTATTACCAACTTTGTCTGGACTATCAGTTTATATTTAAGCAATGCCACGGGCTATGTGGTGCAGGAAGCCTATAAACTGGACTTTATCAACGATATGGCAGACAGTATCGGAAAGAGCATACAGACCCTTGCAGGCGTAACACAGAACGGTTTTTCCAGCTCTGGCTTCTATGTTGGTTTCCTGCTTCTCATTATCTTAGTGGTGGGACTTTATGTTGCTTATACGGGATTGATAAAAAGGGAAACGAGCAAGGCACTTCACGCTGTTATCAACTTTGTTGTGGTGTTTGTGCTGTCCGCTTCGTTTATTGCCTACGCTCCCGACTACATCAAAAAGATAAATGAATTTTCAAGTGATATTAGTACCGCTTCTTTGGATTTAGGAACAAAAATCATGCTCCCCAACTCTGACAGTGAGGGTAAGGACAGCGTGGACTTGATACGGGACAGCTTATTTTCTATTCAAGTACAACAGCCGTGGCTCTTGCTTCAATTTGGTAACAGTAACGCAGAGGAAATCGGGACAGACCGTGTCGAAGCTCTCGTATCGGCAAGCCCAGAGGACGAGGACGGAAAGACCAGAGAGGAAGTCGTGAAAACAGAAATCGAGGACAACGACAACAACAATCTGACGATACCGCAGGTGGTAAATCGTTTGGGTATGGTGTTCTTCCTCTTGTTCTTCAACTTGGGTATCACGATATTTGTATTCTTGCTTACGGGTATGATGTTATTTAGCCAGATACTTTTTATTATCTTCGCTATGTTCCTGCCTATTAGTTTCCTGCTCTCTATGATACCGAGCTATGAAAGCATGGCAAAGCAGGCAATCGTGAGGGTATTTAATACCATTATGACAAGGGCAGGAATTACGCTCATTGTAACGGTGGCGTTCAGCATTTCCAGTATGTTTTATAACATCTCCACGGACTATCCGTTTTTCATGGTGGCGTTCTTGCAGATAGTGTGTTTTGCTGGTATCTATATGAAACTGGGCGACTTAATGAGTATGTTCTCACTTAATGCTGGCGACAGTCAAAGCATGGGACGAAGAATTTTCCGCAGACCGTATCTGTTTATGCGACATAGGGCTAGGCGTATGGAACACCGTATTGCAAGGGCGGTAAGTGCTGGCGGTATTTCGGGCGGTGTCGCTGGTGCGGTAGCTGGAAGTGCCGTTGCTGGCAAACGAGCGGAAAGAAAAAATACAGCTTCTAAAGAAAATCGGGGCAATACCACTTCCAGCATGGGACAACGTGCAGGCTCAAAGGTAGGTGCTGTCTTAGATACGAAAAATAAAGTGAAA
The DNA here is from genome assembly GCF_003481355.1 of Dorea sp. OM07-5. Lineage (NCBI taxonomy): Bacteria > Bacillati > Bacillota > Clostridia > Lachnospirales > Lachnospiraceae > Dorea > Dorea sp. OM07-5. The sequence continues at coordinate 4,635 of NZ_QUKZ01000030.1, read as the reverse complement.
GACAAGGCTAACGCTGTCAAAGAGAATATCAAGGATATGCCGACACAGACCGCTTATGCGGTATATTCCGCAAAGGAAAAGGCAAAGTCCAGCGTGTCCGACTTTAAGCGTGGCATGGTGCAGGAAGAGCAGTCCAGACAGTCGGGACGCTTGGAAAAGCAGGAACAGCGTAAGAAGAATATCGCTGATAAGCGTATGGAGCTTCAAAAGGCACAAGAAGCAAGGCAGGCACAGCGAAAGGCTGACGGATCAGCGACAACGGGAGCTACCCGTCCCCATGAGCGACCAGCCACCGCTTCAACCATTCCAAAATCGAGTGCGGAAAAAATGCAGGAAGTCAAACGCCCTGCCACAGCTCCAACTCCGAAAGCAAGTGAGCCAGTCAAGACAAATGTTGTGAAAGAGCGTCCGTTATCTTCTGGTGCTTCTGATAAGAAAACGACCCAACCTGCACAGCCAGTACATAGGCAGAATGTAGAAAAAGTGGTATCAAAGGAAACACGCCAGAATTACAAAGCAGAGCGTACTACAAAGACACAGACCTTTGAACAATCAAAGCGTACAACGGAACATACCGAAAAGAACCGTAACCTTGTAACAAAGAAAGGACAGAAGAAAAAATGAAACTGAAACATATCGCTATCATTGGCAGTCTGTTTCCTATCCTCTTTTCGCTGGTGTTGTTCTTTGGTGTCTTGATTAGTGCGGACAGCGACGACGAGAACAGCAACTTTTCTTCTGGCATTACGGGTATGAACCTATCCGCAGAAGTCTTGAAACATCAGCCTATGGTGGAAAAATACGCCAAAGAATATGGTATCTCCGAGTATGTCAACGTGTTGCTGGCTATTATTCAAGTAGAAAGTGGCGGTACGGCAGAAGATGTCATGCAGAGTTCGGAAAGTCTTGGTTTACCGCCTAATTCCTTAGATACGGAAAGTTCAATCAAGCAGGGGTGTAAGTATTTTGCGTCCCTGCTTTCTTCCTGTAAAAATCAAGGTATCGACGATTTGAATGTAGCGATACAGTCCTATAACTATGGCGGTGGTTATGTGGGATATGTGGCAGGAAAAGGAAAGAAACATACCTTTAACCTTGCAGAGAGCTTCGCCCGTGAGAAGTCGGGTGGAAAGAAAGTAACCTACACCAACCCGATAGCCGTTGCGAAGAATGGGGGCTGGCGGTATGGCTATGGAAATATGTTCTATGTGGAATTAGTCAATCAATATCTGACCGTGGCACATTTTGATAATGCGACGGCACAAGCGATTATGAATGAAGCATTGAAATATCAAGGCTGGAAATATGTGTATGGTGGCAGTAACCCGAACACTTCATTTGATTGTAGCGGACTTGTGCAATGGTGTTATGGAAAAGCTGGTATCTCCTTACCGAGAACAGCACAAGCACAGTATGACGCTACCCAACATCTTCCACTCTCGCAGGCAAAGGCTGGGGACTTGGTATTTTTCCATTCTACCTATAACGCTGGTTCGTATGTAACCCACGTCGGCATTTATGTAGGAAATAATCAGATGTACCATGCAGGCGACCCGATAGGATATGCAGACCTAAGTAGTAGTTACTGGCAACAGCACTTAATCGGTGCAGGACGAGTAAAACAATAGAAAGGACTTGAAAAATATGTTTAAGAAGAATAAGAAACAGACAGAAACTATCAAAGAACCAAAAGAAAAAAAGGTGCGTACTGTTAAGGTAGGCACACATAAGAAAACCGTGATTGCGTTGTGGGTGGTGCTTATCGCAAGCGTGAGCTTTGGAGTGTATAAGAATTTTACTGCTATCGACCAGCACACGACCCATGAAAAAGAAATCATAGAGCTTCGCTTGCAGGACACCACCGGGATAGAAAATTTCGTGAAGAATTTTGCGAAGTCCTACTACACATGGAATAACAGCAAAGAAGCGATTGAAGCAAGGATGCAGGCAATCAGCGGTTATCTGACAAAGGAATTGCAAGACTTGAATGTTGATACAATCAGAACGGATATACCGACCAGCTCCACGGTTACAGATGTGATTGTATGGAGTATTGAGCAGTCGGAAACGGACACTTTTTCTGCTACCTACGAAGTAGATCAGCAGATAAAAGAGGGAGAACAGACAAGTACTGTCAAGGCAACCTATACCGTAAAAGTCCATGTGGACGCTGACGGGGATATGGTAATCGTTCAGAACCCTACCCTTGCACCAGCAATCGAAAAATCAGGCTATGAGCCTAAGACACCAGAAGCAGACGCAAGCGGAGACGCTGATACTGTAAATGATGCTACCGCATTTCTGGAAACATTCTTTAAGCTCTACCCAACAGCCACAGAAAAAGAGCTTGCTTACTATGTATCGGGAAATGTGCTTGAACCTATCGGCAGGGACTATCTTTATTCCGAACTGGTAAACCCTATTTTTACAAAGGACGGGGACAATGTGAAAGTCAAGGTTGCCGTGAAATTCCTTGATAATCAGACAAAGGCAACGCAAGTATCGCAGTATGAACTTGTATTACATAAGGATAGTAACTGGAAGATTGTAGGATAATAAAAAATGGAAAGTTCACTTGACATTCTTTGCTTGCAGGAGTATCATAAGATTAGAAAAGGAAAGTAAACTTTCCATTCGTTCGAGAAAGGGGCATGTTGTGAAAAATCGTTTAGAAGAATTACGAAAACAAAGAGGTATTAAACAAGAAGATTTAGCAACTGCTCTTGAAGTATCTCGTCAAACAATAGGCTCTTTAGAAAATGGACGCTACAATCCCTCTATTATGTTAGCCTTTAAAATTGCAAGGTACTTTCAAATGAGCATTGAAGAAATTTTTATTTATGAGGAGGAAAGTAAATGAAGCACAAGATACAAAAAGTAGAATTATTTGTCGGTGTAATAGTCCTTTTAGGTGGTTTACTAACTTATGGTTTAGGAGTACATCAACTATTACCTGTACCTCGTCCAGATTTGGTTGTCTATGGTACAACACTTATTGGAATAATATTGATTTTAATGGGGTGTGATATATTCAGTAAGCCGACAAAAGAAATGCAAATATTAGAAAATGATGAAAGAAATATCGCAATTACTAATGCTTCTCTTGCGAATGCTTACAAAGTAACACTTACATTATTGGTTCTTGTATTATTTGCTCTTATCTTTATGGGATATATGAGTAAAGTTGTATTTTTTTCGATAGTAGGAGTTATTGCTATCGGACAAATCACATGGGTTATAACAGCTCGTTATTTAGATAAAAAAATGTAATAATGGAGAGGTGGAATTAACAATGAAGAAAAAATTACCATTTATCATTGAAATTATTATAGGTATAATCTTTATATGTTTTGGATATTTCGTTATTGATACTGATTATTACGCTACACTTTTTTACGCAATGGGGTTCGGTTTAGCTTTTGCTTCTGGTGTTCAATTATTGAAAATTTGTTATTATGAAATGCCAAAAAATAAAGAAAAATTGGAAAATATAAATAGAGAAAATCACATCAATAGTGTTGATGAAAGAAAAATATTTTTAAGAATGAAAGCTGGTTCTTTAGAATATCAGTTAATGACTTTGGTGTCCTTGTTTGTTGCTTTTGTGCTTGCGTTACTTCATATTGAAGCATGGATTATAGGTATTATATTTGGTTTATTCCTACTGCAAACATTTTTAGGGATTATTCTATATAAGCATTTTGAAAAACATTTTTAAAACATTCAGTAAATTGTGATGAGGTAATACTATGATAGGACTAAAAAAACGAGATATAAAAAAAGCATTGAAAGCTGGTGCAAAAGCTGGTGGTGTGTCATTAGCTGATGTTCGAGCTGATATTGAAGCGACGATTGATGAAGCTATGAACAGCACCGACCCAGAAGTGCAGGCAAATTTCAGAAAATATTTTGGAAATAAACGCCCTACTCCAGAAGAATATATTTACAAGATTACAAAAAAGACAAAAGTTTAATAGAAATCAAGTGCTGTAAGGGGGCTTGTGTCATGGAAAGTTTTAAGCATAATCTTATACGGTCATACACTACCTAACAGCATTTTATTAACAACTGAATATCTCACAGCTTTAATAGCTCGTACAGACTATATGTTTTGTGCGGGCTTTTTTTGTACCCGAAAAAAATTTTTCGATTTTTTCAAATTCATGCAACAAATCACACCTTGCTGTACAGATATGGTGCGGAAAGAGGGATAAACACTTTTCACGTCATAACGGAAAGGGGGTGTGATGATATGAAACCGTCGGACTTCCAAAAGACAATACAATGTCAATTTGACTGCAAGCTCAAACGTGTAGTGAAAGGCATTGTCCGTAATTATCGCAAAGAATTAAAGCGACGAAGAAATAAGGAAATTTCCTATTGTGAACTTCCAGAAATCGTCGTAGAAAAGCTGGCAGTCTGGGACGAATACGAAAGCGATTATACCGCCTTTGATGTATGTGGTATTGAGGTTCGTGTCCTTGATGATGATTTAGCAGAAGCGATTAAGTATCTGTCTGAAAAAGACAGAGAAATCTTGTTGATGTATTTCTTCTTAGGCATGAGTGATACTGAAATTGGCGACAGATTAAAAATTAACCGTTCAACGTCGTTCCGCAGTAGGAAGAACTCACT
>NZ_QUKZ01000003.1:169725-285178 GCF_003481355.1 Dorea sp. OM07-5 | reverse complement strand
TACGCAACGATTGCTTTCATTTTCTCTGGTAAATTGCTCATTTCTTTTCCTCCTTGATTCAAATCTTCTTCGTCACTTTTTTAATTTACTTCTGTAAACCTCTTTTACATAAGTGTATTTCTTTTTTCTATTTTTGTCAATTATCACAAATTTACTATTATTTTTTTCATTTTTTATGCACTTTGCACTATCATTGTCCATCTAATTTTGTGATATACTTCCTTTAAGAACGAATTTGAATGAGGTGCGATTATGAGTCCAATGACAACATCTGATGTAAAAAAGAATAACAAGCAGGCACTTCTCCGCCATATTTATGAAAACGAATCCAGTCAGCAACAGGTTTTATGTGAATTGCTGCATCTGAGCCGTCCGACCGTGATCAATCTGATCCGTGAGTGTTCCGAAGAAGGGCTGATCGAGAAGAGCGGCTATTACAAATCCACCGGCGGACGAAAAGCGAATGCGATCATATTTATCCCGGATTCTAAGATCTCCATCGGTGTCGAGTTACTGCAGGACTCTTATGAAATTACGGCAATTGACCTGTACGGGAATACGATCTGCACGGCATGGTATGAAATTGGTTTTGTCAACGAAGATTCTTATTTCCGGAATATCTGTAACAGCATTACACATTTTATTAACGGAAATAAAATTGACCATAAAAAAATCCTTGGAGTCGGCATTGTACTCCAGGGACTGATTTCTGCAGACGGAACGACTGTCACTTACGGTAAGATTTTAAATTGTACAGGACTTCATATTTCTGTATTTACAGATCATCTTCCGTACCCGTGCAAATTTTTCCACGATGCGGAAGCTGCCGCGCAGTTTGAACTGTGGTCTCATCCTTCTTTGAAGGACTTCATTTACCTGAATATCCGCAGTCATCTAAGCGGTGCACTGATTGTAAACCGTAGCTCTCTTAAAGGCACAGATCTGAAGAGCGGTGTCTTTGAACATATGACTCTGATTCCGAATGGCCGCCCATGTTACTGCGGCCGACGTGGCTGCATGGAAACTTACTGTTCTACACAGCCACTTATTGACGTGACCGGGCATCTGCATACATTTTTTGAAGAGTTAAGAAAAGGCAACCGTACTTGTCAGGAATGTTGGAATACCTATCTCCTGAATCTTGCGGCTGCCATTAATAACCTGCGTATGTTTATTGATTATCCGGTACTGATCGGCGGTACGCTCTCTCCGTATCTTACGGAAGAAGATATCGATACTCTGCACCGTTATGCATCTGAAAAATCTGCCTTTCCTACGGAACAGCGTTTTATCCGTCAGGGGCAGAATCAAAAAGCGCTCCGATGCGAGGGCGCCGCGATCAGTTATGTCAAAGAATATCTGCATGAAATTATGAATCTGTAGTCTCCCTCACAAGTTCTTCCAGATAACTGTCCGTAGCTCTGCCGTATCATAATAATAGCCCGGTGTTACATCTACCGGAAGCCATCCCACACCGTCAAAATAAACTTCCGCCCATGCATGCATATCTTCTCCCGACAACAGCTCATGTCCGTCATCGCTCTGCGCAATCTGATTATCCGACAGATAATATCCTTCCACATACCGCGCCGGGATCCCATGTGTCCGGAATGATTCCACTGCTGCGGAAGCATACAGCATTGCATTTACGGAATGTGACTCATTAAGGAACGAATCCAGCGGATTAAAATTTTTCTCCTTAAGCCAATCTCACGGACTTCACTGTTAGTCTGAAAATTCATCTGTATAATTTCATTATAAAATGCCGGAGTCTTTCTCTTCTCATTCTGAAAGAGAAAGACTCCGGCATTTTATTTCCTATTATTCCATTTTATGCTTTTCCTGTTTTCTTATTAGAAACTACATCGAAAATTACAGCAGCAAGAAGTACAACTCCTTTTACTACATACTGCCACTGATCCGGCAGTCCGTAAATTGACATTCCCTGATTGATAACACCCAGCAGAACGGCACCGACCATAACTCCTCCGACAGTTCCTGAGCCACCATATGCAGAAGCTCCTCCGATGAAGCAAGATGCGATGGCATCCATCTCATATGTATTTCCCATGTTTCCATCTACAGAACCGATTCTGGCAGCTACCAGCAGACCAGACAGACCAGCCAATGCACTCATCAGGAAGTAAGCCCAGAAATACACTCTTCTAGGATCAATTCCTGAAAGCTTTGTCGCCTTCTCATTTCCACCAACTGCATAGAAATAACGTCCAAATACAGTAGATGAAGTAACAAAAGCGAAGATAATGACAACTGCAAGAATCCAGAGTAACATAACCGGAATTCCTTTGAACTGTGAAAGTTTCCATCCATATATAACAATTAATGCATCAATAATGATCAATTTGATTAGCATGGAAATAAATGGTTTCGTTTCATAGCCATGTTTTTTCTTTCCATAATAACTAAAGAGCATACAAGCAGCAATAACTACTGCAACAATTACTGCAACGATCAGAGAGGAAGTACATGCTCTTGGTTTTTCACCTGGCATTCTTAAGTATGAAGAGAAAATATCCAGGAATTTTTCATTTGTAATACCACATGTTTTGGAATCCAGTACCGCACGTGCCAGACCTCTGTATAAGAACATACCTGCCAGTGTACAGATAAACGGAGGAACATGGATATATCCAATTAAAATACCCTGAAACAGTCCGATAACCAGTGCAGCAGCCATTGCCATTATGATCGCAACAACCGGTGATTTACCGGACTGCAATGCTGTTGCTGCCAGCGCAGCGGAGAGACATAAGGTTGCTCCTACTGACAGATCTACGTTACCACCTGTTAAAATACATAAAAGCATTCCACATGCCATTACCATTACATATGCGTTCTGCAAAAGCAAGTTGGAGATATTCTGTGCAAGAATCAGTCTACCCCCTGTCAATACTGTAAAAAATATAAATACAATAACCAATGCAATAACCATGGTATATTGTTTTAATGTTGACTTCAGTTTCATGCCGTTACCTCCTTAGTTTTCCTTTTCATCATTTGAGGAAAGAATCTTATCCATGATTCGCTCCTGCGTTGCTTCACTGGCTTCTAACTCTCCCACCAGTCTTCCTTCGTTCATAATATAAATTCGATCACACATTCCAAGAAGTTCCGGCAGTTCTGAAGAAATCATAACAACTGCTTTGCCTTCTTTTACCATTTCATTCATAATGCAGTAAATCTCATATTTTGCTCCTACGTCAATACCTCGTCCCGGCTCATCCAGGAATAAAACATCCGGTTCTGCGAACATCCATTTTGACAGGAGTACTTTCTGCTGATTTCCTCCTGACAGGTTACCGGCTTTCTGGAAAATCCCCGGTGTCTTTGTACGCATCCTTTTTACATACTCTTCGGCAACTTTATTCTCTTTATCTACATCGATCACACCAAAGCGATTAGATATTTTTTCCATTCTTGCCATTGTTGTATTCCGTGCAATTGTGTCACTTAGAATCAATCCGTTTGTTTTCCGGTCTTCCGTTGCATATGCCAGTCCATGTAAAATTGCATCTTTTTCATTTTTCAAATGAACTTCTTCACCTCGGATAAACTCCTGTCCGGAAATATGGCTTCCATAATTTTTTCCAAATAAAGACATTGCAAGTTCTGTTCTTCCGGCGCCCTGAAGCCCGGAGAATCCTACAATCTCTCCTCTGTTTACATGAAAGTTCACATGATCTACCATACATTTTTCTGTATAAACCGGATGATAAACAGTCCAGTCTTTCGCCTCAAAAAGTACTTCATCACTAATGTTATGCTCACGCTGTGGATAACGGTTGGACAATTCTCTTCCGACCATTCCCTTGATGATTCGTTCTTCATCTATGTTGTGATCTTTATTATCCATAGTTTCGATTGTTGATCCATCACGGACTACCGTAATCTTATCAGCAACATAAGCAACTTCGTTCAATTTGTGGGTAATGATGATCGCCGTCATTCCCTCTTCTTTAAATTTTAAAAGCATGTCCAGAAGCATCTTGGAATCTTTTTCGTTTAAAGATGCTGTAGGCTCATCCAGAATCAGAAGTTTTACATCTTTGGAAAGTGCTTTTGCGATCTCAACCAGTTGCTGTTTTCCGGTTCCGATGTCTTTGATCAACATGGAAGACTGTTCTTTTAAGCCTACTTTTTTCATATTTTCATCAGCCTGTTTGTACGCTTCATTCCAGTTAATTTTTCCGAATCTGTTTTTTCGTTCATTTCCAAGAAACATATTCTCCGCAATTGTCATTTCAGGAATCAACGCAAGTTCCTGGTGGATAATTACGATTTTTTTGTCCTCACTGTCATGAATATTATGGAACTGACAAACTTCTCCATTATATACAATATCTCCGGTGTATTCCCCGTAAGGAATCGTTCCGGAAAGAACATTCATAAGCGTTGATTTTCCGGCACCATTTTCACCGACCAGTGCATGAATCTCTCCTCTTTCGACTTTGAGATTTACATTGTCAAGCGCTTTTACTCCCGGATAAAGCTTTGTAATGTTCTTCATTTCCAGAATATAATCAGCCATCTCTTTCTTCCTCCCGTCTCATCAGGTTAATTTGCATTCTTCGGATATCCCTTCTTATCCAGTTTGTAATATCCTGTATCAATCAATTCTTTTTGAAGATTATCTTTTGTGACAACCACCGGAGTCAGCAGGTAAGACGGAACAACCTTTTTACCGTTATCATAAGTCTTTGTATCATACTTACATGAAAAATCCCAGTTGGCTTTTTTTATCAAATCCGCATCTGGTTTTTCTCCATTTAAGATTGCTTTTCCTACATCAATGGCTACTTCTGCTTCATTTGCTGATGTTTTGTAAATAGTCATCGTCTGTTTTCCATCTACAATCTTTGCAAGATTGGCTTCGTCCGCATCCTGCCCGGTAAGCAGTACTTTATTATCTCCGGCATAGTCCGAATCAATTGCCTGAAGTACTCCTAATGCTGTTGCATCATTGGAACATACCACTGCATCCAGTTGTTTTCCTTTGGAATAGTTAGATCCTAAAATATTCTGGAATCTGGTCATCGCAGTTGCCGTATCCCAGGCTTTTGTTGCAACCTGATCAAACTTTGTCTGTTTAGAAGGAACTTTCAGGATTCCTGCATCCAAGTAAGGTTTTAATGTGTCATAAGCACCATTAAAGAAATATGTCGCATTATTGTCTGCCGGATCACCTGCTGTAAATTCAATGTTATAACTCTTTGATTTGTCCTTCAGATCCAGTCCGAATTTGTCAATTACAAATTGTCCCTGCATCTGTCCAACCTTGTAATTATCAAAGGAAACATAATAATCAATTGCATCCGATTCACGGATCAGACGGTCGTATGCAATTACAGGAATTCCCATATCCTTTGCATCTCTTAATACTTGCGTCATAGACTCACCGTCGATCGTTGCTACCAGAAGCAGATTCACATCATCTGCGATCAGACTTTCTATATCCTTTACTTGCTGATCGATCTTGTTATCCGAATAAGTAAGCTCTACATTATACCCGGCATCTTCGAACTTCTTTTTCAGGTATGCACCATCACGGTTCCATCGTTCCAGTGTCTTTGTCGGCATCGCAATTCCAACCGTCTTCTTTCCATCATTCTTCTTTGGTTCCATGATGCCGCTGCATGCGGTAAGCGAGAAGACCATTGCTACTGCCAGCAGTCCTGACAATATTCTTTTCACCTTCATCTCGTTCCTTCCTTTCTTTTTACTACTTTTGTAATTACTTATGAAATTATTTTTGTAAAACAACTTTCATAAGTAGAATATACCTGTATTCTACTTTTTTTTCAATAGCTTTTCGTTTTTTTGTTAAAAACAAACAATATCTTTTTTATTTTTTGTGCACTTTATATAATCAAAAAATATGCTGGAGCCTTTCGTACTCCGACACATTTTTATATATTTTCTATATATTCATTTGTAAAATGCCATGCGACACCCATCATGACAGCCCGTCTTGGGTATTGACCTATCTTAATATATTCTGCATCTTCCCCGAAAATACTCAGATCAGCAACCATCTCTTTTAATTTCCCCATATATGGCTGCAAATAGTATGACAGAAAACCGCCAAGTACAACATCACAGTCGAATGCGAGTCTTAAATTATTAATACCGACTGCCAGATGTTCCAGAACATCCTCCCAGATTTTCTGATATTCCGGATTATCTTCCAGATCTTCAAAGAATTTATCTATCGTGATTCCCAGCTCTGTGCTCAGTCTCAGTGCACTGCAGTAGGCTTCCAGACATCCTCTCTTTCCGCAGTTGCAGATCTTCCCATTAGATTCTACTTTCATGTGTCCAAACTCAGCACTTCTGTGTGAAACTCCGTAAAAAGGTGCTCCATTTAAAAAAATAGCTCCCCCTACTCCTTCTTCCAGAAATAAATACACAAAATCCTTCTTTTTCTCTTCGGCATCCCGCGAAAGCCATTCTGCGACGCCACCACTAATTCCGTCATTTTCAAAATACAGCGGATATGGAATTTTTTTACGGATCTCTTCTATACGAAAATCTTTTAGTTTTATTGTTGGTGAAAGTATTAGATTCTTGGTATTTTCATCAAATACTCCTGGTATTGTAATTCCGACTCCCAACAGGCGTTTCCGGTCTACATGATTTTCTGTGAGAAATACTTCAAGCTGTTCTTCTGTAATCGCAAATACATCTGAATCTGTCTGATACTCCAGATCTATCTCCTTATATGCCAGTACATTCTGCTTCAGATCCGAGAGCAGAAATTTGAGTTGATTTGCTGACAGCGACACACCAAGCGCCATCTTAATATCCCCCTTTGCCACATAAGCTGCCGGTGGTCTTCCTCCCTGGGATTCTCTGATTTCTGCCATTTCTACCAGACCGGCCTCTTCTAACTCCAGAAGATTCTGGAGCACTGTTGGACGGCTGACATTCAGTGCATTTGCAATTTGCTGCTTGCTGACCGGTTCTTTGGAATAAAAAATATAGCGGTAGATATCATTTCTCATCTGCCGTCTTCTTTCTGTTGCCACAGGTTTTAACTTTTCCAAAACTATATCCTCCCTGTTGTATGACTGCAATTTATTATATACTCCGCAAAAAAACGTGTCAACTTGTCCATTGCAGCCTAGGAGAACGTCCTTTACAGGTGTATCGTTGAAATGTCACATATTTTCTGCAACTTTACAAAGCCGCGATTAATTTATCAACCTCTTCTTCTGTGCTGCTCCAGCTTGTACAGAAGCGCACGCAGATACGTTCTTCATCTACTACATGATCAAATTCATAAGTAAACTCTTCTGCAAGTTCGTCTGCCTTTTCATTTGTCAGAATTACAAATAACTGATTTGTAGGGCTGTCCATGTACAGTGGGATCGAAGCATCGGCAAATCCCTGTTTCAGTTTTGCTGCCAGATCATCTGCATGTTTTGTAAGTTCAAAATAAAGTCCATCTTTAAACAATGTATAGAACTGCACACCGAGCAGCCAGCCTTTCGCAAGAATTCCACCGCTCTGTTTCATGTAAGTGCGGAAATGGTCGCGCAAGTTTTTGTTTACAATTACAAGTGCTTCTCCAAATAAAGCGCCGCACTTCGTTCCACCTATGTAAAATACATCCGCGATCCGTGCAAGATCTTCCAGCGTCACATCACATGCACTGCATGAAAGCCAGTAACCAAGTCTTGCACCGTCCACATACAGATACATATTATACTGATCGCATACTTTTCGAATCTCTAAAAGCTCTTTCTTACTGTAGATAGTTCCATATTCGGAAGGCGAAGATAGAAATACAATCTTCGGAGCAGTCAGAAATTCCACCTGTCCGTGATCGTAATAATGTGCGGCTGTCTCTCTGACTGCTTCTGCCGTTAATTTTCCTTCTTTCGCAGGAACTGACAATATCTTATGTCCGGTATGTTCAATAGAACCTGCCTCATGGTGATTGATATGTCCGTTTTCTGCACAGATCACACTCTCATAAGGACGTAAGGCAGCAGTCATTACGGTAATATTCGCCGGTGTTCCCCCAACCATAAAATGAATATCTACATCTGCACCGCCAAGATATTTCCGGATCTCGTCGGCTCCTTTCTGACACCACTCATCTTCTCCATATCCCGCATAAGATTCTGTATTGATCTCACCAATCGCCTGAATAATCGCATTATGCGCGCCATGATTGTAATCATTGTTAAAACGTATCATTTGAAAACCTCCTGTTAAGTTTTGTGCTATTTCACTTTTATAACATATTCCTCAAACAAGTTCAACAGAAACTTGTTTGTATCATATTACTCAAATAAGTTAAGTTCAAACTTATTTATAACATATTAATTAAACAAGTTTCATATAAAAAAGAGTCCGCATAATGCGAACTCTTTTTACACTCAGTGTATGAAAACTCAAAATTATTTAAGGTTAACTTCTGCACCTTCACCCTCAAGTTTAGCTTTGATTTCCTCAGCCTCAGCTTTAGAAGCGCCTTCTTTAACTACCTTCGGAGCTCCGTCTACTAATTCTTTAGCTTCTTTTAATCCAAGTCCTGTGATCTCACGAACAACTTTGATTACTTTAACTTTAGAAGATCCAGCAGATACTAATTCTACGTCGAACTCATCTTTCTCTTCTGCTGCTCCTGCTCCGTCAGCTCCTGCTGCTGCAACTACTACACCTGCTGCTGCAGAAACACCAAATTCTTCTTCACATGCTTTTACTAAATCATTTAACTCTAATACTGATAACTCTTTGATTGCATCAATAAATTCAGCTGTTGTTAATTTTGCCATTTTATTATCCTCCATTTTTTAATATTTGTTATAATTGATTACTCCTCTGTCGGAGCTTCTTCTGCTGCTTCTTCAGCCGGAGCAGCTTCGCCTCCCTGCTCTGCGATCTGATTAAGAACACGAGCAAGATTGGTGATAGGTGACTGTAAGCTTCCAAGTAACTTGGACAGTAACTCTTCTCTTGAAGGAACTTTGGAAAGTTCTGTAAGTCCTGCTACATCGTAAACTGTACCTTCAACAACACCAGCTTTTAATTCAAGTGCTTTTGCATCTTTTGCGAATTTGCAAAGGATTCTTGCAGGAGCTGTAGCGTCATCTTTAGAAATTGCGATAGCGCTTGGACCTTCCAAGTGTTCATCTAAAGCTGCAAAATCAGTTCCTTCAAAAGCTCTTTTCATCATTGTGTTTTTACAAACTTTGTAGACGATACCAGCTTCTCTTAACTGTTTACGAAGAGCAGTGTCCTCTGCAACAGTCAGTCCACGATAGTCAACTAAGACAACGCTTGCTGCATCTTTGATATCTTCTGCAATAGCCTGTACGATTGGTTGTTTTAATTCAACTTTTGCCACGAATGGTGCACCTCCTTATAGATTTTGAGTTTTACACCGCCGATAGATAAAAAATAAAACCTCTACATCCTAAGACATAGAGGTTGTAAAGTCATACATTTTGTATCGATCTTTCCTCGGTAGGCGTCTGAATCTCATCCTTACATTCTTGCGAATACCTACTGTCTTCGGCAGTCCTTGAACAGATTATCACACCTGCATGTATTTGTCAATACTTTTTTGTGTTTATCCGTTATTTTTTATGACCATTTTTATAATCTGTTTTCACGATCTGTTTTACGCAGATTTTCTCTCTATTTTAAAGGACTTTCTCTGGTCATAACCATCCAGAAACTCTCCCATACGTTTCATCGCATCAGAGAGAACTTCTGCCTGTGGAAGCATAACCAGACGGAAGTGATCCGGTCTGTGCCAATCAAATCCGCTTCCCGGTACAAGCAGAATATTTGTCTCATGAAGCAGATCACTTGCAAACTGCTTGTCATCCGTAATGTGGAACTTATCTACATCCATTTTCGGGAAGATATAGAATGCACTGTTGTTCTTTACAAATGAAAGTCCGTCAATCTTCTCAAGCTCACGGATCGTTGCTTCTCTCTGCTCGTAGATTCTTCCACCCGGGCGAACCATGGACATCGGTGTCTCCATATCATCAAGTGCAGCCGGGATAACAATCTGTCCCAGTGTATTTGCGCACAGACGAAGAGATGTAAGCTGTACGATTCCCTGTTTGTAATCTTCTGTCAGTGCTCTCGGTCCGCTGATGATCATCCATCCACATCTGTATCCACACAAGCAGTGGGATTTGGAAAGTCCGTTCAGCGTTACCATCGGCACATCATCCGCAAGTGATGCGATCGATGTATGCTCCAGTCCGTCCATTACAAGGCGGTCGTAGATTTCATCGGCAAATACCATGATTCCGGCTTCTCTTGCGACTTCAACGATCTGTTCCAGAATCTCTCTTGGATATAACATTCCAGTCGGATTATTCGGATTGATCACAACGATTGCTTTTGTTCTGGATGTGATCTTAGAACGGATATCGTCGATATCCGGATACCAGTTTGCCTTCTCATCGCAAACATAGAACACCGGTTTTCCTCCTGCAAGATATACAGAATTTCCCCAAATTGAATAACTCGGTGTCGGTACAAGCACTTCATCGCCATCATTTAAAAGTGGCATTAATGCAAACGAAACAACCTCACTGACTCCATTACCAATAAATACATCATCAGCTGTTACGCCTTTGATTCCTTTTGATCTGTGATATGAGCTAATCGCTTCACGGGACTGCGGCATCCCCCTGAAATCACAATAGCCTACCCCATCAGCTGTGTGATGCTCCAGCGCATCTTCAATGCTCTTCGGCTGTTTAAAACCAAATGTTGCCGGATTACCGGTATTCAATTTCAGCACGTCGATTCCCTTTGCCTGCATGTTCATAGCTTCAACAAATAATGGTCCTCTGATATCTGAGTGTACATGTTCCATTCTCTTTGCTCTTAAGATTTTATTCATTGTATTCCCCACCTTTATATTTTATATCATTATTTGTTTATCTTTCTCTTGTTGCTATTATCATAACGCAGTAGTATACTATATTCAAATATTTATAATTATATAAATGTTATATCACTTTAACTATAAGGAGTATTTTATGTTTACGTGGAAGAAATATATTTATGAAGTTTACAGAGAAAAGAGCTTTTCAAAAGCCGCGCAGAACCTTTATATCAGCCAGCCTTCTTTAAGCGCCCGTGTAAAGAAAGTAGAGAAAGAAATCGGGTTTCCTTTGTTCGACCGCAGCACCAGCCCACTGCAGCTTACAGAAGTCGGGGAAGTTTATATAAAAGCTGCGGAAGAGATTTTCCAGATTGAGCAGCGGGTGGAAAATTACATCAACAATCTGACTACACTGAAAACCGGAAGTCTGTCGCTTGGCGCCAGCACGCTCTTCGCCGGTTATGTTCTGCCACCGATCGTCACAGATTTTAAGAAAAAATTCCCTGACGTTGACATCCAGATCACAGAGGGAAATACAACGCTTCTGGAATCTTTGCTCAGCAATAACTCCGTTGACTTCGTAATCGACAACTATCATTATGACAGTACACTTTACAGCCGTGAACTCTACTGCATGGAAAATATTTTTCTCGCTGTCCCACGTCATTTCCGCGAAAACGAAAAGCTTGAATCATACCAGTTATCTCATGAATCAATCCAAAACAAGGACTATCTGAAAGGTACCTGCCCTGCTGTGCCACTGGAACATTTTTCAAAGCTTCCTTTTATCACTCTTGCACCGGGAAATGACACAAGGATCCGTGCAGACAGGCTGTGCCGCGAAGCAGGCTTTCATCCACATATTATTCTGGAACTGGATCAGCAGTCCACCGCCTACATGGCTGCATCCACACAGCTCGGTGCCACATTTATTAGCGATATGCTTGTAAGACAGCTCCCGGCATTTGAGCATTTCGTTTATTACAAATTAGCCGGTGACAGCGCCCACCGTCAGGTTTATTTCTACTACAAGAACCACAAATATAAAACAAGAGCCATGGAAGAATTTCTCTCCATGACTCATCTTCAGAATCTGCCATCTGCATAATTGCCGACTTCATTGCTGTAGCAGAAAGCTACTATACAAAAACAGGCTTGCAAATACTTCATAATAGACTTTGCAAGCCTGTCAGCTTTAATATTCCGTTCTAATGAATCCATCCCTGCTGGAATGCTTTTTCTTTATTATATGCGTACAATTCAGCATACGTTGCATATACATATGGATATACATAGAAAACACCTGCAATTCCACATGTTATAATAGTTAAAATATACCAACCAATAAAGGACAGTCCCAGCATAAATGCATTTGCTTTCTCTCCGTCCATCATCTGTTTACTCAATGCAAATGCCTCTCTACTGTCCATACCCGGATTTTCCGCAAGAATATACGGAACCATCAGGTATTCAAAACTCTTTACAATCCCCGGAATGATCAGCAGTAATGTCCACAGGAAAGTATATAAGTCTTTCAGAAACATTGTCTTTACAATATTCAGATAATTGCCAGACTTGAATCCGTCAAAAATTGTTCCGACTGTCGGCGCTGAATCTCTGTTCTGGATAAAGAAGCGGTCTCCACCAACTTCCATTACATTACTGACAAATAAGCTAAACAATACTGCAAGGATAGCTACTACTCCCAAGATGCTGACTGCCATTCCTGCAAGCCCTGTTGGAATGCTCATAATGTAGTCTGTAGCAGATGTTGAACCCGAAAATGTATTCGTCGCCAGGCTCGACACATCTGATGCATTACTGGCTACAGATGTGCCACCCCCTGTAAGTAAACTAACCACAAGCGTTGCTCCGACACACGGCCAGTAATTTCTACGGAAAGCATTCTTTCCATTCATTTTCAATTCTGTGTTTAAATACATAACCCTCGTCCTCCTTCTCATCTTCAGTATGCAGAAACGCTGCAAGCTGTTACATTCTGAAAGATAATCCCATCTTACTATCTTTCGACACGAAACACAAGGCTCTTCATAAATTCTTAATCTTTCCTTCAACGCTAAAACAAAAAAGAGCCTTCGCTCCGCGGATGAACACTTCATCCGTTTTGCAAAGACTCCATGATATTATTCTGCCTTTAATTAAGCAAGTTTCATTGGGTTAACCTTAACACCAGGTCCCATTGTAGATGTCAGAACAACACTCTTTAAGTACTGTCCTTTAACAGCTGCTGGTCTTGCTTTGTTAATTGCATCGATAAGCGTCTGGAAGTTGTCCGCAAGTTGTTCTTCAGTAAAGGATGCTTTACCTACTGGCACATGGATAATGTTTGTTTTATCAAGTCTGTACTCAATCTTACCGGCTTTGATTTCCTGAACAGCTTTTGTAACGTCCATAGTTACTGTACCAGCCTTCGGGTTCGGCATAAGTCCTTTTGGTCCAAGTACACGACCAAGACGACCAACAACACCCATCATATCTGGTGTAGCTACTACTACGTCAAATTCGAACCAGTTCTCGTTCTGGATCTTCGGAATAAGTTCTTCTCCTCCAACATAATCAGCTCCAGCTGCTTTAGCTTCTTCAGCTTTAGCATCTTTAGCAAATACTAAGATACGAACTTTTTTACCTGTTCCGTGTGGCAGTACAACTGCTCCACGAATCTGCTGGTCAGCGTGACGTCCGTCACATCCGGTTCTGATATGAGCTTCGATTGTTTCATCGAATTTTGCTACTGCAGTTTTCTTTACTAATGCTACTGCATCAGCAGCATCATACAGAGTTGCTCTGTCGATTGCTTTTGCAGCTTCAACGTATTTCTTTCCTCTTTTCATTCTAAATAAACCTCCTTGTGGTATTATCGGGAAAACCCTCCCACTTATTCTTCAACTGTTACACCCATGCTGCGGCAAGTTCCTGCGATCATGCTCATAGCAGATTCAACAGATGCAGCATTTAAGTCCGGCATCTTAAGCTCAGCGATTTCCTGAACCTGTGCTTTTGTAATAGTAGCAACTTTCTTCTTATTCGGAACGCCTGATCCAGATTTGATGTTGCAGGCTTTCTTAATCAGAACTGCTGCCGGTGGTGTCTTTGTGATGAAGCTGAAGCTTCTGTCATTATAAACAGTAATTACTACAGGGATGATCATATCTCCCTGATCTGCTGTCTTAGCGTTGAACTGTTTTGTAAATTCAACGATGTTTACACCGTGCTGACCAAGAGCTGGTCCAACCGGTGGTGCCGGAGTTGCTTTTCCAGCAGGAATCTGTAATTTAATGTAACCTTGTACTTTTTTTGCCATTTCAATTACCTCCTTGTGGTGATTGCGGGACTTACGTGTACCCTCCCACATCTTCTTCTAACTTTCGTAATGGGTACAGAATAAATCTCTGTGCTCTTACATCTTTTTAACTTCTGCGAAACCAATTTCTACCGGCGTTTCGCGGCCGAACAGTTCAACATTGATCGTCAGGCTCTGCTTCTGCGGGTTAATCGTCTGAATAACACCAACAGTGTCAGCCCATGCTCCGGCAATAACCTGAATGGTATCTCCTTCTTCAAAATCTACCACAATGTTGTCCTGTGCAATTCCAAGTGGAGCCATCTCAGCGTCTGTAAGCGGAACCGGTTTTGATCCAGGTCCGACAAATCCCGTTACTCCTCTTGTATTACGCACAACATACCAAGTGTCGTCATTCATGATCATATGAATGAGCACGTATCCCGGAAACATCTTCTTCTGAGTTGCTTTCTGCACTCCGTTCTTGAGTTCCACTACATCCTGCATCGGAACACGAACCTCCAGGATCTGATCTTCCAGATGTCTGTTTTCAACTGTCTTATCAATGTTGGCTTTTACTTTGTTCTCATACCCTGAATAAGTATGAACTACATACCATCTTGCTTCTGACATAATCTCACCTTTCCTGTTCGTTTCTTAATTAGCCAAGATTGACTAATATATCGATACCATGCTGTACCAGGAAATCAATCAGTGCAATAATCGCGCCCAGAATTGCCGAAGTGATAACAACGGCTGCCGAGTGTTTCACAAGTGTCATCTGATCTGGCCACACGATCTTTTTGAATTCACTGCTAAGACCTTTAAACCAGCTTTTTTTCTGAGTCTTTTCACTCATGACATTCACACTCCTTCTTGGCGATTATTTTGTTTCCTTGTGCAATGTGTGTGACTTACAGAATCTGCAGTATTTCTTTGTTTCCATGCGCTCCGGATGAGATTTCTTATCCTTTGTCATGTTGTAGTTACGCTGCTTGCATTCTGTACATTCCAATGTGATTCTTGTACGCACAACTTCCACCTCGCTTCATATTTCTTAAGTTAACGTGTTGCTGGCAGTTTGCGAGACTGCCTCGTCTTTTTTAGGCATAAAAAAAAGACCTACTTCCATTCGCCATCATAGTGTACCATACACCAGGTGAAAAAGCAAGCCTTTTTCTTCTATTATGAATGTTTTCCTATATGATATTCTCTCTTCATAGCCCGCATGATCGTTCTGGATGCCACATCAACGATAAGGAATCCAAAAGCAATTGCCAGACATGTTTCAAACAATACCATCGTCTCGCTGATTGCCATTGCTTTATCATTGCTGGTGATTCCATACATCATATAGTAGAGATTCGGTCCGGGAATCAGCGGGAACACAGACGCAGTCAGGAAGATCGTTGACGGCGCGCGGTTGACTCTCGACATGATAAATGCAAAAAATCCTACGAATACGGCTCCCAGTAAGGTTGCAATAAAGTTACTCGGTCTGATCGCATATACTCCGGCATAAATCGCCCAGGTAAAGAAAGCACCTACTCCGGAATACCACACCTGTCTCCCACGGATCTTAAACCAGAATGCAAATCCAATACAGGCAATCGTACAGGATATCAGCTGGATTGGTATACTGTGATTTAAAATAAAGCCTTCCGCTGATACACCTTTCAGCATGATCATCGCAAGCGCCGTACCGAATGCAATTCCTGCAGCTCCCAGCATCGAATTCATGATATTGATCGTTCCGGAAATGAAATCTCTCTGCAAAAGCTCCCGGATACCGTTCGTTGTGCCAAGTCCACTGATCAGCAGCATAACGATGCCGATCATAATCCTCTCCGGATGACTTCCAAGCCCCATCCGGACAGACTCTATAATGATCACTTCTGATAAAAAAGACAGGATCAGGTTGTAAATCATCAGATTCTCTTCTCTTCTGCTTAACCATCCGCCTACAATAACGATCATCAGCGATACGATCACTGCAACGATTGCATCCGCAAAATTGCATCCAAAGAACACGGCAAATCCGGTTCCGCCCATCACGGCAGCAAAATACTTCGTATATGGTTTCTGCTGTGGTCTTCTCATAACTTCCAGATATTTTTCCCGAAGTTCCTTGTCGTCCGGTTTATTTTGGCAAACATATCTGCACAGATTATTGAGATAATCCAGTCTGTCAAAATTCGTATCTGTCGATTCGATATGACGGATCTGTGTAAGGATCTCTCCATCCGGCGTCTCCACCGTGATCTGAATGTTGCTTGGTATAACAAATACATCATATTTTACAAAACCATAACTCTTACATATTCTATATAAACTGTCATCTATTCGGAAGTTCTCAGCCCCACTCATCAGCATAGCTTCTCCGATATCAAGGATTCCCTGTAGCAATCTCTGATAATCCATTGCATTTCCTCCCTTTCTCAAATAAATCTCTCTATTTTATAATCCGATTTTACCGTATAAATCTAGCACATTTATAACTATTAGACAATAGTAATCAATGATTAACATTTATTGTTTTTATCTATAAACAATTTTCGCTATATTGTCTCTTTTTTCACAAAAATTTTAGTAAAAACATTGCAATACAATTGCGTCTGATAGCAAAAAATTGTATAATTATTTTATCGAGTAAGAAAGAGAGGGCTCACTATGAAACATAATAATATGTTAGCAATGATTTTAGCTGGTGGCAGAGGATCCCGACTGCATGAGCTGACTAACAAAGTGGCAAAACCAGCCGTATCTTACGGTGGCAAATATCGCATTGTTGATTTCCCGCTCAGCAACTGTGCCAACAGTGGAATAGATGTTGTAGGTGTCTTAACACAGTATGAATCCATTCTTCTAAACAGTTATGTAGCTGCAGGTCGCCGCTGGGGACTTGACGCAAAAGAAAGCGGTGTCTATGTACTGCCTCCTCGCGAGAAAGCAGACACCAATCTGGATGTTTACCGCGGTACTGCCGATGCGATTTCACAGAACATTGATTTCATCGACACATACGATCCGGAATATGTACTTGTTCTTTCCGGCGATCACATTTATAAGATGAATTATGCGAAGATGCTGGAAGAGCACAAGGCACACAATGCCGATGCGACAATTGCAGTTATCCAGGTCCCGATGAAAGAAGCTAGCCGTTTCGGCATCATGAACACAAACGAAGAAGGACAGATTATAGAATTCGAGGAGAAACCGGAAAAACCGAAGAGTAATCTGGCTTCTATGGGAATTTACATATTTAATTGGAAACTTCTCCGTAAGATGCTGATTGCTGATATGAAGGATACGGATTCCAGCCATGATTTTGGTAAAGATATTATCCCTACATTATTAAATGATGGCAAATATCTTTATGCATACAAGTTCAAAGGGTACTGGAAAGATGTCGGAACGATCGATTCTCTCTGGGAAGCTAATATGGATCTTCTGGATGCCAACAACGAACTGGATCTGGGCGATCCGACATGGAAAATCTATACCGAGGATGTTACAGCTCTTCCTCAGTATATCGGACCGGATGCCGACATCACCCGCGCATTTATTACACAGGGCTGTATGGTAGACGGCGAAGTGAAAAATTCTGTCCTTTTCACCGGTGCAAGAGTCAACCCTGGTGCAAAGGTCATCGACAGCGTACTGATGCCGGGCGTAGAGGTTGAAGAAGGCGCTGTTATCACCCGCGCACTTGTCGCAGACGGTGTTAAGATTGGCAAAGACGCCGTTGTAGGAAGCGCAGACAGCGAACATATTGAACTTGTGTCCAAGCGCGTAAAGGGGGTTGAATAATATGGCAAAAGCATTTGGAATTGTAAATTTTGCGGGAAACCATGTCCGCGTTGAAGGATTGCAGAGTTATCGTCCGGTCGCAGCAGTTTCCTTTCTGGGAAGATACCGTGTTGTAGACTTTCCTATTTCAAATATGAGTAATAGCGGCATTGACCACATTCAGGTTTACGTAAGAAGAAAGCCACGTTCTCTGAACGACCATCTTGGAACAGGAAGACATTACAACATTAACTCTAAGCGTGGACGTTTACATACTTTATTTTCTATGACCGGCAACGAACAGGATCTTTATAATAATGATATTGCAGCATTTTACGATAATATGGAATGTATTGAATCAGAAGATTTCCCATATGTTGTAATCGCTCCAAGCTATATGATCTACTGTCAGGATTATACTGATCTGATTGAGACACACATTGAATCCGGTGCTGATATTACAATGTTATATCACACAGTTGACAATGCCAAAAGCGCTTTCATCAACTGTAATGTTCTGAACCTGAACAAGCAGAAAGGCGTACTGGACATGGAGCCGAACCGTGGAACAGCAAAGACACGAAATATCTCCATGGATACTTATATAATGAAGAAAGAGCTTTTCATTGAACTGATTCACAAAGCGAAGAAAACTTCTTCCTCATATACACTTGCAGATATCATTAACATGGAATGTGGCGAACTTGATATCCGTGGTGTTTCCCACAGAGGTTATTTTGCTGCAATCTCTGATTTTGGAAGTTATTATAATGCAAATATCTCTCTGATTGATTTTAAGACAGCAAGAAGCCTCTTTAGTAAAGACTGGCCAATTTATACACGTACAAACGATTCCGCACCGACACATTATTTTGAAAGTGCAGATGTAAAAAATTCTGTTATTTCCAACGGAAGCTCAATTGAGGGAACGGTTGAACATTCTGTTATGGGACGTGGTTGCCAGATTGAAGAGGGCGCTGTCGTGAAGAATTGTGTTGTTCTTTCCGGCGTCAAGATCGGCAAAGGTGTTCATGTTGAGAATATGGTCATCGACCGCAATGCCAAACTGATCCATACACCAGAGATTATTGCGGATCCGGGTCATCCAGGATATATCAAACGCGGTGATACTTTATAACATAATACCAGTGTCAAAAAACTGAAACTACGATGTACTTTTCTAAAACTGAGACATTCACCTCCTGCCGGAGAAATTCTGGCAGGAGATTTTTTATTCCTGTATATTTTCCCCAATTTTACAAATCCTATATTATACTACAAAGAAAGGATGACAACCTATGAATAAAATGTTTTGTTTTCAATGCCAGCAGACCGCTCACAATACCGGCTGTGAAGGAAATGCCGGCGTCTGTGGCAAAAAATGTGGCACTGCAAATGCGCAGGATGCACTCACAAACGCTCTGATTGGTCTTGCCCGCGCAGTAAATAAAAAGACACCTTCTGAACAATCTGACCGACTCGTGCTGAAAGGACTTTTTACAACGATCACAAATGTGAATTTCCATGAAGACAATGTGCGCAAACTGACACAGGAAATACAGGCGGAAAGAAATGCGATCGATGCTTCCGCAGAAGAATATGACATCCGAAATATCTGGGAAAATCATGAGGATATCCGCTCTTTGAAATCTCTGATCCTCTTCGGACTGCGCGGCATGGCTGCCTATGCTTATCATGCACTGGCGCTTGGCTACACTGACCGGGATGTTCTGAATTATTTCTACGAAGCGCTTGCTGTTCTCGGTGAACCGTCAGATACTAGTAAAGAAAACTTCGAAAGACTTCTCTCCTACGTCCTGAAAACCGGAGAGGTCAATTACCGATGCATGGAGCTTCTGGACAAAGCCAATACGGAAAGCTATGGAACTCCCGTTCCAACTGAAGTTCCACTTACGATTGAAAAAGGACCTTTTATTGTTGTAAGTGGACACGATCTTCACGATTTGAAATTGCTTCTGGAACAGACAAACGATACGGGCATCAACATTTATACACACAGTGAAATGCTGCCTGCCCACGGCTACCCGGAGCTTAAGAAATATCCACATCTGAAAGGAAATTTCGGAACTGCATGGCAGAACCAGCAATTTGAATTTCACAACATTCCGGCACCAATCCTGTTCACAACAAACTGCCTCATGCCGGTAAGACAGAGCTACTGCGACCGTGTATTTACCACCTCCATCGTCTCTTACCCAGAACTTATCCACATCGGAGAAGAGAAAGATTTTACACCGGTTATTGAAAAAGCACTGGAATGTGGCGGTTACGGTAAAGACCATCCGATGTACGGCGTCAATGGCGGCAATACTGTTATGACCGGATTTGCGCACGGCACTGTCTTAAAAGAAGCCGGCAGGATCATTAATCTTGTAAAAAACGGGAAAATCCGTCATTTCTTCCTGATCGGTGGCTGCGACGGTGCGGCTCCGGGGCGGAACTACTACACCGAATTTGCCAAAAAGACACCTTCCGATACATTGATTCTCACGCTTGCCTGCGGCAAGTACCGGATCAATGATCTGCATCTGGGCGAAATAGACGGACTTCCCCGTATTATGGATATGGGACAGTGCAATGATGCTTACAGTGCGATTCAAGTAGCGCTGGCTCTCGCCGATGCCTTTCACTGCAGCGTCAATGAACTGCCCCTGACTCTTGTATTGTCATGGTATGAGCAGAAAGCGGTCTGCATCCTGCTCACACTGTTATATCTTGGTATCCGGAATATCCTTCTCGGGCCTACACTCCCTGCATTTGTCTCACCAAATGTTTTGGAAGTATTAAAAGAAACGTATCAGCTGACACCAATTTCCACACCAGAGGCAGATCTGAAACGCATCCTCGGATAGTATTGCTTCTTCGGAATTCGCCTAAGCAAAAACCTCCTGCCAGAGTTCATGATTCTGGCAGGAGGTTTGCTTTTATTTATGATAATTCCAATTTTCCGGTATAGAGCTGGTAGTACGTGCCCTTGTTCTTAATGAGATCTTCGTGATCACCCCTCTCGATGATCTTACCGTGCTCCAGAACAATAATCGCGTTACTGTTACGGATCGTAGAGAGCCGATGTGCGATCACAAATACGGTACGTCCTTTCATCAGGTTATCCATTCCCTTCTGTACGATACTCTCTGTACGTGTATCAATGCTAGAAGTCGCTTCATCCAGGATCAGTACCGGCGGATTGGCAACAGCAGCTCTTGCAATCGACAGAAGCTGTCTCTGTCCCTGTGAGAGTTCCTCACCGTCTCCGCTTAACAATGTCTGGTAGCCGTGCGGCAGCATTTTAATAAACTGATCTGCATGCGCCAGTTTCGCCGCCTCGTATACCTGCTCGTCAGTCGCATTCAGATTACCATAACGGATATTGTCCATGATCGTTCCGGTAAATAAATGCGTATCTTGCAGTACAATTCCAAGAGACCGTCTCAGATCATCCTTCTTGATCTTGTCAATATTGATTCCGTCATAGCGGATCTTGCCTTCCTGAATATCGTAGAAACGGTTGATCAGGTTTGTGATCGTTGTCTTACCGGCTCCGGTCGATCCGACAAATGCCAGTTTCTGTCCCGGTTTTGCAAATAGACTGATGTCATGCAGAATTACTTTATCATCTTTGTATCCAAACGTTACATCTTCAAAGCGGACATCTCCGGTCAGCTCTGTATATGTCACACTTCCATCTGCGCTGTGCGGATGTTTCCATGCCCACATACCGGTTCTCTCTTTGCACTCAGTAATATTTCCATCTGCATTTTTCTTCGCATTGACCAGTGTGACATAACCCTCGTCCTTCTCCGGTTCTTCATCGATCAATGCAAAGATACGTTCTGCACCGGCAAGCGCCATAACAATCGAGTTAAACTGCTGCGCCACCTGCATGAACGGCTGTGTAAAGCTCTTCGTAAACTGAAGATATGATGCCATAACGCCAAGCGTAATTCCTCCGACCCCTGCTACAGAGAGGAAACCGCCAAGAACTGCCGTCAGTACAAACTGTAAGTTACCGATATTTCCGATAACTGGTCCCATCATATTTGCAAATTTATTTGCCTGGGAAGCACTCTTGAACAACGCTTCATTCAGCTCATCAAATTCCTGTTCAGAAATTCGTTCATGGTTGAACACTTTGACAACGCGCTGTCCGTTCATCCGTTCTTCTACAAATCCTGTTACATCCGCAAGTGAATTCTGCTGTTTCACAAAATATTTTCCACTGTTTCCACCGATTTTTCCTGTCACCTTCATCATAATTCCAATCACAACAAATGCAAGAACTGTCAGGATCGGACTTAACACAAGCATGGAAATGAAAGTCACGATGATCGTAAACAGAGACATCAACGCCTGCGGGATTGCCTGGCTGATCATCTGCCTTAACGCATCTGTATCATTTGTGTAAAGACTCATGATGGAACCATTGGTACGCTCGTCAAAATAGCGGATCGGCAGTGTCTGCATATGTTCAAACATATCGTCACGGACACGTTTTAACACGCCCTGACCGATATAAACCATCAATCTTGTGTATGTGAATGTCGCCAGCACTCCGGCGATGAAAATGCATGCCAGCACACCAAGCGCCTGATACAGTTCTGTGTAATTCGGATTCTGCTGCCCGATCAACGGAATAATATAATCATCCAGCATAAATTTCAACGACAGTGAAACGGAAATACTTGCTACCGCACTGATCAGAATACAGATAAATACAAGAACGAATCGGAATTTATAAGTTTCTGTCACATATTTCAGAAGCCGCTTTGCTGTCTTGATATCATTTTTAGAAATTCTCTTTTTCTTATTCATCTTCGCCGCCTCCTTTCACCTGTGACTCATAAACTTCCCGATAAATATCATTTGTCTTCAGCAACTCTTCCGATGTTCCGACACCCAGCACCTTACCGTCATCCAGCACGATGATCTGATCTGCATCTTCTATAGAAGAAATACGCTGTGCGATAATGATTTTCGTCGTATCCGGAATCTCTTCCCGGAATGCTTTACGGATCAGCGCATCCGTCTTTGTATCTACTGCGCTCGTTGAATCGTCCAGAATAAGGATTTTCGGCTTCTTCAGCAATGCTCTTGCAATACAGAGACGCTGTTTCTGTCCACCGGATACATTGTTACCGCCCTGCACGATCTGCGTATTATATCCGTCCGGAAATTCCTGTACAAATCCGTCTGCCTGTGCAAGACGGCATACTCTTTTTACTTCCTCTTCGCTTGCATCTTTATCACCCCAGCGGATGTTGTCGTATATCGTCCCGGTAAATAATACATTTTTCTGAAGTACCATGGACACCTGGTCACGCAACACTTTCAGATCATAATCTCTGACATCCACGCCACCGACTTTTACCTGTCCGCCTGTGACATCATAAAGTCTTGGAATGAGCTGAACAAGTGTAGACTTCGCACTTCCGGTTCCTCCGATGATACCGATCGTCTGACCGGATTTAATATGAAGATTTATATCTTTCAGCGACAGATTTCCGCCTTCTCCGGCATAGCTGAAATTCACATGATTGAAAACAATCTCGCCATTGTCTACCGTCTTTACTGCATTTTCCTTATCCTGCATCTCCGGTACTTCTTCCAGCACCTCTGTAATACGGTCTGTGGATGCCTGCGCAATCATGATCATAACAAATACAAATGTAACCATCATCAGTGCACCAATGATCTGCAATGCGTATACAATAATACTGGTCAGTTCTCCTGTCTCCATCTGACCACCGATAATACTCTTTCCACCGATCAGAACAAGCAGGATAACAACTGTATACATGACGAACTGCATTACCGGTGAGTTCCACGCAACAATCTTCTCTGCCTTTGTGAACAGATTATACACATACTGGGAAATGCCGTGAAATTTCTTCACTTCATAGTCTTCTCTTACAAATGCCTTTACCACACGGGATGCATTTACATTTTCCTGCACGGAATTATTTAACACATCGTACTCATCAAATACTTTGATAAAATGCGGATGTGCTTTTTTTGCAATAAATATCAGTGTTCCGCCAAGCACCGGCACTACGATCAGAAACAGTAACGCTGCTTTCTTATTCAGAAGAAGTGTCATCACCCACGATAAGATCACCATGATCGGCGCTCTTGCTAACAGACGAATGCTCATCATATACGCCATCTGCACGTTCGTAATATCTGTTGTCATACGTGTAACCAGTCCGGATGTGGAGAAATGATCGATATTATGGAACGAAAATTCCTGTATCTTATAGAAAATATCATGACGCAGATTCTTCGCATATCCGGCTCCGGCAACGGCTGCCATATTTCCTGCCTGCACACCGAAAAACAATGCCAGCATTGCCATGACCACCAGGATAACTCCTCTCTGTATGATGTAATTCATATCTCCCTGTGCAATTCCCACATCAATGATCTTTGCCATCTCAAGTGGGATCAAAACTTCCATAAAAACTTCCAGAACTACAAGAAGCGGTGCCATGACAGACTGCTTTTTGTATTCTCTGACAGATTTCAACAATGTTTTGTTCATCGTTATCTCCTCCTTTTCATTTTTCTATCTCATAACTTTTTATTGTTTAGCTGTTTTCTTATTTATCTGCTTTCTTTTTTGCTGTTTCTTCTTTTGCCGCCTTTTCTCCTTCGGCAAGGTTCCGATACATGAGATACATAACCTTCTTGCATGTCAGTACATCTTCTTCAGAAATACCTGCGACCAGCATTGCTTCGGTCTGGTGAATGTGCTCCATAATAAATTTGTGCACTTTTTCAGCCTTCCCTGTCGGAACTATCCGTTTCAGCCGGGCATCAGACTCTACCGCTTCACGCGTGATAAATCCATGCTCTTCCATTAATTTCAGTATTCCGGTCGCTGTAGACTTGCGGATACAGAATTCTTCTTCCACATCTTTCTGGTAAATATCCTTGTGCTCAGATTCCAGCAAAATAAATTTGAGCACGTGTCTCTGCATTGCTGTGAGTTCTTCCGTATCGTCAAATGGCGTCCCACAATTGTGCCGTTTCATCTGATGAGAAAGTATATGGATCAGCCTTCCCATATGCATCTCTTTGATTTTCTGATCTGG
The DNA here is from genome assembly GCF_003481355.1 of Dorea sp. OM07-5. Lineage (NCBI taxonomy): Bacteria > Bacillati > Bacillota > Clostridia > Lachnospirales > Lachnospiraceae > Dorea > Dorea sp. OM07-5. The sequence continues at coordinate 260,091 of NZ_QUKZ01000003.1, read as the reverse complement.
ATCCTGCATATTTGATTCCTCCTTGTAATCTATGTACAAACCTGGTTATATGCTCTGATATCTCTTCCTGGTCACACATTTTAATTCCTGCGTAACAGTTAGTCTCCAAATAGTTCGTATGCTAACTGTTCGTATGCTAACTTATTATATGCGTCTCATTTTCAAATGTCAATATATTTTTTTAGACGGCTTCCTCGCTGCTATAATACTTCATACACCAGCTCGCTTAACAGCCAGGTGATGTACATTCGCCAAGTACAGATTCTTGTGCAAGCACAAATCTGTACTTGGCTCATCGTATACACAAAGAGAGACAAAAAGAAGGGTTCTTCTTTTTGTCTCTCACGGGGCATGTATCTATAAATTTGTTATTGTCTTATAAATTTTACTTCTATTCTTCCAGATCTGATTACTAATTTTCAAATACTGTCTGGTCTGTAACTGGTGTCTGAAGTGCTTGCAAAGCCTTCTCAACCAAAGCATCCCTGATTTTATAAGATTCTGCTTCGCCTTCTGTCGGATCACCGAGCGGATACGGGATTCCAATCGCCGGAACGATTCGGTTCGCACCGATCGTGCGTGAAATCGGAACTACTGTACACACATGCACCACCGGGATACCATATGCTTCAATGCCTTTTACCATCGTTGCACCGCAACGTGTACAGGTACCTCAGGTACTTACAAGAATAACTGCATCTACATGATCTTCTACCAGCTTCTTACCAATATCCGTGCCGAATTTTGCTGCTGAATTGGTAGCCGTTCCAGTTCCGGTCGTACTTGCAAAATACGGATACAATTTACCAATCTCTCCGTCCTTTTCCTTCTTCCGGAGAACATCCAGTGGAATAACGAGATTTGGATCTTCCATTACAAACTGTCTGTCATATCCACCATGGATTGTTGTATAATCATCCTTTGACATCTTTTCCATTCCCTCGATCGGATACCAGCCAAATTTGGTTGCATTGGATGATTCGATATGATCCGGATTGTCAAGTGGCACGATACCACCGGAAGTTACAATGGCGATCGTTGCCTTGCTCATATCCTTGATAGCTTCTGCCGGAGGAACACGGTCGAACTTCGGCATCGGAAGGTCTGTGGAAAATTCTTCTCCGGCAATCTTCTTAAGAAGCATCTGGATTCCTCTCTCAGAACCTCTCTCATCCGCAAAATAATTAACACGGATTCCTCTCTCCAGATATCCTTCCTCTGCTGGTCCAAGGATCTCTTCGCCTGTCGCAAGCTTACGGATCAGATTCACAAATTTCGGTACTGCTTTACGCATTGTTGCTGCAGAATTACCTGTCTCTACGAGAATCACATCCTGACGGAACATATCCGTTCCCGGATTTTCCTTATACATACCGGACACAACCGGAATGCCAAGTCTTTCTTCCACTGCCTTGCATATTGTTCCGCATGCTACTCCATAACGTCCCGCATTAAATGCCGGTCCTGCAACAAATACGTCCGGGTGATAACGTTTCACCATCTCTACAATTGTATCTGTCGCTTCATCCAGATTCTCTCCAAAATAGTTATCACCACAGATCACAGTCGCAACGATCTCATAATCGTCTCCGAGTCCCTGTGCCAGTGCCAGTCCCGGTCCAATGACCTTCTCTTGTACTTCCGGTTCATAATCTGCTTTATCTTCTCCGCCGATACCGCCGAAGAACTGATTCAGATAATGTACAATTCGATATGCTGCCATGTTTCACCCCTCCTTTAGTATCCTTTTGCTGCCAGTTTGTTGTAGCCGTTCGCAATTGTAGATGCGATAATAATCTGCAGTTCTGCTTCAAATGAACCGTCTTCGTTCATACAGCCTGCCCAGCCGCCGATCTGGCTCTCGATATATTCTGTTGTTCCGATTACCTTATCCATTGCCGGGAAATGAAGTGTTGCATTACCCTGTCCACAGGATGCAAGTGCTGTTGCTTCATCACAGGTATCTGCCAGAGAAGCAGATTTTCCATCCTTACCTGGGAACTCATCTGTAATCAGGCAAACTTTCGTTCCGGCTCTTTCTACTTTCTTGCAGTTCATCATCAGATCTGTATCCGGATTGCCATATCCTTCTTCTGTGATCAGCACTCCGTCCAGTCCCATCCACTGACACAGCTTCGCAACCATATCAGAATGACGTTCCTTATCCGCAAGAAATACATTTTCATTCGTCAGAATCACGCCCATGAAATTGAGATCTTTTCCATGATGTCTGTATAAATCTTCAATAACCGGATTGTGCAGATGATGATAGCTGGTTACTTTATCACACGGTGCCACACAGTTACCGGATACGATTGCGCCATCCATGATCTCTGTCGGATACATAAATGTCGGCACGATCTGTTTTGCATCCACTCCATAATAATAAGTATCATGCAGCAATCCCTGTGACTGAAGCATATGTACATATCCGATCTTCGGAAGATCCGGGTATTGCTGTGCTTGTTCCAGAATTGGCTTTGTCTCATACACTTCCAGTGTGTCCGGTTCGATATTTCTTGCAAGTTCGCCGAGATATGTTGCAACTTTGAGGCCTGCCATACGTCCCGCACGCTCATAAACATGTGTTTCCAGACCTTCTTTTGGTTCAATCACCACGCACACATTGAGTGTCTTTGAAAACGGACAATAATCTGCTGCCGGTCCGCTCATATCAATGACACCTTCCTGGAATCCTACGATTCGTCCCACTGTAACAACACAGCAGCCGGATAATGCATGTGTTCTTCCACTTCCAACCTGTGGAGACACTTTTCCGATCACACCTGGGAAAATCTCACCGCCACTGACTTTTACACGTGGTTCGATTACGTCTTTTACCGGCGTGATTCTTGTCTTCTCACCCGGTTTTGCAAGTTCCAGATGGCAGCCAATCAATTTGTCATCTTCCAACACAAGGCGTTCTACTTCTTCCTTATTGATAGAAAGCACATGATCTTCCACGCAGGACTTGTCACCAAACCGGATATCCCTGATCTCAATTTTACCTAACTCCAGTTTCATACTTCCTTCCCTCCTCATTCTGCCTTACTTTAAAGCTATTTTTATCTCTGTTATAAATACCTTGCTATCGTCTCTGCACTGTCTGCTGCGCTAAACGATCCTTGGCATAACATTCTGAACTATGGATAAATCAATGATCTTGAAATCATCCTCTACTTTTTTGGGGTAGGAAGCCGGGGACGGTGCTATCTCCTGCCAGCGTCTGTATACTTCCAGACATTTTTCAATCAGCAGGATTGCCTTCATCGCATCTTCCCCGCTTCCCGGGTATACAATTACAGACCGATATGGCGTCTGGTTCGGTTTCAGGCTCGATGCCTGCGGATGTGTCAGCAGAATATGGCGGTCATAAACCATATCCCGCGTTGCGATCAGAACTTCTTCATACGTCTGTTTTAAAATAACTTGCATCTCATCTTTGTATGCTTCAAACACGCGGTCATTATTCGTAATTATGATTGCTTTCTCTCGTTCGTACATACGCTTTTCCTCTGTAGATATCTATATTACAAGGTATCATTTTTATAAAGATTATTAGAACAAAGTGCCCTCTGTTCCGCCTTCATATTGTTTTATTCTGTGTGTTTGCATTATAATGTTTTTCTATAAATATAATCTTTCATTCGTTTTTTCTATCAAGTTCAATGTAGCATAATCTTTATGTAGTTTCAATGGATTTTCTTAGCATTTTGTTATTTTTTTATCTATTTTTACCATGAAATCATTCAAACAAAAGTGCCGCAGGCAGGAAATCATCTTTTGTTTCTGACTTCCGCAGGATTCTCATTACCTCCACCAGTGTATAACGGTCTGCATATAATTCCCGGCACAACGGGCTCGCCTGTTTTGGTCCTCTGGTAGAAATAAATAAAAAAAGTCCTTGACAGAAACTAAAATAATTTCTGTCAAGGACGAGTTCTGCATTGGAAAAATATATATCTCCGGCTTATACCACCCGCGGTGCCACCTTGATTCACAGCATGACCCGTGCGCGCATGAATGCTTTGATCTCCGCTTCATTGGTTTAGTATGTTAAATTATTTTTTATAATTTAGCACAACATTATTCTGTTGTCAAACTATTTTTATTAAATGCGTCGCACGCTGATAACTAGTCAATCAGGTCATTCTGATATCTGGATAAATGCTCGTACGGCAGAATCTGACGTCCCCTGTACAGACCACAGCCGTCGTTAATCAGACTGTTGTTCACTGCTGCGAACATATTGACATCCAGGTCTTTTAACTCCAGATTAACAAGCCGTTTTCCACGCTCATATGCTTCATCAAAATACAGGTTCTCGCCCTCCGGAATAACTTTCCTTCTTGTACGCTCCTGCTCCTGCTTCTTCTCGTAAGCCTTATGATTTGCCGCACCAATCTCTGCAATATCGTCCATTGTCTTCGTCCGAAGCTGCACTTCCATATAGCTTCGTGAACTGTTATCATAAAATGTAATATGAAGAGACTGGTATCCACTCTCAATATGATTAGAAATATAATCTCTGTAATACGGGCGGACATTATCATGAAGCTGCTTTGACTTACTCTCCAGCACGCCTCTTGCCGACTCTGCCGAAAATCCCTGCGCTTCCAGAAATCCCGGCAACACATTGGCAATCTGATACAGATACTCGATCTCTTCCTTCTCCCATTCTGCTTCATTTTTCACGTTGCATTTCGGAAGAGAAACTACGATCCGATATGCAATAAAATCACGGAAACAGTTTAATTTTTCTTTTAATTCGGAAATGGTCGGATAGCGCCCGTATTTCTCGTAACATTCATAGACACATTCCACGATATAACCATTGAATTTCTCTTCCGCACGGAGCAGTGATTTGATCCTGCCTTTGAATGTAAATGCAAGAAACGGATATTCCTTTGCCATATATTTGTAAAATTCACGGATTTTCTGTGACTGTGCTGTCAGGAAGTCGTTGTGTTCCAGCATTTCCTGAATCTGGATCAGAAAATTACTGTGGATCAGATCGATCTCATTGCCGGTACGTTTTGCTTCTTTTCTAAGATCTACGATATATTTGTGTAAAATCTTAAAGACTGTATTTCCGGAATATAAATAATCGTTTAATGTTATCATTCGCATCACCTCTTAAACTTATTTCATTATAACAGATGAGCATATGTGTTGCAGTACAATCTTTCTGTAATTTAAGCGTTCAAAAAGAAAGGGCACCACACGAATTTCGTGTAATACCCTTTGAAACGGATTAACTACTATAAAATGTCACTGCAGCATATATTTCTTCAATTGCCGCCGATTGGCAATTCCCAGCTTTTTGTAAACCGCTTTTAGCGTCCGGTTAAGCTGATTCTGTTCAATTCCCATATGTTCGGCAATCTCCACATTCATCCAGCCTCTGTTTGCCAGCATAGCTACTACAAATTCTTCTTTCGTAAGTGCACTGAGTTTCCCGCCGACTGCTTTTGCTCCTTCTCCTTTGCTTCTAAGGCCATGCCATTTCTGCCATCCGTAACTGAAACGTTCCATGATCCGGAATATCCGGTCGAATTCTTCCGGTGACTCTTCTTTTATATATTGTTCCACCAGCCCCTGTAAAAGTCCATGATGTTCACCGATTCCTTCCAGTAGTCCATCCGGCTCTGCCAGTTCCCATGCTGCCCGAAAATGCTCTTCGGCTTCTTTCGTTTTCTTCATACTGACAGCGTCCATCGCTGCCACAAGGTGAAGATATATAGACGAAACCGGATATAACTGCGGGCTGAATGCAAGCCCTGTCTCTACGATTCCGCGGGAGCGCTCATACTCTCCCTTCTGATAAGCATCATATGCGATAAAGTAACATCCCCATAACCGCAATCCTTTTGGAAGATCTGTTAGATATTCAAAGATCAGAGGTGCTTCCCAGTCTTCGATATGAAGCAGCACTTTTGCCACACTTCCGGCAAATGCCGCATATGCTCTCTCTTTGCGATCTTCTGAATGAAGCAGCACATCAGCCGTCACTTTCATAACATGTGCACCTGCTTTTACTGCCTCTACTCCTCCTACCGAAAAATCAGAAAAAATATAGATCAGACATGCCGACATTCTGAATACAAGATCTTCATCCTGCAGATACTTCTCGGAAATTTCTGCCGCCTTCTCACTTTCTCCCCGAAAATAATAAAATTCCGCACGTGCCATTTCCCTGTGTGCAGAATCTTCCAGATTGTCAATGAGAGTTCTTGCTTCACCCGGAACATAGGATGTTCCCATAAACCATAACTTATGTTCCATAATACTTCATCTTCTTTCTGTCTTAATGTTTCACCTTATTTTAAATTTACTCTCTTTTAAATATAATTTTAATTTTCCTCTTTTATGCTTATTTCGGGGCAGATCCCTTTACTGACACTTTATATAATACCAGCAGATTGCTACCTGTTTTGGTTTCCTTGGTATAATAATATTGCATTTTTACATCCCTTGCAATAAAATATAAAAAACGACTTGTTTTCTTTAAAATTTCACTTGCCTTTTATGAACTGGAATCTGCATTTTGGGAAGGGAATTCTATGAATATTGAAAAATATACCATTTGCAGTGCTGCAATTTTATTAGAATATTATGACAACAAAATCCAGTCATTCCTTGAAAACTGCCACGATGATATTCTGTGGCTTGGACCAGCGCATGATCAGATGATCCGCGGAAAAGATAATCTGATAGATGCATTTCAGAAAGAAAAACATGAACTGCGTTTTACTGTTTCAAATCTCGTTGTCTATCCGCTCGACACAGGCAGTCCTTCTACTCTGGACGTGCTTCTTACTTTTCAGTTGGATACTTTCTGGCCGGATGGCAGTTCAAATCGCGTCCATCAAAGAATTTCTATGCTATGGGCTATGCAAAATAATATCCCACGCATCCGGCTTTGCCACATTTCCAATGCGATTGCCTATGATCCGCGGGATACTATCTATCCTGTTCATTATGCTGAAACCTATAAATCCATGGTTCTATCTGGGCAGATAAAGCTCAGAAGAGTTACTTTTCATGGAAAAGACCGCTCCATGATTTATCTGAAACCAGATCTGATTCTGTATGTAGAATCCTGTGGTTCTCATACTCTGCTGCACACTTCGACGCAGACATTTGAATGTGTTGAGCGTCTGTCCGCTCTATGCAAACGCTGTGAACCGGAACTGATCCGCTGTCACGAAAGTTATCTGGTGAACCTGACTTACGTCGCCAGTATCCAGCGGTTCTCCTTTACACTTACCAATGGGGTCTCTATTCCAATACCTGAGAAACGATACACGCATATAAAAAAGCTGCTGGCTAATTTTTCTTCTTCCCCGGAAGTGAAAGAATAATAACTGCACCGATGATTCCTGCAAATCCTAAAAGATCCATGAATTCAAAGGAAACGCCCATAAATAATACGGATGCAAGTGTTGCTGTCAGTGGTTCTACCGATGCAAATAGACTCGCCCTTGTTCCGCCGATCAGACGCAGCCCTTCCATGTAGCATCCGAAAGAAAGCACGGTTCCCATGATGATTACGACCATTACACACAAAAATGTCTGCCAGTCCCATATAATCTGCGCCGTGGTTGTCCACGGTCTTACAATTGGAATCAGTCCGATTCCGCTGATTAACATACCCCAGCCAACGATCGCAAATGTTCCGTATTCGCTCATCAGATTACCCGGAAGCAGATTATAAAATACGGTCGCAAGCGCAGATGCAAGTCCAAGAAACAGAGTTGTTTTGGACACTGTAAGCTGTGTCAGATCTCCGTGCGTTGCGATCAGTATGACTCCGCCAAATGCAAGAACCAGTGCAATACGCTCTGATACTTCCGGCAATTTCCGGTTGACAAGCGATGTGTACAGCATGATGATAACCGGTGCCACATACTGCAATACTGTTGCGATACCTGCATTTGAATCATCTACTGCCATATAATATGTCATCTGGCAGGCCGCAATACCGATCATGCCATACAACATCATCCGAATCACATGTCTTGGATTCTTCCATATGCGGAAAGTATCTTTTTTCTGTTTTGCAACTACTGTGGACAGAAGGATCAATCCCGCAATGATCAGGCGCACATTTACCAGCCACTGTGGTGTCATCCCTCTGTGTTCAAATGAATATTTTCCAAAAACTCCTGCAAGCCCCCAAAAGACACCGCCTAATATTGTCAAAGCGGTGCCTCTCATCTTCTCACGGCGTTCAAATTGTTCCGTAAGTTCTGTATATCCCATTTTTTCATCCTCATTCTCTCATTGTACTCTTATCTGTTCAGATATTTATCCTATTCGTCAGCATAGCATATTTTTTAAAAGATTCCTATAGACCATCTGATCTTTCCCTTGATGTTTTTTATCTTCACAGTGCCAATCTCTCTGGAATCCCTGGAAACCTCTCGGTTATCACCGAGCACAAAAACCTGCTTATCTTCTACCGTCAGTGGATAGGTGATCTTATCAGACTTTGCTTCCGTCTTACCGACTGCCTGCGGTGTCGTAACTTCTTCTCCGTTAACATAGATCTTTTCACGGTCAATATTAACGGTATCCCCTGCTACAGCAATCACTCTCTTCACATATACATCCCCGTTCGGCATATCGAGCGCCACGATGTCTCCGGCTTTGTATTCGCTGTTATGTCTCTCATAAATAACTATATTCTTGTCATGCAGTGTCGGATACATCGATTCTCCGTCAACTGTCGATATCCCCATAAAAAAATGGAAAAGACCTATGATAACAACAAAAACGAGCAGGAACTGCATTATCACGATCAGTCGTTGTTTCCGGCGTTCTTTTGCTTTTTTCTTCTTCATGACCGGATCTACATCTTCCAGCACTTTTTGCTTAATACTCTCTATCTCCATCTTGTAAAACCTTCTTCCTGTTTCTTTTACCTTCCTTATTATAACGATTTTATCCTTATATCTCAACACCCAATCCATGTGAAAATCTGTGACTGTCGAAATATGGTATTCCCTTATTATTTGTGATATAATATACAAATGATATCAGAGAAATACATTCATATATCATTACAGAAACTTAGTTCTGCAGATATATGAGCGTAAAACTCGGACAAGAAGTAACACACGGGGATTTTCAGCCTGAAACTATAGACATAAGCAACACCCGTCAATGGACCTGAATTGAACGGAGGATTCACAATTATGAAAAAGTACACGTCATTCAAGGTTCTCCAGCTTGCAATACTGGCGATCCTTACCATCTTAAGTCTGTTTCTCCTTCTGAAACCAGAAGTGAAACAGTTCGTATTTTCATCCCGCCCTGCCACGATTTTGTTTTTTGTCGTATGGGTACTGTTATTGGTCAGCTTTATTTTCCTGCTGATCGATTTTAACCTTATCTCAACAATTAAACTGAACTATCATAACTTATACGGTGTCGCTTATTCCGATCCGATATCCGGTATGCCAAACCGTTTCAGCTGTGATACAGTCATTGAGAAATATTACGACGAGAAACTTCCGGAGAACATCGGCTGTATTATGATCGATCTTTCCAATCTTTCAGAGATTAATAACCTTTACACACATGCTACCGGCAACCGTCTGTTGAAAGATTTTTCTAATATTCTTTCCACTGCGGCAACGTCTTTATGTTTTGTCGGTCGCAACGGTGGTAATAAGTTTCTTGCGATCTTTGAAGACTGTACCGAGGAAAATATAGATCTTTTTATCCAGCGCATTGAAAACCGGGTTGCCCAGCACAATCAGGCACCGGATTCTATTGCCATTGAATATCACACCGGTATCGCACTGAATCGTAATGAACATCTGGATCAGATTACCCGGCTGATCGCACTTGCAAACAAACGTATATCCAGATCAACGAATGTACAAAGGAGTTAGACGCATGGAACTTGATTATGATTACATTGCAAAACTGGTACGCAAAACGCAGGAAGGCGACAGCGATGCATTTGCAGAATTATATACTGCTACTTATCAGTCGCAGTACCGTTTTGCCTATCAATATGTAAAAGATCCCTATCTTGCAAAGGACATCCTGCAGGAAGTTTACATTTTAGTATTAAAGAATCTGGACACACTGAAGAATCCGCGTCTCTTTGTATCCTGGTTGCACCAGATCACATTCCGGATCTGTTTTGACACTTGGCAGAAAAGGAAACGTCAGGAACAGGAACTGGATTATATATCCTCCGGTCAGACATCTGATTTTTCAGAATCTTTCTCGGATATCATGACGAATCCGGAGAAGCATATTCTGAACAAAGATGCAAAAGCACGGCTGATGCAGGCGATCCAGTCACTGCCTCCACAATATTCGCAGGCGATCATCATGCGCTATTACAATAATATGAGCATCGAAGATATTGCCGTTGCGATGGATTACAGCCGGAGTACTGCCAAACGGCGTTTGCGCAAAGGGCGCAAACTTCTGGAAAACATGCTCCACGAAGAAAAAGGAGGGATTTGTTTTGAATAAAGATTATACTTCTGAGTTAGACCTTCACGCATCTTCTTTTGACAATACAGACATTCCTGCTTTGGATTCGAAGACTGCGAACCAGCTTCTGAACAACGTTTTTAACGCATGCGACATGGAACCGAGCACAATTCCGGTCGAAGTTCTGGAAGACTGGGGCAATTACAAGAAAACGACCTTTGGTTTCGGACGGACGCTGGCCTATCTGTGTACACTGCTTCTGATCTTAATGCCGCTTTTATTCATTAAGCCAACGATTATTGCAGAACGTACCAAAGTAGACTCTGCACAGTCCGCTGTTTACAATATCCGGGTAAAGACACTGCTCCCGATCCGGGAAGTTACCGCTGACCTGGATGGACATCCGATCGCTTTAACGAAGAAAGACACGCATACTTATACTGCGGAAGTTACTTCTAACGGAACACTGACAATCCATGCAGAAGGCATGAACGCACAGACTTCCTTACGTAGTTACAAAGTTTCCAGTCTGGATACCGAGAAACCGAAACTTCTGGACTCCTACTCCCGTCACGGAGTTGTATATCTGGACGTATCCGACACATATTCCGGTATCAACTACGATGCGATTTCCGGTCTTGTCCCGAAGAGTATCAACAAGAAAACCGGTACCATTTCTTTTATGATACCGAAGCAACCGACAACTATTAAGATTCCGGATAATGCCGGTAATGAACTGGAATTGTTGCTCTCTCCGGTTAAGAAATAACGTACATTTTAAAAAGGAGAATCCCGATATGACTATGAAAAAGACATCACATGCTTTGCCTGTTATATTACTTATCGGGATTCTTCTTTTTGTATTATCCGGCTGTTCGTCTTCCCATTCAAATGAAGCCGATCATTCCGGGCCAAAGCGAGATTCCACGCCAAAAGTATTATCTCCGTCTGCTCCCGGCAAAAAAGTTTACAAAAATAACAGTGCATCCATCGATGCGTCACATATTTCCGAAGGATATATCATGGTAAAATATACCGGTGGCAAATCCAAAGTAAAATTACAGATTGCCGGACCGGATCAGGCAAATTATACTTATCTTCTGAGTAAAGACGCCGGTTATATGGCATTTCCACTCAATGCCGGAAATGGCAGTTATTCACTCAGTATTCTGGAAAATGTAAGCGGAGATTCTTATGCAGTCGCTCTGGAGCAGACCATTTCCGCAAAGATCGAGGATAGGTTTCTTCCTTTCCTCTATCCGAACCAGTATGTCTGGTTCACTGCGAAATCAAATGCAGTAAAAAAAGGGCAGAAACTTGCGGAAAATACATGGACGGATCTGGAAGTCGTACAGAATGTTTATAACTATGTGGTGAAACATGTCGCTTACGATAACGCCAAAGCTGAAAACGTTTCTTATGGATATATTCCAAATGTAGATGAAACTTTGAAAACCGGCAAAGGCATCTGTTTCGATTATGCAGCTCTTATGACTTCCATGCTGCGTTCCCAGCGGATTCCGACCAAACTGGAAGTCGGTTATGCCGGTGAAACTTACCACGCCTGGATCAGCACTTATGTAGATGACAAAGGCTGGGTGGATGATATCATCAAATTTGACGGAAAAGACTGGCAACTTATGGATCCAACACTTGCCGCCAGCAACGACAAAGAGTCCGTCAAGAAATATGTAAATGACAAAAATCATTACGTTGTGAAATTCAACTATTAAATACAATGATCGGGTTATGATATACCAGGCATACAAAACTACTGTAACCCGGAAAGGAGTAATTATGACCGAGACACACACGCCTCTCTCCAATGCCGAGACCGCAGCATTCTGTTCGCAGATTGCTATGATCCTGCGATCCGGTATTTCTTCTATAGAGGGAATTTCTATCATGCTGGAAGATACAACCGAACCAGAAGAGAAGAGATTACTGGAAAGCATCAACACCATGCTTCTGAATAACGGTTCCCTGCACCTTGCACTAGAAGATACACACGCATTTCCGGACTATATGATCCAGATGGTACAGATTGGAGAACAGGCAGGAAAACTGGATGAAGTTATGACTTCCCTTGCGGACTATTATGAGAAAGAAGCTGCGCTAAACCAGACGATCCACAATGCAGTTACCTATCCTTTACTTATGATCTTTATGATGATCCTCGTCATCCTTGTACTGGTGACAAGAGTTATGCCGATCTTCAATCAGGTATTTGCCCAGCTCGGCAGAGAAATGAGCGGATTGTCACTGGGTATCCTGCGATTTGGTCAGTTCTTAAACGCACACATCGTCGTCTGCGGCATTGTCCTTGTACTGCTTGCTGCCGGCGCTGTTTACCTGTTCTGGACAAAACGTGGACACCAGATGCTCCTTGGATTTATGGGAAAACTTCACGGCGGCCGTTCTCTTCAGGATCAAATCGGCGCATGTCGTTTTGCAAGTGGTATGGCACTGACTTTAAGCAGCGGACTGACACCTGCGGAATGTCTGAAACTCTCCATTCCACTTATCAAGAAAGGAGCTTTCCGCACCCGTCTGGAAGCCTGCTCCGAGGCAGTTACAAATGGCGAAGATCTGTGCGAAACACTTCTTTCCAATCACATTTTCTCAGGAATTTATGCCAAAATGGCATCCATCGGTTCTAAGACCGGTGTGTTGGAAGAAGTGATGAGCAAGATTGCCGGACAGTACGAAGAAGAAATCGATAACCAGCTCTCCAGAATGATCACTGCGATCGAACCGACACTTGTCATCATTCTGTCCGTGATCGTCGGCATCATTCTTCTGTCTGTCATGCTACCACTCATCAGCATCATGGCAACATTATAATACCTGGTTTCTTAACATGAATAAGAAATCTGTTCCCCGGTAATTGATACATCAAGATAGAAAGGAACGACTAAAGATGTCCCGTCGTTTTATTAAAAACCGGCAAACTTCATATTTGCGGAATGTTCTGATTTCCATCACTTTATTTCTTACTGTCTTTGGATTTTTCTCATACGGAATCGTATCCGTCCAGAAAGACATGGAGAAAAACGAGATGGAAACGCTACAGTCTGCCGTTACCCGCGATATCACCCGCTGCTATGCGCAGGAAGGCACTTATCCGGAGAGTCTGACATATTTGAAAAAACATTATGGCCTGACTTATGACTCTTCCAAATATTTTGTGGATTACCAGCCATTGGGCGCCAATATTATGCCTGACGTTACGATCATCCGGAAAGGAGGCGGAAACTAATGCGTTTTGAACGTTCGAGAAAACATATGATAGACTTTATATTTCCGCTGACACTTTTACTTGTATTTGCGGTTTCCGCACTGATCGTATTGCTTCTGTCTGCACGTATTTACGCCGCACAGACGGAACAGGCAGATAAAAATTACCAGACTACCACACCACTTTCCTATATTACGGAAAAATTTCGCGCAAATGACACATACGGCGTTGTATCTGTCGAGAAACGTGAAGGCAGGGAATGTCTTGCTTTCCACATGCCGGCTGATACTTCTGCTGATAATAACGGAAATACAGATACTACCGGTTATACAACATATCTCTATACAGATGGCGGGTGGCTGAAAGAACTGGTCGCGCGGGATGACGCTGACGCTTCTCTTAAAGCTGGAAAGAAAGTGATCGAAGCCCGTGATCTGACCGTCACACGAAAAAAAAACGGACTGTACCGCATTATGATAACCGAAAAAAATGGCACACAAGTCAGCCGCCTGCTTGCAGAAAGGAGCCATTCATGAAACAACAGAATCACAAGCGCTCCGGCATCTTTCTGCTGGAAATTATGATCGCCATACTGTTTTTTGCACTAACCGGTGCTGTATGCCTGCGCACTTTCGTCAAAGCACATACACTGAGTACACAGGCTACCGAGACGGAACAGGCGCTTTCCCGTCTGGAAGATGTTGCCGGGCTTTTAAATACAATAGACGCGGCAGAGTTAAAAGATGAAAAGACATTTTCAGAGACTCTTGAAAGTGAGTTTCCGGCCTGTGAAATGGATGGCAGAAACGCTGTTATTTATTATGATACAGACTGGAAAGCCTGCCTGCCGGAAAAAGCATTCTACCAGATTCAGTTACAGACAACAGATAAAGAAGATTCCATGTGCCATTTTCAGATCAAAGCTCTGCGCCTCGCAGAAGGCACTGCCAATATATCTTCCAGTAAATCTTCTGAGAAACAGTCAGGCAGGGCAGCTTCTGAAATTACACATTTAACACTAAAGCGCTACGCAAAGGATTGATGATTATGAATACATCAGGTTCAAAACAGAAAAATTTTCCAATTACAAATATCGGATCGGTCACTCTGCTGATGATCTTCATTGTATTATGTATGATCACCTTTGCAGCGCTGTCACTTTCCAGTGCCGCTTCGGATTATCAGACCGCCCGGAAATCCGCCACTCATGCGCAGGAGTATTACAAAGCATCAGGTCGTGCGGAAAAGACTCTTGCAAAAATCGACCAGGTACTTAAAAACTGTTACCTTCAGACTTCCGATATTGCCGGATATTACAAAAATATCGAACAGCATTATAAAAACAATTCGAATATTACTTTAAAGAGAACTTCGGATTCCCTTACATTGACTTATCAGACGAAGATCAATGATAAACAGGCATTGCAGACACGCCTGCTGATTCTGCATCCGTCTGAGCAGACAGACAAACGCAGCCTCTCCTCTGCAAAAACTGCAACTCCTGATCTGTACCGCATCACTGGCTGGCAGACACTTTCAACTGCAGACTGGAACGGAGAGAATTCTTTGAACTTACTTAAAAAATAAAAAGGAGACTTTTATTTATGATAACACTCGCTTCACAATTACTTGAAAAAACGGTAAGCTCCAACGCTTCCGATGTTTTTATTGTTGCCGGGCTTCCGGTTTCCATGCGGTTAAATGGCATCATTGTACATGAGGATGAAGAACGCCTGAAACCGAAGGATACTGCCGAGATTATTAAACAGATTTACCAGATGGCAAATGAACGCGACATGCAGACACTTCTTGCTACCGGAGATGATGATTTTTCATTTTCCATTCCGGGACTTTCCCGTTTCCGTGTCAGTGCCTTCAAACAGAGAGGTTCTCTATCCGCCGTCATCCGAGTGATCTCGTTCTCTCTGCCGGATGCAAAGGAGCAGGGAATCCCTCAGCAGATCATTGATTTTGCCGACTTTTCCAAAGGTCTGGTACTCGTCACCGGTCCTGCCGGAAGCGGTAAATCTACAACACTTGCCTGCGTGATCGACCACATCAACCAGACACGCCATGAACACATTATCACACTGGAAGATCCACTGGAATTTCTTCACCGCCACAATAAGAGTATTGTCAGCCAGCGCGAGATTTCTGTCGATACCGTCAGCTATGTAACGGCGTTGCGTGCGTCTCTGCGCCAGAGCCCGGATGTCATTCTCCTTGGCGAAATGCGTGATTTCGAGACGATACAGGTTGCCATGACGGCTGCCGAGACCGGACACCTGATTTTCTCAACTTTACATACGATCGGTGCCGCCAATACGATCGACCGTATCATCGATGTATTCCCGCCGAACCAGCAACGACAGATTGCAGTCCAGTTATCCATGGTTCTGCAGGCTGTTATATCACAGCAGCTTGTCCCTACTATTGACGGACACCAAGTTCCGGCATTTGAAATTATGACGGTAACACCTGCCATCCGCAATATGATCCGTGATAATAAAATCCCGCAGATTGATGGTATGATCTATTCTTCCGCCACACCGGAACTGGTTTCCATGGATGCGAGCCTCTTGAAACTTTATAAGGATGGTACGATCTCCAAGGATACTGCGCTGACTTATGCGACGAATCCGGAGATGTTGAAGCGGAGGTTATAATAATAACAAGGCAGGTCAAATTGACCTGCCTTATCTATTCTCTCTGTTCACTTTTTTTAGTATTTTGTAAATCCGATTTTCTTCATGGAATAGCCGTATTTTCCTAAAAGTTTATCGTAGTATTTGAATGCTGTTTTTGTATAGCTGACTGCTTTTGTCCAGTCTTTTTCACGAGGCTTTCCGCTGTACTCCAGTTCATCATCACTTTCGCTCATAAGATCGCCTTCCAGACATTTTGTCAAATTCATTCCCTTACGGTTTCCATCGTAAGATTTGTCAAGCTTTCCTAAAATAGAAATAACATAATCTTCCTTTAATTTCATATCAATTATTTGTAATTCCCCTGCTTTATCTTTTACGATATCCATCATGATTGCTGTACCTGTTATCTTGTTCGCTTTTTCGTTCATGTCTATATAACTGAATCCCATCTGCCATTTTTGGGGATATGCAATAATATTAATATCTTTTTCATTATTTTTTCCTTGTTTGGAAGTCATGGAAAGCATGTACATTCCATCGCCCTGATTTTTTCCTTTTTCTCTTACCAGATCATACAGCTTTCTCGCACGGTAATTTTCCTTTGTGACAACTGCCACTTTACATTTTAATTTCTTACCTTTTACTTTTGCAGTAATTGTGCATTTGCCAAGTTTTACTGCTTTTACTGTTCCTTTGGAACTGACCTTTGCAATTTTCTTATTGCTGCTGGACCATTTGATTTTGGCACTTGTATTCTTCACTTTCAGTTTCGTACTCTGTCCCGGATACATTGCAGCACTTGTCTTGCTGAGTTTTGGTTTAACGGCTGCTTTTGCTTCCCCACTCCAGCCACCAAATGCAAGCGTCACCGCCATTGCAATCACCAGTAACCCTGCCGACAGACGTTTCCATACGTTTCTTCTGTTTTCTTTCATGCCTTCTTCCTCCCAATTTGTTTTTTATCTCTACATTAAGAAAAGCCTTCTAATCACACAACTTTTCTTAGAAAGAGCATTTTAGTATCTCTGCTTTGTGACAACCTGCACACGACACTTTAATGTCTTACCCTTGACTTTCGCGGAAATCAGACATCTGCCGGTTCTGACCGCACGCACCATTCCTCTTGGGCTGACCTGCGCAACTTTCGTGTTGCTACTGGACCATTTGGCTCTTGCCCTCGTATTATTCACGGCAAGTTTCTCATTCTGTCCTGCATACATATAGAGGCTGGTCGTATTCAGATTCGGTCTTGAAACACCCCTTGCCTTAACACCGATCCATCCACTCAGTGAAAATGTGACAACCAGCGCAATTATCAGAATACCGGTTGCAAGCTGCTCCCACCAGGTCTTATTTCCTTTCCGCATATTATTCCTCCATTTCTTACTACCCCATATAAAAATTATACTTTACTAAAGAAGCTTTCGTCAATTATTTTCAGATCATTCTTTTCTTTTATTGTATTTTTTCAGTCTTTTTTAATGCAGGCATGCGAAAAATCTGTATCAGCAGCGGAATTACCATAATAAACCAGACCAGCGGCTCCGCGAGAATCACTCCTGTATAGCCAAGCCACGGCACCAGTGTAAAAGCAATGATAATTTTCCCGATCATTTCCAGAGAACTGGACACAAGCGGTGTTACATGATCGCCAAGTCCCTGCATCGCATTTCGCAAAATACAGATGATCGTTGTCACGAAATAAAAAATGGTATTGAATTTCAAATAGTTAGTCGCATTCAGAAGCACAATTTTATTGTGCGTTCCTGTTACGAGATAGACAAGGAAATCACCGATCGTATAACTTGCGACTGCAGACATAGCCGACCAGATAAATGTATACAGAAGTGCCACTTTGATTCCCTGCTTTACACGGTCCATCTTGCCTGCGCCCATATTCTGACCGCAGTAGGTTGCCATCGTCTGCCCAAATACGCTGAACATGATCATAAACATTTCCGACAATTTTCTTGCCGCCGTGTGTGCAATAATAATTTCTTTTCCAAGCTGATTGATTGCCGTCTGCAAGGTCAGCGATCCAATATTGATAAGGGAACTCATAAATCCCATCGACAGACCGGCGCTTAACATTTCCTTTCGCATGGTCGGATTGACATGACAGAAGTCTTCCTTTGACAGGCGGAGAATTTCGTATTTGTGCATCATGTAAAACCAGCAGATGACAAATGCCAGCCCTTGTGCAAGAACGGTTGCGATTGCCGCACCTCTCACACCACTGTGCAATACAACTACGAAAAATAAATCTCCGGCGATATTTAACGCGACCGATACTGCGAGAATGATGAGCGGTGTCACAGTGTCCCCGATGGCACGCAACGCTGCCGCACAGGCATCATATAAAAAGGTTGCAAGCAACCCGGCTATGATAATAATAATGTAAGATCTTGCCATTGGCAGCAATTTTTCCGGTATATTTAAGAATTGCAGAATTTGTCGCAGAAATGCAAGTCCAAGCACAGTAAAGAATACCGAAATTCCTGTTCCAAGAACTAACGACTGGGCAAATGATTTCCGCATCTGTTCGATATCTCCGGCGCCGAATTTCTGTGCCGTGATAATGGCAAATCCATTTGACAATCCAAGCAGGAAACCGATAATCAGTCCACTTAACGTGCT
Source organism: Dorea sp. OM07-5 (assembly GCF_003481355.1). Lineage (NCBI taxonomy): Bacteria > Bacillati > Bacillota > Clostridia > Lachnospirales > Lachnospiraceae > Dorea > Dorea sp. OM07-5. Next base: position 241,107 of record NZ_QUKZ01000003.1, on the reverse strand, counting down.
TGTTGCTCCAACTGCTGCAAGTGCATTTCCTCCAAGAAAGGAGCCGACGATTCGTGTGTCGGCAAGACTGTATGTCAATTGTAGTAAATTTCCTAAAAAAATCGGTACTGCAAATGTAAATACAAGTACCGATGGTTTTCCTTTTGTTAAATCTTTCATCTTACGCTTCTTACTCTCTTTCGCTCTTTGCTTTCACTTTAATTTAAGGTTCTGTTCTTCGGATATTTTCCGGTCTATTTTAGCACACCCTTTCTGCTCTGTAAAATACTTTTGACCCTAATGTCATGCTTTTGTGGTATGATAATTCCATGAAATACGAATTGCAACACAGATTGATAAGGAAATTAATTAACATGAAAGCACAAACATTATTAAAAGCGAAAAAATATACTGGGATTCTTCCCTTTCTCTCCGGCATCTGCTGGGGCGCTACAGGAATTTTTGTCCGAACTCTGGAAAATGCCGGAGTTGATAATTTCACGATCATCAGCTGCCGTATGCTTCTCGCAGCTCTCATTACAGGCATCTGTATGCTCATCTACAACCGCTCTCTGTTCCATGTAAACCTTAAGGATCTCTGGCTTTTTATTGCGAGCGGCATGATCGGAATGACGGCACTCAGCATTTTTTATAATATTTCGGTTTCCAGCAGTTCTCTGGCACTTGCGGCAGTTCTTCTTGCCATGTGTCCGGTTTTTGTATTGTTTCTGGCGGCAATATTTTTCCATGAAAAAATCACAGGACGCAAAACCGGCTGCGTCATTCTGGCGCTCACCGGCTGCGTCCTGGTCAGTGGTGTATTTGAAAAAGGCGGACTTGCATGGTCTGTCCGCGGCATCGTCTGCGGTCTTCTCGCCTGCTTTTTCTATGCCTCATATAGCCTTGTCAGCAAACGCATGACACAGAAAAACTATCATTTCCTGACGATTACTTTTTATGGTACTTTATTTTCCGGACTGTCCATGCTTCCATTTTCAAATATGCATACTATCCGTGCTTTATGCACACCGGCTTATTTCTCCTATACCGGTATCATGTTTGTACATGCGCTGATCTCCTCTGTCCTTCCGTATGCGCTTTTCTCGCTTTCCATGCGCTATATGGAAACCGGCAAAGCTTCCATCCTCGCATCCAGTGAGCCTGCTGCCGCTATGATTTTCGGCGCAGTGCTCTACTCCGAGACGCCAAGTCTGCTCTCCGTATTGGGGCTTTGCTTTACGATCGCAGCGGTCGTGCTATTGAATGTACCGGAAAAGGATGTGAAGTAATCAATATCTATTTCTTTATATTTTTGTATTCTATAAACCTACGATTTTATCATCAACCCGAAAGATTTACACAAAATAATTTATAAAATGACCGGAGAGTCCATAGGCTCTCCGGTCGTTTTATAAATTCTCATCTAAATTACTTCATGTTATATTTTCGCAGGATTATAGTCCGGAAATCGACAAGACTCTGACCATCTACTGTTTTCAACCTGCTAGCGGATATTGTGCATGTGTATTGATTCCGTCTTAGCTTTCTTCTATTTGGCGCATGCGATTACAAAACATCAACAGAAAACTGCCTGATATTCAACTCATTATATATGATATTCTCCATTATATGAATCATTTCCTGCTGACGGGAACCTATTCTTGCATTTCTAAGTCCAATATCTTCGCAGTAATGTTTATTTGGCGAGTCAAAATAGGATTTCCCTTTTACATCATATCGCTTACCATAATTATCTTCTCACACCTGTCATATCCAAGCTGTGAACTGTTCAGGCACAACGTATAATTACTGGCTTTTCCCCATTTCTGCTCGGTGTAAAAGTTATAATTTGTCATACGTCTTTTATCTGTGTCTGTCATCATTTTGACAGCTTCCTTCTTTTCAACATTTTCCCTGTCCAAGTGTTCTTGCAAGAAGTGCATTTGTTCCCACACCTGTTCCGATTCCAACTGCTACCATGAGCATCTGAACCGGAAATACCAGTGTAAGTGCATTAAGTGCCGCCTCACTTCCTGATCTCATGTTTCCAACAAAGGCACTGTCTACAATGTTGTAAACCGCCTGCAATGCCATAGATAAGATCATCGGTATTCCCATCTGAACCATGAGCTTATTTACCGGCATCTCCTTCATCTTGTTACTTTCTGCCATTTTATAATCCTCCTTGTTTTGCGAAGCAAAATCCGAACCCCTTGGTGAGGAGAGGATTCAGCCTCCCTTTTCTGCATAAAAAAAGTGTGCACTTACCTCATAAGCTGGACTTACGCTGATAAGCTACACACTTTAAAATGCATTATATATTTTCATAATGTGCAACAGCATGCGCACAAAAAAACGAGCAGCAAAACTGGATTTACGCTAGTTTGCCACTCGTTTATAAGTTATTATATTTTTCTTTTTAAAAAATGTCAAACAAAAATTTTCTTGCATTTTTTCTCTTTTATGCATTATAATAGGCACGAAATAAAGAAACCAAGCCGGCTTTTAAAGCGTGAAATCACGAGGAACAGCTTATCCTCACCGATTTCGCGCTTATTTTTTTACCAAACAGGAGGTCACATGAACACCAAAAACAAACTGGCAGATATCTTCTGTACTTTACCAAAACAATTATTACAGCTATTCTCCGCAAGCCCGGAAATGCTGGTGCTTGGCATTCCGGCACTCAGGATTATTTCCATTTCCTTTGTATTTGCCGCTGTCACAATTTTATGCGGATACTTTGTTTCTGGATTAGGAAATGGTATGGTTGATATGAGTGCTTCTGTAGAAAATCTCTTACTGGAAGCAGACGCCCTCGGACTAGGTGCTGTCTGGCTTGGAATTGCTCCTCTGAAAGAACGAATGGAGGCTGTCCGTACAGTATTGAACGTGCCTGAAAATCTGGACGCTTTCGCTATTATTCCATGCGGCTATCCGGAAGCGGTTCATACTCAGCAGGATCGTTTTGACAAGAAGCGGATACACTATGTTTTGTAATGACAAAGGCATGAACTCCTGATAACACCTCCGTATCTTTCAATATTTTCATTGAAAATTACAGCCCCATAAAGGCTTTTTGTTCAACGAACTTTAATTTTGCAATTTGTGCAGACCGTCTGCACAAATTCTATTCTGTTTCCTTTTCTTCATTATCCTGCTGCTGAAGATAAAACATTGCCTTTTGAGTTTCAATCTCCGCTTTCAGTTCTTCTTTTGTCGGCAGGTATAATTTATACTTGGAAGCAAATAATTGTTCATTGCCGTGCATAACAGAATAACGAGCAATATCATCATCTGTATCGGAGCAAAGAACAATACCGATTGTTGGGTTATCGCCCTCACTGCGTTTCAATTCATCATACATACGGATATACATATCCATCTGTCCTACATCTTGATGTGTTATCTTCTCTGTTTTCAAATCAATAAGGACAAAGCATTTCAGTATGTAATTGTAGAATACAAGGTCGATATAGTAGTCCTGCTTCTCCGTATGAATATGCTGCTGTCTTGCCACAAAAGCATACCCCTTTCCAAGCTCCATCAAGAATTTCTGCAAATTGGAAAGGATACTTTTCTCAAGGTCACTCTCTGTAAAATCTGTATTCTGCGAAAATCCTAAGAACTCCGCAACTACCGGATTTTTGATGAACTCCAGCTTATCATTCTGATACGGTGCAGTCAGTTCCTTCATTTCACTTTCTACAAGCTCTTTTTTCTGAGTCCCCAGCATACGGTAATAATACTGAGAAGAAATGTTCCTCTGCAAAGTACGAACACTCCAAGTCTGTTCTGCGGCTTCTTTCTCATACCAGTCTCGAGCTTCAGGGTCTTTGACCTGTAATAATGTTCTATAATGCGACCACGAAAGCAGAACGCCGGATTGTCTACACGCCGTGTCGACAATTTCAGGAAAGGTTTTATAAAACTTCAGACAATGATATAAATTACTTCTATCATATCCTTTTCCATATCGCTGAGTCAGTTCTTTAGAAATTTTCTTTATTACCTCTAGCCCATACTCCGAGCGTTCATCTCCACCTAATTCTTCTTCTGCTATTCTGTAACCAATTAACCAATTTCTCTGCACGAGCAATGTATTGACAGCCTGGTATGCAGCTTTTTGTGAGGACTCAATAATCCCACACATATCATTTAAGATGTCATCAGTTTTAACAAAATTATCCATAAAACTATTTTGACCGATTTTTTCTAATTTATTCTCCATAGCCATCGCTCCTTGGAATTTCTAATTACTTCTTGAATTTATATTTTCCTTTTCCGTAACCGGATACTGGTTCAATAATATCTGCCTTTACCAAATTGGAAAGAAGTTTTGAAGCACCTGAACTTTTCAGCTCAAGAAGTTCCATAACCGCACTTCTTCCAAACACCTCATCAAAGCCAAACTTCTCAAAAAGTCTATGGATATGAATCGTCGTTTTTACCGAGAAATCACTACTTTTTTCGGAAAGTGCACTTTCAATATCCACTTTTTTATCTTGAATGTCCACTTTTTCATTCTCAATATCCACTTTTGTATCCCCAATGTCCACTTTTTCTTCGTTCAAAAGTCCACTTATATGAAGTTTTCGATTATGAAGCTCGTTTTTCTCGTTCAAAAGTAGATTTCTGAGAAACGCTTCCAGATACTCTGTTGTTTCGTGAATGCCTTTTTGCAGATTCGTATAATTTGCACGGACAAGTGCATTTCTGAAATACCACGCATTTCCCGCAAAAATATCATTGATTGCAGAGAACCCAAGCGTCTTTAAATATTTGATGAAGAACACTGCCGTTGTTCTCGTATTGCCTTCTCCGAAAATATGGATTTGCCATAACCTTGAAACAAATACCGCAAGATGATGGATAATCTCGTCCATTGAAAGTTCCTTATAGCTAAAATCTTTCTCCTGCGAAAAATCGTATTCCAGTGTAGCTCTCAGTTCGGACGCACTGCCGTACATAACGGTTGCTCCATCAAGCACCCATTCTTTCTTTGTGATGTTGTAATCTCGAATGTTTCCGGCGTGTTTATAAATCCCCTGAAAAAGTTTACGGTGGATAGAGATATACTCGTTTGGCGAAAATGAGAACGCTGTTTCAGAAAGAATTTCTGCGATACGGGACGAAACCTTATCCGCTTCTTCGGTACGTTCATCATCGGACAAATGCACTGGTCTTTCTTCATAATAACTGTCAATAAGACTCTGTGCTTCTTTCATCGTGATTTTGCCTTCAATATTCTGAATGGCGGTATCAATCAGATATTTAGATGGTTTGAGTCCGTCTACCGCCTGAAGTCCGATTGCCGTACTCCAAGCATAACCCTTATGAGCTTTATCCGGTTCAGACTCCCTCAAATATTCCTTAAACGGGTCTTTTTCCATATCCACTACCTCGCTTCATAGTCTTATAAGTCAAATCTACATTATTCGCTTTCCTGTATACCCTCATCGGCTTTTGCAATCATCTGTCTGTACTGTTCTTTCACACTTTCCGGTGCAAGTATCTGTACCTTCCTGTAAAATGCTCACTTTTTTCTTTACTATTCCATATTATCATAAAACAGCCTATCTTCCAATGACAGAAGTGCTTCTACAACAGTAAAAATCGTTTGTCAAAAAGTACACTTTCATGTAAAATACCCACCTTACAATAATCTAGCTTTTTCGAAATTTCTGCTCGATATCGAAAAGTTGATAACGGCATATTACATTCTTTTGCTGCCGTTTTTTGCTCATGGCTGAAAGAATTATTCTGCATCTGCGCTGCTGCCACCAATGCCGCACAAACACTGGTTCCTACAGCTCCTGCAAACTGTATAAGCGTATTGAAATAAGCGTAATAATCAAAACAGGAACTAAAAGTACAAAAATGTATCTCCATCCTAAAGTCTGGTTTACAATACCTCCATATGTAAGACCTAATGCTGGAGCGGTTGCTGACACCAGTGCCCCATATCCCATATAGATCCTACTTTTTCAATGGTATCTGTTCCAGAATAATACAGAATGCAACGGATATTGAATTGGCAGTGTTAAATGAAGCTGCTGACGTTACAGGACTTTCTCGTTCTGAATATATGAGAAAACTTCTGCTTCTTTCTCTTTATATTTTCATTCCTACTGTTCTTCGATATGTTCAGTCCTTGGGCAATCACAGAACGCACATGTTCATCAGCAATCGTATAAAATATAGTTTTCCCTTCGCCAATTCCTGAAATGTATGCAAACCCATAGAATATAATTGTGCCCCTTCCTCATAACGGACAAATTTCTTTCTTCCGACCTGCACCAGTTTTTCCAATTCTGGAATTTCTTTTCTGACTTTAGGCATGAAAAAACCTCCTTCCTTCGTACATAAAAAAATATCTTTCATATATACAAAAGAAGGAGGGTAAAAATACAGCCTCTGATATGCAATTTTTTTTCGGCTTTAGAGAAAAATTATGTATTATCGTTTAAATTGTAGCACGAAACGGTAATTCTTCGTTTTCCATAATCAAATCACACGCTGTCCCACCGATGATGACATATTGATTTTCAAAACCCTGAAATCTTTCCTTAAATTTTGTAAATCCGCTGACCATTACTCCTGCAACCTTCTTTCCTGCAATTCATCTACTGCTTCTTCAATTCTTTCATCGTTTGTATCTGCAAAAGACAAAACAATGGAAATATCATCAGCACTGTTATCCTCTGAAAATTGTTTCGGGCTGTATGCCCATAATTCAAGTCTTACCTGCTTATTCGGGTCTATCAATTCATCGGTTAGCAAGGTTTTATCATAATCTTTCTCACTAATTGCATAGGTAACAACTCGGCTTGGATTTAACATTGTTTTTTCAGAAAGTGCCGTTTCCCCTGCAAAGACCATATTTTCCGTAACTTGCGTCTTCTCTATATATCCTGCTTTGCGGACAGGAGTCGTCAAATATACTTTTGTTTTTTCAAATAATTCATCTCGCTTATATTTTGACTCAATAAACTTGTTGACACCGTCTTTTGCTACCAAAAACAAATCCGTCGCTTCCAACTGCTTTACTGCTCTGGTCAAGGTCATTGCTGTAAATGGAAGCACTTTTCCGGCTTCTGAAATATACAATCGTTTTTTCTTACTGTACAGATAAAATAAAAACAACTGCTGCGTGGAGTAAACAAACTTGCCCGTCAGCTTTTGGGGTTCTTTTTCATCAGAAAGCATTGTCCCAATGAAAGGAAGAAAGACCTGCTTATCAGTAATAAACGGTATATTATTTTCTATAAGGCTTTTTCTTCGATAATTTGATACCGTTGTAAGTTCAAATACGACTGGCACATTATCAACCTGCTGTATTTTTACAATTTGTTTTTTCAATGCCGGAAGTGTGGCAAGTTCTTCTGTTGGAGCAAGCATTATACAGCGTCTGTTTCCAATATATGCTGTATGAAAATCATAACTCCCTGCAATATAAACAGGCATAGAATCCTGATGATTCCATGCTTCATATTTTATAGAAATCCCGAATACGCTTGTAAACATATTTCTCGTTCTCCTTTTAACTCATTTTCTTTCATTTTAACTTTGGCAATGTTAAAAGTTAAGTTTTTGAGTTATTTTAATTTTTCTAAAATTCTTTTCTCTCACACCCTGTATTTTCCCCCTCCATCTTTTGTATATGTAAGAGGGTTTGTAGATTAGAGCAAGATCCATCCAGGTATTACCGTATCGCCATTTTATGGCTACGGCATACCTCCGGGCAAGTCTCTTGATGGGGATTCCGATTCCCCATACCCCCGTACAGACATCAAAGATATCTGTTGGCTCTCTATCAATTTGTATTTCTAAGACTAAATTCTAAAAATACCCATTTTCGGCACGCCGTCTTTCTAGGTCAGAATCATATACATATCTTTGTGACATTTTGAAAAACACATCAGCAGTCTTCGGGTACTTAATGCTTAAAAAATCTGCATTATCTTTGTAACCTTCTGCAATGTCTTTCTCTGCCCTACCTGCTGAAGGACTAAATATTCCTCTTTTATTGAACAACTCACATCTATATTCACTCAGTAAAGATTCATCCCCATATTCCTCTATAATCTGGCACACTGCTTCACATGGATAATGACCATCAGCTGTTTTAGGTGCATATGCAAACAACCTTCCTAACACATATCCAAACATTTCTTTTTGGTGATTCGAATCAAGTATCCGTATCAGTTTATCTACCCACACCTTAATCTCATCATAACTAACAGTGCCATTTTCTTCACATGGACAAAACTTTGCCATATCAAACAACCTATGTATTACCTGCGCATAATTACGAAACTCTTCTGTCTTTCTTTCTTCGGGATCATCACCATCATGTCTAAATATAACTGAGACCATTTCTGCATACATTTCAGAATCGTGCTTTATTTCCTTTTGAAAGCACTTCATATCTTCCCAGTCCAATAGATAAAAGAATGCAATCTCAATATGCGCTATCTTTGCACATTTATCTCGATCTTCAATGCATTGCTCCTGTAATGGCTTTAGTAATTCTTTTAAATAATAATCCGTCATCGAATTAATACTTCCTCGTTCCATCACATCAATCCGTTGCATTTTTTCAAGCAATTGCTCTAGTGTAAGATTTCGATTTTCATGGAATCTATACAATAAGTCCAAATACGAATTAACTGTTCCATACTGCTGGCACTCTGCCACTGCCCAATCCATATTATTAGATGAAAACCATCGAAAATCTTTCCAAAATGCATGTTTTATTTCTACTGAAGCATTATCGACTAATGGTTTCTTATCTGTATATAAAGCTTCGATTCTGAATAGTATAATTCTAAAATCATCATCTAACTCTACGCACTCACTTAATTCGTTTACATTAGTATATACATCAACTCCTCTGCGAGCTAATCCTTCAATGTATTCTATTGCCATCTCATGTTTACTCTGGCACTTATATAGTGATGCAAATACATTTTTATCAAAATTATCATCATCCCAATAATCCGACAATACTCGACCTAGATAGGAAGACTTCTCCTTCGCACAGAGCTTTGATAATAATTCCAGGCTATAATTATTTTCTTTAAACTCGTTTATTTTTTTGACAAGGAGATCTTTTGTTTTGCTTTCGTTTATATCTCTTTTGTCATCCACATCATAAGGAACTGGATCCAGAATAATACCATCATATGAGGGTCTAAATAGATATTCAAAATCATATTCTTGTTGAGTGAAGTTTATTGAATCTAGTATATCAAGCATCTCACCAATCAAATCTTCGCCCATAGCCCATTCAGCTGACGCAAAATATCGATGCTTATAAACCACTCTTCTGATGTTATTCTTGATTATCAGCCTTTCATCATCGTCCATCTGTGCAATTTCAAATAATAATTTTTCCTTAATCTTCTTTCGAATATCTGGGTCAACTTCATCATATATACTTAACAGATCATTCCACCTTTGGGGTTTAAAATCAGTTGCTTTTAAAAGAAGGTCTATATATCCCAAATTGGTGTCATACATCTCTTTTCTGGTTATTGTGTCTTCTTCCACATGATTTCTATATTTAGGTGCATGTAAGTCGCCAAAAATACTTGCATGTCCTGTTGGTAGTGCTCCAAAAATATGGTCCCATGCATTTTTATCTTTTGCTAATGCCTTAGCTGCAATTTCTATTTTGTCATTACTTTTGCTAAATGCTGAAAAATTATGCCACGTACATAGTAATTTCCCAAAGATATCCTTTGGTGAATTTGATTTGTATTCAAAAGATAAATTATCAAGATATAGAAGCCATGCATATGCACGAGATGCGTATTCTCTCTGTACAAGAAACTCCTCAACTCCCCACAAAATCTCAATATAATCATTCCTGCCGAATAAGAAATCAGATGATTGATTTTCAAACAGTTCCATTAGCCCCGTAGGATTAATTTGTTCTTCTTCTAACTTATTAAGCACACTATTCGGTGATACTTCACATAAATCAACAAAAAAGTTTGAAATATAATGCCACTGTTCTGAAGTTTGGATATATTCCAAAATTTTGCTTACTAAAGAATCTAACTGAACTTGGCAATTATTATCTTTTTTATAGTAAGCCTTCATAATAAGACTACGTAACATCCCTTTTCTTATTACTGCAGACCAAAAGAATTTTTCTCCTTTAAACTGTGCAACAAGCTTTTCTTGAGATGAATATGTGAATAGTTTTTCTGCCTCATTTATAACTTCAAAGAGAACATCCTTAAATTTATTCCAGATTTCACTATCGTTATCAACATCAATATAATCCCATGCATTTTCAGCACTTGCCAGATAATATTCCTTTGTTGAATTGATATCTACGATATGAATAAATGGATCTTCATCCTTAGCATATTCCTTTATCTCTGAAATAAAATCTTGATACTTAATGCCACTTAAGGATTCTATAACTGCCTTGTCACCATCACAGTCTGTCCATTGGCCTATCAATAATGCTGTTTCCTTAATGTTGCGATGTAATCCATTTAACCATCTAGGCTCTTTTAAATATGCTCCATTAAACAATTTCTTCTTTAACGGTATAAATAGGCCATGAGTCTCTGATACTAATTTATTGGCTTCATTTATTCCCATCCCCGCTCTCTGTAAAGATGCTGATATTGTAGAGTATGTACGTGGGCGTAAAGTTATCTCCCCTTTAATAAATGACGGAACACGTTCAGTAAATACAAATATATTAGTATTATTAGGAATGGCGACAATTTGATTTGAATAAAACCATGGTATATAAATATTTCCAGCATCCTTTATCTGAAGTAAGCTCTTCCAGTCTTCTTCATTCTTCACTATGAATATTGGACGATTTTCTCCTTGCATCCATAATTCATTTATTGTGCAATAGATAGCTTCTTCTTTGCATCGCGCTTTTATCGCTATAACTTCATCATTTTTCTTACTTTCAAGTGCTTCCCTAAATGTATCGTCATCCACATTAAAGAAGTCAAAACCTATCTTAGGATCAGTAGTTTGACGCCTGATATCTAAATCAATCGCATCAGCTGATAATATCTCTAACTGTCGACTTTGATATATCTGAAGTTCATTTCTTAATCTCTCAAATTTCTCTGCTAACTCCTTAAAGCTTTCTTCCTGCTCTGCTTTCCATTCAGCTTGATATGCACGATCATATTTGTCTGGTGCAACCACCGGAAGTTGCTCCATAATTGCAAATAGAATTGCGTTCGCATATGACAGAGCCATGCCGTGCGGGATTTCATATTCTTTCATGATTCCCATTAATGAATTGAGTAGCCTATCCTTTAATTTATATCCTGGTTCATCCTTCAATTCATTGGCCAGCTTTGTCATATTCTTCTTTGAAAGCACGTTGGCCATATCATCAAATAATTGATCTGCATCATTTTCATAATCAACAAAAAATTTACCCGTATTAATGAATAATTGTTTTATATCTTTTGCTGTTTTAACCTTCTTCAGTAGGCTTTCACTCGATGATAGAAATAGTTCCGTTCCCCCTGCTTTTGCTAGTTCTACTAATGCTGTCTCGATTATCATACTTTAGTCACTCTCCCCCTATTTAGTCAAGTGATTTTCCTTAGAAAATCAATGTTTCTTTGTTACATATCTCAGTAGAATTGAGCCATAGGTGTGGACATTCCTCTGCATCTTGTTCGGAAATAGTGGTTTTAGGGTACACTTGAATAAACGTCTCTGTTTTCCGCTATTCATGGCCTTGTGTATACCCATCCCTCTATGGCAACGCACCTCCCGTGTCTACCAGGATCATCTCTGTTTCCAGAGATCCTCACTTCCTTCGTTCCGCCTGTCCATAACCAAGGTGTCAGACTAGCTCCCTTACAGGGTCATTGCCCTCTGGAAAATATTCCTTCCGACTACTGGCTCAGGGGCCGTGCCCTCTTCATTCCAGCTGCTCTTAGTTTGGCATCTCGCCAGATTTTATTAACACCATCTGCTCCAAGTATTACGATATCTGCCGGTAATGGACATACTTTAAGCACCATCACTCCACTAATTGCATCGCAACTCCGGTAAACATCTTTGTACTCCGGAAAATAGATACTAAGCCAACGTGCAATTCGGTTTTTCACTCGTATAAGTGCTTCCTGTGTCATTACTTGAAGCCCGTATAAACTTCTAATCTCTGCATATACACCTGTAGGAATATATGGGTAATTGAATCTTCCTTCATTTACCAACGCTGCGATTGTCTTAGGATCTTTACGATCATCTTTACTTGGATTGTTATCATCCAATTCCTTTGACTTGTGTACATGGTGAGGATTCACGTGTACTGGCTTCATTCCGTTGTCCTGCAGGAATGCTCCAAGATTGAACCAATAATGTCCTGTTGGTTCCATACCAGGAAGCACAATCGTTTTGCCGAATTTTTCCTTGATGTCCTCCAACCATGCCTTAAAAGAAGCAAAACCAGCTTCATCATTGCTAAATGCGAATGGTTTCTTGGAAAATTCAATGTTTCTCCAATCGAATGCTCTTGCATAGTGGGTTTCACTACCTACATCAATTCCTACAATCAAAGTTTTTTCAGTAATAGATTTAATCTTAGCGTTCTGTGTGTTACAATTCATATGAAATACCTCTCTGTTTAATAAGATTTTTTACTAACCGTCCAAAGTCAGTAATCTTATTTTACACTGAGGTATTTTTTCTCAACCTTCTTTCTTAGGATTTCTTACATTTTAAATTATACAGGAAGCTCCCTAATCCATTTATATATCAAGGAAGGTGTGTATCCGATTTCTTCTGCCACTAATTTTACAGGCTCGCCCTCAATAAGGCAATGTTTAATTACGTCATGTTTCAATTCAGTTGGAGCTTGTCTCCAATGTTTTTGATTTGGAACATCGTAATACTCAGGATACTTTTTACGCCAATGATAAAGCATTGGTGCAGATGGATACCCTAAGGTTTGGACAACTTTGTCTGGGGATCCTGTCGCTTTCAGTAATACAAGTGCTGTCGATATTTGTTCTTGTGTGTACCTCATAACATGTCAGGCATTACACAGTCCAACTTTTCATCCGCATGCCCTTCTGCAAAGTAGAATTTACCTTTGCAAGGTGGATTTTACTTTTTCAATTCACCAAATCAGACTTTCATTTGCATATTTGTAAGATCTCCGCCGATAATCTCTCGGCACATTACACATTTCCAGATCTATGATCAGATTGTACATGTTGACTCCTTCTTTCTTAAGTATCAGTCATCGTAGTGGTTCCAGCCACCTAATATTCCAGGATTGCTGTGACCAGTTTTATGCCCTTTGTCATCATAATGATTTGCTCCACCCAATATACCAGGTCTGGTTGATCCAGTTTTGTGTCCGTGGCTGTCATAATGATTCATTCCTCCAAAGATGCCAGGTCTACTCTCACCGGTTTTATGACCATTTGTATCGTAATTGCTATATCCTCCCAAGATATTGGGTCTACTTTCTCCGACCTTTCTTCCATTCGCATCATAATGCTTGATTTCTCCAAATAATCCTTTTCTGCTGTATCCTTCTTTTTTGCTCATTTGTTCTTCCTCCTGAAATAAATTCATATCCTGTTTATTGCAGATTAAAATACGTTATTCTCTGAATAGCTCAGTAACCAAATGTGTATATTCTGGAAGCTGATCCATATATGGCTTTAATTCTTCTTTAATCTTTTTCCGTTCGTCTGAGGAACAGTCTTCTGATTTCTTCATTCTGTTCTTTTGTATACATTTCTGCTCCCTTACTCACACTTTTCTATTTTCTCTTCGATTTTCATTTTCCGATGATCTAGAATATCACTAATCATTATCAGGACTTCCGAAATAACTACTAAGAGCAACCCTGCTTTTGCAAGATTTTTTCCTTGTTCATCATCGCTTTCTTTTGCTTCTTTGGCTGACCTTGCAAGCAAATCAATTAAACTGATATTAGCCAGGCGTTGAATATTTCTGTTTATTGCTCTATTTTCATAATAGATTTTTCTCAATATCTCTTTGTTTTTCATTATTGCTCCTCATCTTTTACCAGACTCTTTTTACAAATTTTGCAGATTGTCCCAGCTGGTGTAACAAGTATTACCTTTGCATATGCAACATCTCCAATCTTGTCGTAGAGACGTCCGGCACTCATCGACTCACCAATAACAGTATAAGAGCTGTTCGCCACATACCCGATTTTTCCAAGGCCTTCATAAGTTACTTTGATTGCTTCCTTGTCATACTCATTATCCGGCTCTTTCTCCAGTCTGATTTTCGTACCCTTTTCAAGAAAATCATTTCCGAAATAATGTTTTGTTCCTGTCAGTGTGATAAATACTTTTGTCATTGTAACCACTCCTTCCTTAGAAATCATATTCATCCGGATCCAGTCCGGCATCTTCTAGTGCTTCTCTTCGTTCATCTGCATCCATAAACTCCAACTCGTCTGGATCCAGTCCCGATAATTCTAACTCCGTCTGTACGTCAGAATCGTCTTTCAGTAGTTCATTTAGGAAAGTAAATTCCATTGCACTTTCCAGTGGACTAATATTTCCATCATGGTTCAGATCAAACATACTTCCGAATATTCCTTTCATAGCAGCTCCTCCTTTAATCGTTCATGTATTCATAGTAATCGGATTCACTGGCAAACAAGATATATTTACCATCTACCAATCCCATGTAACCATCACCAGTGTTAAAACCTTTCATTGCCAACTCCTCCATTTCTTTGAATTTTATGATTTAATCTTCTTTGATGGTTACAGTGTATATTAATAGGTGGGGCATAAAAATCCCACATAATTTTCGATTTTTTTAGCAACCAGCAGTCTTTCTGGCTTCCTATCCATTTATAACCTTGTTGTTTACTGATGCTTCCAGTATAATAAAATCCATAAAGGAAATACACGCACAGCATGTGGACTTAACACCTGATAATCCTCATGTTCGGCGATATACGGGGAGGTTATTCTCATGGGGAAACAATCTACAAGAGAAAATAAAACAATTTATCAGATTTGCCGGGAAGAAGCCGGTCTTACCAGATCAGAAGCCAGCGAAAAAATGACTGCTGTTTCTGATTCTAAAATTGAAAAATTTGAATATGAAATGCAGGAACCTACACCTTACGATATTATCCAGATGGCAGACGCTTACGGGCGACCAGATCTCTGCAATTATTACTGCTCTCATAAATGCGAAATCGGTCATCGTTATGTCCCGGAAGTCGAAGTTTCTAACTTATCCAATATAATCCTGGAAACCATTGCCAGTCTAAATGAAATTAATCCTCTTACCACACGTCTGATCCAGATTGCCCGTGACGGTAAGATCAGTGATGATGAGATCAAGGATTTTGCTTTTATCAGTAACAAACTGGATGAAATTTCTCTGGCAATAGATTCTCTGAATCTCTGGGTTGATAAAACAGCCGGAGAGCAGGGACTAAACATCGAATTGCTCAGAGAAGAAAAAAAAAAACAGAAATAAGTATGAAAAAACAAGGCAGCGAACCTATTTATGGTTCACTGCCTCTTTCCTTTACATATGCTGTAACTGGTTTATGATGTATTCCGTTCTGCGGATAGCTTCTTCCACCTGATGTCTGGCATTATTGATTCGATCCTGCACCATCCAATCCACAACAAATCCATCAAAAAAATAATCTGCAAAAGATAAGAAGTCTCCAGTATTGATGTTTAAATTACAAGCCATGTTCACATCATTTAATTCTCTACTGAAATTACGAAGATCATATTTCGCCTGTTCCATATTTTGTCTGGCTTGATCCATCTTGGAGTGTTTAAACATCGTAGAAAAGAATCCACCGCCAAACATATCCACCAAGCCCCAATTTTTTGCACTGTTCAGGTTTTCTTTTGCTGTCCGAAGACTACTTAACGCACGTTGTCCTGCTTCAATCGCTTCTCGTTTCTCTTTTTCTATATCATATCCCATAATTTCTTCCCTCCTCGTATTTTTATGAGTTAGATGATATAAGTGCAATGATTCCACCGATGATCAACAATGGAAATGCAATATAAATCAGTCCGCCAACAACCATTCCTATCAAAATCACCGGGAAAAATACAACTGTACAGAGCAGCTTTAAGATTCCCCAGGATGCTTTTACACCAAATATAAAAAATTTTCCAATAAACCAGATCATGCATATAGTAAATAGTAACGATAACATATTCTACTCCTTCTGACTCCTGTTATGATTTGAATCATTCATTTTTTTGATTGTTTACTTGATATAAACTCAGATGTATTTCTCACACCGATTTTACTACTGAATTTTGGGTTCTTCTCTATTTTTTCAATCATCCGAATTAACCTTATTCTCTGTGCTGTATCCATCTGCTCAC
The DNA here is from genome assembly GCF_003481355.1 of Dorea sp. OM07-5. Classification (NCBI taxonomy): domain Bacteria; kingdom Bacillati; phylum Bacillota; class Clostridia; order Lachnospirales; family Lachnospiraceae; genus Dorea; species Dorea sp. OM07-5. The sequence goes on along the minus strand of NZ_QUKZ01000003.1, from coordinate 224,746 downwards.
CTCATTCTAACAGTTCTGCCTTTTGATATTGTCAGTATAACCGGACAACTTTTCAAAATATATACCTAATACAAAGAATTGAACATATGTAATTCTCAATTTTCGAGGAATATTAAAAAAGACCCAGAGGAAATTCCCTGAGCCTATTGGTTATATAGCAGTATTTTTTTCAAACAGAATCAACTTAACATCTATTCCATCCAACTTCTCATTAAATTCAAAAGCTCCTTCTGCTCTTTTTCGTCCCTTCTCATCTGTCCCATAATCAAACCATTTCGCAAAATCTAAAACAACAAGTGTATTTTTTGATATAGCTGATGAACAGCTGCAATATACAAATACAGCATCGTATTTTTCATATTCGCTCTGATTTACTTCGTTGCTTCATGCCAACTTATCTCTCGTAGCCTAGCCTTATATATGATTTCTGTTCGTCAGACCAGAGATTTGCTTACAGCTTCCTTCAGATTCTACCTCGCGATAGACACCCTTGCTGTTCGGCTATACACTTCCCACTATCTGGGCATGTTCGGGACTTGCACCCGTTAGAGCGCGCCCATGGCGCGCAAACACAAAAAAGCGCCGTATTGCTACGACGCTTTTGTCTTGCTCGGAAGATGGAGCAAGGGAACGCTATTCAATTATCTGTTGTACTTTTTCTTCCTGCTTACAACCGTTTTTAGTATATCTAATGATTCCTGCTCATCATCGCATAATGCAATGTTAATTATCATTGTAACTTTCCCTCATTTTTCTTTATATATTCTCTTTTACATTAAAAATAATTGCAAGACAGATTACTGCATAAGATATAAACGTACGGAAATATTCTCCGATTGCAACGCTTGAGAACAGTGTCTGCCCAGCAAGTGGCGATACAATAAACAGAAAATGGAACAAAAATAATCCTAAAAACACATTGCGGATATTCGCATTTTTTATTCCGGCTCCACCAGCCAGAATTGCCGCACTTGAGAAAATCTCACGATTGCTTTGCGCGGTATACACGCTCAACATTCCAACATTCTGTAAATACATGATCTGTCCGTAAGCCGCAAGCACCGTAGAAATAATAATTGCGATGATTCTCATTTTATTCACATCGATGCCAAGGCTCTGCGACTTATCCATACTTTCACCGACAGCTTTCATATTAATACCGAGCTTGCTTCGAAGCAAGTAAAATATGAACAGACTGACTACTGTGATGATCACAAGATTCAACACCGAGCATTTAATCCCCCATATTTCAAATTTCAAACAATCATCGATAATGCCACTCAGACTTTCCAGGTTTACAACATGCTGAATTCCCAGTCCGGATTTTAAAAGCAATTTTTCATTTGTAGCAGGAATGATCGTTCCAAATCCGACCATAAAGATTAACTGATAGATACTGATTCCGATATATCCGATAATGATGGAAGTAATCATCTCTCGCCCTTTTACACGGTTTAAGATTGCTCCGATCACATAACCAAATGCGACAGCAAGGATTGTAGAAAGAAGTACAACCGCTAAAAGTGCCGGATATCCTTCCAGTCCATAATTTAATACAAAAAGAATGGCTGTCTGTGCTGCCAGTGCACCAATGCTGATGGCAAAGTTAAGTCCCAAACCGGCTATGATCGGAACGATCAGTGACAATACCATCACGCTGTTTCGCAAAATTCTTGTTACTACTTCAGACATAACAAAATTAAGCGACATTCCTGACACAATATATCCTATGACAGACAGGATAATGAATAACAATGGAATTCGATTTGATTTAAGCTTTTTCAACATTCTTCTCCTTTTTTGTTTCTTTAAACATTGCAAATAAGATAATGACATTTGTCAAAATAGATCTTGTGATCTCTGTAAGCTCTGTCGCAACCAGCTCATTTGCAAGAGGCACACTAAACACTAAAATCCCGTGAAAAATCAATGTACCTACAATCACGTTTAAAATATTTCCATTATGTTCCGTACAGCCTCCGATAAGAAGCGCAGATGCTGCAGAAAAGGCGATTGCTTTCGGTGCATTATAAAGTTCCAGATATCCATAGCTTTGTGAATAGAAACAGATACCTACACCTGCAATGATCGTTGATAAAACGATTGCCGTCATCTTAATCTTATTCGATTGCAGCCCCATAATCTCGCAATAGGCTTCATTTTCACCGAGGGCAAGCATATTTTGACCGATATTACTTTTAAAAATAATATAGATGATCACGCACACGATAAAAAAGCAAAGGAGATATCCTACCGGAATCATTATTCCACCTATTTTTATCTGGAAAATTTTTTCAATGATTTTGTCAAAATATCCTTCCAGCCCAATCTTTGGACGCATTCCTTTTCCTGCGATTGGAAATACCATGACCGGATTGTCAAATGGAATAGTCACCCATAAAATACAGGACAGCGGAATGATTGATAAACCTAAAAAATTTCCTGTGATCTCCTCTGTTCCACTTGCCTTTATTAAAATGCGTCCATAAATTCTTCCGAACACAAAACTAATAAGAATTGTAAGGAGAAGCACGCATAAAAATCCTTTCACACCAGTGATTTCAAAGTTCATAACCGTGCTGATACTAATAAGACCGGCTATGATCCCGACTGGCATTCCGAAGTTAAATCCCATTCCGGCATTCAGCATCGGAAGAAGTGATAATACAAACACACCGTTCATAGGAAGTCGGATCAGCATATCCGTAAGCAGCGGGCGGATTGGAATTCCCATGTAACAGGAAACAGCGATCATGACAAGCAAAAAGATCAGCAATACATTTTTTTGTAATTTAAACTTTTTCATAGCTGTCCTCCTCTCTCATTTTTGAAAAAGCTCTCGCAAACTGTTCTGCATCTGCATCGTGTTTTAAAACATCTACAAGTTCCCCCTCATAAAATACGCAGATGCGATCACATATTTTTTTCATCTCTTCAATATCTCCGGATGCGAGAATGATCGTAGTCCCTGCTCTTTTATTCAAATCTGCGAGCAATTTTAAAATATTGTCTTTTGATTTGATATCAATCCCTCTCGTCGGTTCATTAATAAATAATACGTCCGGATCCATTAAAATCGCACGTGCCAACGCTACTTTTTGCTGGTTTCCACCGCTCAATTCACAGATTGGCTGTCGGATTGACTCACATACTACGTCATATTTCGTTACTACTGTTTCTGCCTGATTTTTCTCTTTATTTTTATCATAAAATTTAATTTTATTTCCGATAGACAGACGATTTAACTTATCAGAGAAATTCTTCAAATAGAAATTGATATTCTCTGCTACTGATTTGTCCAAAAGAAGTCCATTTTTTCTTCTCTCTTCTGTGACAAACACAATACCTGATTCAATCGCTTCCGCTGTTTTATTAATTTTTATTTCCTTCTCATCTTTGTAAAATGTGAAATCTCCGGCAATTTTATCTGCTCTTAACGTGCCATATGCCAGTGCATTTTTCCCATGTCCGTTCATTCCGGTAAGACCGATGATCTCTGACTGATATATGTCAAAGTTCAGATTTTTTATCGGTTCGTTTTTTCGTGCAACATAAAAATCTTTATACGTCAGCACTACTTTTTCCTGCTTTGCTTCTTTTTCCTTAAAACGCTCTACAAATGCGTAATTATATCCGATAATCTCTTCCGCTATTTTTTCGCGGCTGAATTCTTCTTTTTTGTCACTTAGATAAACCGGATCTCCGTCCCTTAATACGAGGATTGTATCCGAAACTGCGATGATCTCTTCAATTCGGTGTGACACTAAAATAATAGTTAATCCTTCATCTGCCAGTTTTTTCAACTGTTCCAGAAGCTTGTTAGAGTCTTTTTCATTCAATGTAGCTGTCGGCTCATCCAGCATTAATAATTTTGTATCTTCATTGGCGATCGAGCGGGCGATTTCTACAAACTGCTTATTATTAATCGGAAGTTCACAGATTTTCATCTCCACATCCAGATCAAGCCCTAATCTTGCCAGGATCTCTTTTGCTTTTCTTTTATTCTCTTCTGTATAGAAATTCTTCATGCTTCCTTTTATCTCACGATAGGAATTCATTACATAATTAGGCAATGCTATATTTTCCCATATACTTAAATCTTCTAACAGACTGAATTCCTGGTGCACCATACAAATCCCGTAGCTCTGGCTTTCTACCGTTGATGTGATCTTTACTTTTTGTCCATCTATGAAAACATCACCTTCGTAACCACCTGTCTCGTCAATAATATGGTCACCGGAAATAATATTAAGCATTGTACTTTTCCCGGATCCATTAACTCCCATAAGTCCTAAGATCTGCCCTTTTTTCAACTCTATATTCACATTTCGTAAAACGGAGTTACCACTAAATTTCTTTCCCAAATTGTTTAATTTTAAAACTGTATTTTCCATCGTCATTCCCACTTATAAAAGATAGCTGTGGCACGACTGTGTCACAGCTAGTCTTTTTCATTATATTTTAGTAATAAATTGAATCCATAATGTAAAGGAGATAGTTGTCATATTTACCATCAAGTTTTTCCATTTCGACTGATACACCTGTTACGTCTTTTGCGATTTTTCCTAATGCATCAATATCTGTTAATTTGATGTCGCCTTTCAAGGCCTGGATTGCTACTTCTGTCGCAAATTCCGGCTGGAACGCTTCCATAGAAATTGGCCATGTAGACAGTCTTCCTGTAACACCATTCTTCTTTGCAACATCGCTGATCATCTTGTTGATTGCATCGTAATCACCTGCAATGTCTTTTGTGATCTTAAGGTTCATACCTGCCGGATATCCCTGTGTAGGTGTCGGGCAACACTGCTCAGCTACGATATATTTGTATTTTAATTCCAGCCCGATTACGAAATCCTGTGTCGGACAGTATGTACTGAAGATACAAGTATCTTTTCCATATTTTTTGATCTCTTTTGGAATATCTTCTTTGATGAACTGATTTGTTGCACCGTCAGATGTTACGTATGGGTCTGGCATTGTTACATCGATGAAGTCCATACCAAGCTTCTTCGCTGTCTTTTTCATCGTCTCTCTTCTCTGTGCAATTTCTTCCATCTTAAGATGTGTCGGGAAAGAATAGTGGATAATTCTCTCAGCACCCATCTTTTTCGCTTTCTCTGCAATTACCTGCCCACGTTTGTTCCAATTTGCATCGATACATAAATCAATGACATCCGCCATCTCATATGGATCATCCCATACAGGTGCAGTGATCACTTTCAAGTCCGGATTTTCTTTTTTTGCCATTTTGATTGCCGGTAAAATACCAGAATCACCATAGCAGATAACAAGTGCCTTGAAAGATGGATCCTTTGCAACATTCATGATCTGAGTGATTCCCGTCTCCTGCTCTGCTGCAAAGTCATCTGGCAATGTCAGATGCTCAACAACGCCCGGATACTTCTCAGCCATCTTCTCACCGGATCTGTACTGATCTTCACTCCAGGAAAGTGTCGGTGTCAACACACATACTTTTCCATCAATTTTCTTGTCTTCCTTTTTTGCTGTTCCTTGTTTGCCACATGCTGCTACTGAAAACATCATCACGCAAATCATCAGAACTGCAACCAGTCTTTTCATCTTTTTCATTTTCGTCTTTCTCCTCTTTTCCCCATTTTTTTACGCATTAAATCTGTTTTTGCGCAAAATAAAATCATTAATATATCTTCCAAATATTAATAACTTTATCCTACTATCATAGTAGCACCAATATGCTGTTTTTTCTAATTGAAGTTCTATATAACTGCGTTTACTTATAGTTTTTTTCTATTTTCTTTCTCAAAGAAAACTTCCGGCTCTTCAAAGGCTGCCTCTTCACCTGTCGCAATCACGTGAAGGTCATACCTCCGATATTCATTCGATTATACGGAGATTGTAATGAAACAGATAAAGTCCGTTGCCGCTTCCTCACGGGCATTCGGTCTGCCCATCCTCGGAGCCGAGGCAGAGAAGGCGTCCTCCGCACTCAGCTCCAGCTCATCAAGAAAGTTCACGCCCTTGTCGGCTACCTCAAAGAGAATAGCCGAGCCCATCGGTGCAAGATTGCTCTTGACCTGCACCAGATAACGCTCGGCGGGGTTTTGCTTATTTGCCGTGCGTGTGACAGCAAGAATGCTTCTCGCTGCACCGGCAATGTCGATAGAGCCGTTGGTGCGATAGAGGGGGCTTGTATCCTTCGCCTTGTTCATATGGGCGATGATAACGATGGCGCAGCCGGTGTCCTTGGCAGCGGCAATCAGGTGGTTGAACTCAGCTCTTGTTTCGTTGGCGTTGTTCATCGAGCAGGTGTCACCGATATACGAACTCATCGGGTCGAGAATCAGCAGCTTGGCGTGGTACTTCTCCACAGCTTCACGGATACGGTCGTCTCCAAAGGTCAGGCTCTTTTCGTCCTCCTTGATGAAGATGAGCCTGTCTCCATCACCACCTGCCGAATTAAATCTCGGCACAACGGTATCGTCTGCATCGTCCTCGGTGGTCTGATAGATAACTGTCATCGGCTCGGTATGTTCCTCCTCATCTGCAAAGGGAAGCGGCTCTCCCTTGGAAAGCAAAGCGGCAAGGGAAAGCATTAGCTTACTCTTGCCGTCGCCCGGATCGCCTTGCAGAAGCGTGACCTTGCCGAAGGGAATATACGGATACCACAGCCAGCGCACCTCTTTCGGGATAATCTCGCTCGCCTTGATGATTTCCAGCTTTGCGGAAATGTTGTTCAGATAGTCTGTCATTGTCTTGTTCTCCTTTTCGATAGATAGTGTGGGCAGTGAATAACGGCGGCACGGAAGCTCTGCTTGCAGCTCCTTTCGCATTTCCTGCAAAGCTCGTTGTATTTCTTCCGTCCACGCTCGTCAAGAAAGAACGCCCATTCTCTCTTGAGATATTTCGGCATACGGGGTATAGGGGCCACCTCCTTTTCACTGCCGAATTGCCGATTTGCTCCCGAAACACAGAAACGCCCAAAACCGTTTCCCGCTGTATAGTTTCGGGGCGATTTTGGGCGTTTTCTTTCGATATGAGCGGCTTTCAACCGGCAGGGGTATTGCTTACCATCTGCCGCAAAAGCGCGCTGTTTGTCGCTTCCGGGTAACAAAAAAACGCCGTATCGCTACGACGCTTTTGTCTTGCTCGGAAGATAGAGCAAGGGAACGCTATTCAATTATTTGTTATACTTTTTCTTTCTGCTGATAACAGTTGTGAGGATTATCACACCGCCGCTGACAAAGAGCAGCGCGATCCACAGGAACATATTGCTGTTGTCGCCGGTCTGAGGCGAGGTAGTTGCATTACTGCTCGGTTTATTGTTATTACCAGTGCTACCGCCAGCGCTTGTATTGTTATCACTCGGAAGCTTTGCCGTTACAGTTTGCTCCTTGGTGATTTCCTGTGTTGCTTTGGCATCCTTGTAATATTTGCCGCATCCTTCGCAATACCAGTATTCGATATTGCCTTCAGAAGTCTTGGTTGCCGCTTTTGCTTCAATGTGCTTCAAGTCGGTATGGTTATTTGCGTCGAGTTCGCCGTAGCTTTCGCCGCAGACCGCGCACTTTGCCTTATCCTTGCAGGTGGCCGTGCCGCCGGTGTGTTCACTCAGCGTTTTGCCACAAAGGTCGCACTTGTGATCCTTATTGGTATCGGCGCACTTGCTCAGAATCTTGCCGCAAACATCGCATTTGTGATCTTTGTTACCATCCGCATGGTTGTTCACATCGGTTTTCTCGCCGCAGGCACACTCCTTCCAATGGGTTTCATCATCAGCTTTATACGTATCTGAATATTTGTGGCTGATAACGAGCTGATAGCTCGTTTCAGCAGCGGCATAAATATCCGTTTGAGCAGCGTGAATCGTAATTGTCACCGTACCCGGCTTATTTACCGTGATTACACCGGTTGCTGAATCCACCGAAGCAATTTCGGGATCGCTGCTCTCGTAACTCAAAGTACCCTGTGGGTTGCTGACATGGCGAGGCTGCAGCACTTCCTTGCAAGAAGCCGTGCGGTCTGCGGTGTCCATTATGAGATTCTGCTTCAGCCGCTCAATTTTCGGATACTCTACCGTAAATGTAAAGGTCTTTCCATCGCCGCTGATGCCCTGACCGTCCTCCACTCTACAAGTAACCTTGTCATTCTTTGCTCCATTGTCAAAGGTGGGATATGTGGTCATATCTGTCCAGGAGTAAACCTGCAACTTGTTTACATCAAAACTGTTATCGAAGAAATAGAAGTCATTTGCTTTCAGTGTTACGGTCAGTTTCGGTATCTCGTCAGCACTCCAGCTTGTACTGGCATTTCCGCTCCATGCCGCATCGAAGGTACTTATCTCAAAGTCAAATCCAGCCAACCTGACATCGGCAGGATTATTTGGCACATGCTTGATTTGCGGCTCATAGCCAACAGCAATCTTGCCATTTTCAGATGTAATACGCTGCGCCAGGCACAGATAATTTCCGTTATACTGCGCGCTGAACACAACGCCATACACACCGCTTGTGTCAGATAATGCAAAGCTGGTTGCTGCTATCGAATTAGGAACCTCTAACAGCTTATCTCCGGCTTTGGCGTTTTCAAAAGGAACCAGCTTGACCGGCGTTCCTGCAGTAACCGTGCCACTGATAAGGCTGGGAGCATTCTTTTTGCAGCTGATGGTGCAATCACCCTCGGCGGCAAAATTCTTTGTATTGAATTGACCACTGAATGTAGAAGACTTCATGGAGAGTGACTCAGACGCACTGATGTTGCCGCTGAGCTGGCTGTTTTCCATGGTAATATTAGAAATATCACCCGAACCGATGGAAAGGCTGCCGGTGCAGTTCGTGAAAATCAGCGAACCGGTGCCCTGCGTGTCTCTACAGAAGTTGGAATCCGAAAAATTCAGATTTTTCAGTGTGACGGTGACGCCATCCGACACATAATTGGGAGATGAAGATGTCAGCGTAAAAGCGTTTCCATCTTCGCACTTGACCGTAACGCTCTTGCTGAAAGCGATCAGACCTCTGTAATCGCTCAGCAGAACGATCTGGCCGCCGTCGGTGATCTTATCCAGTGCTTTAGCTATGCTTTTCACAGGCTGTGCCGCAGTATCACCCAGATTGGAATTATTGCCGTTGTTTTGGTCGACATAGACGGTATCCAGCAGCTTCTGCGTCACCGTACCTCGCGCGTCCAGACTGCCCATAGTTCCGTTAGATGTACACATCACATAGGGCGTTTTCATAGAAAGACTCAGTTTTAGTGCGCCGGTCTCCGTTAATGTCGGCGTTGCGGCATTGTCATATAGTGGGAAGTCGCTGCTGTTTTTCCATGTGAATTTAAAGACATCAGCAGGATTCACGCCATCAATCAGATTGCTGAATGTAACGTTGATGGTATCGCCGGTCTGCATAGTATCGGGCAACGCCGCTGTGACCGCTTGGGAAATATCCTTCACAATATTGATGCGGCAGCCATCCAACATTGTTTCAGGGACGCAGCCATAGTCTACATAGGTGGAAGGGTCACCCCATGAATCCTTGCCACCAATCAGCTTGCCTTTGCCGGTAGTCGTTGCTGTCCAGGAGCATTTCTTACTGCTGTTTACCTGAATTGTACCATTGTTTATAATCGTACCAGACACTGTCGTTTGATAATTATTCAATGTGAGTGTCACACCGTCATCCACTTGAACGGGCTTGGTTGCGTTCAGCGGATCATTATAAGTCATATCGGCGCTGATACGAATTTCTGTGACACTTGCATTGTTCAGTGCATCATTCAATTCTTCCTTTGAGCGGACGTTTGCAACACTGTCTGCTGCCCAAACGGACACAGGCAGAAGTGTTAGCGCCAGACACAGCATCATCAGAATACTCAATACTCTTTTCTTCATTTGTTTACCTCCCTATAAGGTTTCTCTGCTCTTATCTGTTTTGTTACTTGTCGTAATCTGTATCATCCCTTCCTTTTCGCAAGCTGCATCAGTCCTTTTTTCGCCGCCTCTATCTGCGGCAGGAACAGCGCCCGCTCATTAAAAATCATATAGTTGTTCAGCGCCAGAATAGACAGGTGGACATACGGTTCTACTTCCGCTGCGGTGCAGCCGAGAATCTCGGCAATTTTTTTCGTATAATAAGGGTAGCGACCTGCAAGCTGTACAAGGTATGGCTTGACTTTGTTTCCGTATTCCTGCGACACACATACGCTGACCAGAAAACGCATAACCGGAGACAGTTCATCCGCAAGAGTGCCGAGATGGTCCATCATATTGGCAATATCTTTGATATCTTCAAAGGCAATGCTGAACGCACCCTGCTCAATGCGAGAAATTGCTTCTTCGACACAGGCCAGAACCATCTCTTCTTTTGTGTCAAAATAGTAATAGATCCCGCCGTTTTGCAGATTGTTTGCATTGCAGAGATCTGTGGTGGTCGTTACCGTCAGCCCTTTTTCAACAAAGCAGTCAAGGCATATACCGATGATTTCCTTCGTCCTCTCAGCTTTCTTTGATATGTTCAAGCTCAAATACTCCTTTCCCGCCGAATATACTGCATCATAGTAAAGTATAGCACACCCCTCCTGAAAATCAAGTATCTTCTTGAAAAATAATATAAATTCAACATAAAATCTTTTGAGCTTCTTCGACTGTACACAGAACTTTATGACTTCTTGATTACTTCCCGAAAGTAAAAGCCGCCGTCGCTTGACAGCAGCCTTTCGGTAGATATTTGTTATGTGTAAATCAAATCGCTTGAAACAATCTCCATAGCGTCATTGCAGATGCTGTTCATCCTCTGCACCCACAGCAGTTGGTTTTCTGCTTTGATGGCTTCCGTTACGCCCTCCTTTTCGGCAAGTTGTTTTACCAGCCGAGAGAACATTTTCTCTGCTTGCTCGTTTAGGTCGGCAAGGTAATCGTTCAGCTTTCCGCTTATCAGCAGTTCGGAATAGAGTACCTTGCGGTGCTGTTTCAGATACCGCAAATGCCGCTTTCCCCATATCCCGATTGGTCTGCTCTCCGGCTCGTCCTCTCCGGCAATCAGATAGTAGTCCCCGGCAAGCTCATAACGCAAGCCTGTCCTTTCTCTGCTTTTCGGTTGCACTGTTCGGGGTGGTATTGGAGGGTGTATGCCGATGGAATCAGCACCTTTTCCTCCGTAAGCTGTCTTGCGATTGCCGGAGGCGTCAAGCCCTCTGCCGCAAGCTCAAAGATGTGTTTTACCACCTGAGAAGCAACAGGATCGACCACTAAGGTCTGCTTATCTTCGGGCAGTCGATTGTAGCCGTAGGGAATGCTGCCGGAGCAGCGTTTACCATCGCTCATACGGGACAGAAAGATGGACTTTATCTTGTTGCTGGTGTCCTTGGCGTACCACTCGTTCATTATGTTGAGGAATGCCAGAATATTCAACTGCTTCATCAATCGTCAAATTAGACTTATGCCATATCGGCACATCATATTTTTTTCGGATAATCTTTTCTGTATCTGCCATTACGGAAGCACCTCCTTGTTTTTTTCTGCCCTTATGATAATTAAAAAATGGCGATGAGCCTATTATGCGAACCGACCCATCGCACATTTTACAAATCAGCTATATCGAATACGCATTATCAAGATATTCGTCCAGTTTTCTTCTTTTAATCAGTCGCTTACTTCCATTCCAAAGAACAAAAGGGCAAAACTCCGAGTCGGACATTTCTCTTAATTTTCTTGAGCCAATACCACAATAAGCTGCGGCTTCTTCTACTGTAAGATTGGACTTCTTCCAGATAGGAATAATGATTTTATTTTCTGTCATTGCTTCCCCTCTTTTCTTTGATGAATATCTGTCGGTAACAACATAATCCCAACCATCTCCATCACACTTATCACATCTGTCTTTTCGCTTTGCAAATGGGTCAAGTCGCCTTACAATATAGTCCGGATTGTGGATGTAATCATTCAGGCACTTCGGGCATAGACAACGAATATTTTCTTTCCCCTCCGGCTTGTAAACCCAAAGTCCAAAAGTCTTTTTCAAAGTTGCGTTTATCTGCCTGAAAAGTTTATCGTCATCTACCGTACCTATGTATTCACGCAAATCCTCTCTATTGACTGTCCGTATCTGCTCCAGAAGAACAGTAAGTTTGTTACCATTCACTGAAAAGCTCACTCCACTGATACTTGCCTTGAAATTATATTTGGACAGCACATTATTGGACCTGTTCTATTGATGGTTCTGCTCTTTACAGTGGCTATCCATTCGTGTCCTAATTTACATTTCCATATCACTTTCTTGTGTGAGCCGATAGATACCTCTGTCGGTTCGATTTCATTTTCCTCTGACCACTCTGAAGCTAATTCCGGCTTCAATGTACTTAAATCGTTAATGCCTGCAACTACTCTTGCACCGGAGCATATCGGGCATTTCTCGCCGTTGGAACGAGCCTTTACGCTTGTTTCCCATTCGTGACCGCAAGCACCTTTCCACCATACTTTCTTATTCGAGCCGAAAGTTATACTGTCCGGTGTCAGTGGTAAATTCTTTTCTGACCACTCTGCAATCAATTCTGGATGTACTGCCGCTAAGCTGTTACTCATATCAAAACCTCCACTTCCTCTGTGATTAAAGTATATGAGGTTTCGGCTTTTTCTTGTAGTTTGCGAATATCCGTAAAAATAGAAAAAGCCCTTTGAGAAAAGATTTCTCCTCTCTCAAAGGGCTTGATAAATGGGAATTTTCAAATTAGTCTTTGCAAATAACCTTTGAACCTTCACCATCAATTACAATTCCCTGACGGTTGTTAATCGGGCATAGATTCAAATCCGAAAACTCAGTCATTATTTTCTCGGTAACTTTCTTAAATGGTGCTGTAAGATAATGCGGAAGAACATAGAAATCAATCAAATCAAGCCCTGCATCATCTTCTTGTGAGTAGTCCTCTGGCTTTTCATCCATTTGCTCGATATATTGGATGCTTGGAGCGCATATAATTGCGCCTGCCGACTCGCCGATCATCAATTTTCCATTTGCCAATTCCTTTTTCAGTAGCCCATCAGTTCCCGTTTTACGGAGCTGGTCCATAAGAAAGAAAGAATTTCCGCCGGTAAAATATATCACATCTGCTTCTTCAAAAACAGACTGTATCGTTGAATAAGCCTCCGTTGAAATATCAATTTCAGTTACGATTGCTCCCAACTTTTTGAATAATTTTCGAGCCGAGCCGACATAACCGGTGTAGCCTTCACGCAGTGAAGCTGTTGGAATAAATGCGACTTTCTTATTTTCAATTTCTTCCTTTATCAGACTTCCCACGCTTGAAAAGTGCGAACATAAAAATAGTTTCATCAATATTCTCCTTTATAAATACCAATTTATCTTTTTCTTTCTGAAAATGGGCAATCCCGATTGGGACTGCCCATTCATCTTGAAAATTATGCGATTTTTAAGGCTCTGCACCGTTTCAAGCACCATTTGGTGTAAATTTGGTGTATTTGTGTATTTTCAGAGCTTTTTCACAAATGAAATACATCCCGTTTTGTAAGGTAAAACGGTACTTCTTAATAAAGCTTTGCACCTGCCGGAATGTGGTTATCAACCATCAGAAGATGAAGTTTTTCTTCGCCCTCTTCCTCATGGATTGCACTAAGTAACATTCCACAAGAATCAATTCCCATCATGGCTCTTGGTGGCAGATTTGTGATTGCAATCAGTGTCTTTCCAACTAACTCTTCTGGCTCATAATAAGCGTGAATACCGCTTAAAATGGTTCTGTCTGTGCCTGTTCCGTCATCAAGAGTAAACTGTAACAGCTTCTTTGACTTCGGTACTGCAACGCACTCTTTAACCTTTACTGCACGGAAATCTGACTTGCTGAATGTATCAAAATCAACCATTTCTTCAAACAATGGCTCGACTTTTACCTTAGAAAAATCAATCTTTTCAACCGATTTTTCAGCCTCTGCAGGAGCTGCTTCGGAAGTCTTATTTGCCTTCTTATCAGCGTCCAGTGACTTCATTGTCGGGAACAATAATACGTCACGGATTGCTTCTGCTCCTGTAAGCAGCATACACATACGATCGATACCAAATCCGATACCACCTGTAGGCGGCATACCGATCTCCAGTGCGTTCAGAAAGTCTTCATCTGTTGTGTTTGCTTCCTCGTCACCCTGTGCAAGCAGTTCTTCCTGTGCTTTGAAACGCTCTCTCTGGTCGATTGGATCATTTAACTCAGAGTACGCATTTGCCATCTCCCATCCATTCATGAAGAACTCAAAACGTTCTACATAATTCGGGTCTTCCGGTTTCTTCTTTGTAAGTGGAGAAATCTCGATCGGATGATCCATAACAAATGTTGGCTGTAACAGGTGTTTCTCAGCATACTCCTCAAAGAAGAGGCTTAAGATATCACCTTTCTTATGTCTTGCTTCGTATTCGATATGATGCTCGTCAGCTAACTTCTTCGCATCTTCTTCTGTCTCAACTTCATTCCAGTCGATACCTGCATATTTCTTAACAGCATCGATCATTGTAATTCTTTCAAACGGCTTACCAAGGTCGATCTCGATTCCTTTGTAAACAATCTTAGTTGTTCCGAGAACTTCCTGTGCAACATGACGATACAGGTTCTCTGTCAGATCCATCATTCCATTGTAATCTGTATATGCCTGGTATAACTCCATCAGCGTAAATTCCGGGTTATGTCTTGTGTCCAGGCCTTCATTACGGAATACACGTCCAATCTCATAAACTCTCTCCATACCACCGACAATCAGTCTCTTTAAGTACAGCTCCAGAGAAATACGAAGTTTCAGGTCTTCATTCAGTGCATTGAAATGTGTCTCGAACGGTCTTGCTGCTGCACCACCGGCATTCTGTACCAGCATTGGTGTCTCAACTTCAAGGAATCCCTGGCCATTCAGATAATTTCTGATAGATGCGATAATTTTGGATCTCTTGATAAATGTGTCACGTACTTCCGGGTTCATGATCAGATCCACATATCTCTGACGATAACGTGTATCTGTATTGGTCAGTCCATGGAATTTTTCCGGAAGAATCTGAAGACTCTTAGATAACAGTTTTACAGCAGAGGCATGAATAGAAATCTCTCCTGTTTTTGTTTTGAAGACTTCACCTTCCAGTCCTACGATATCTCCGATATCCATCTTCTTGAAATCTTTGTATTCTTCTTCTCCAATGCTGTCTCTTGCAACATAAGACTGAATGTTTCCACTCTGATCCAGAATGTTACAGAAAGAAGCTTTTCCCATAACACGTTTCTGCATGATACGTCCCGCAAGTGTTACGTGTTTTCCTTCCATCTCTTCATAATTGTCTTTCACATCAGCAGCGTGACATGTCACATCATACTTTGTAATCTCAAATGGATTCTTTCCATTAGCCTGTAAATCGGCGAGTTTCTCTCTGCGGACTTTCTTTAACTGATTTATATCCGGTTCCTGTGTCTTCTTCTGCTCTCCCATTCTTTTCTCCTTCCCTTTTATGCGACTAAACCCCTCAGTCTCTGAGGGGTTGGATTGTCATCTTCTAAATTAGTTTGAGCGACTGATATCCAGTACACGGTACTGCATAATTCCTGCCTGTGTCTCTACTTCTACGACATCGTTCACTGTCTTACCGATCAGAGCATGTCCTACCGGTGACTCATTGGAAATCTTACCTTCCAGACTGTTAGCCTCTGTAGAACCTACAATCTTGAATTCCATCTCTTCATCAAATGTAATATCAAATACTTTTACAGTACATCCAACGTTGATTTTATCATAATCTACTTCATCTTCTACAACAACTTCTGCATTCTTTAAAATGCCTTCCAACTCTTCGATTCTTGCTTCTATGTCTCTCTGCTCATCTTTTGCTGCATCATACTCTGCATTCTCTGACAGGTCTCCCTGCTCTCTTGCCTCTTTGATTTTTCCGGCAACTTCTTTACGTTTTACAACTTTCAGATTCTCAAGCTCGTCTTCCAGCGCCTTCAATCCTGCATAAGTAAGTAATCTCTTCTTTGCTTCCATTATGCTTTTACTCCTTTTCTTTTATACTTGCAACTTTAGTATACATATTCATAAATCTGTTATTTTTATTCATTATTCTGCCTGTTCAGGCACAAATAAAGACACTTTCACAATTTCATTATTATATAGAAAGTTCCTGTTAATGTCAATATTTTTCTTTTCTAATTATATGCTCTTTATATTCAAATTAAAACAGGAATAAACATCCAGCCATGTTTAATATATCTCGTCAATAGGCTGTTGATAATTAATTGTTCCTTTTCTTTTTTCCGTATCTATACTAAGCCTTTCCTTTTCGTTCTGTATATTTCTTTTTCCTATATCCGAACATCACTCTACTTTTTATTATCACAACATTTTTGAATGGTTAATATAACTTTTTTCATATCCAATGGCTTTGCGAGATGTGCGTTCATTCCCGCTTCCATACTTCTTCTCGCATCTTCCGCAAATGCGTTTGCTGTCATCGCAATGATCGGAATCGTCTTAGCATCTTCCCGGTCTAACACACGAATCACACGAGTTGCAGACAGTCCGTCCATTACCGGCATCATAATATCCATTAGGATTGCATCAAATGTTCCTTCCGGTTTTTCTATGAATAAATCTACCGCCTGTTGTCCATCTCTGACAATTGTAACGTCTGCTCCTGCTTCTTTCAATTGTAATTCTGCAATTTCCGCATTTAATTCATTATCTTCAGCGAGTAGCAATGACAACCCATCAATCGTTCCATCAATCGGAAGTTCTTTGAATTTTTTCACCTCAGATTCCGCCTGGTCCAGCACCATACCGCATGCCATTCTGACACTTTTTATCCATATTTTAGACCAAAATTCAGTCTTATTATACCATAAAGTGATACCCAAAAAAATTATTAAACAAAATCGTTACCTCTTTAAAGCAAAATTGTTATATAGTTAAGAAAGCTACGGATATTTCAAGTATGAAAGTGAGGGGGGTGAGGATCTGAACAAGTATTTACTGGAACAACTGTATAAACGCTACTACAGAGAACTGTATCTTTACATCTATTCACTCAGTTCAAACTGCACTGTAACTGACGATATTTTACAGGATACATTTTTAAAAGCCTGGCTTTCGCTGAAGGATTCTCACACCAATATGCGTGCCTGGCTTTATATGGTAGCGAGAAATCTTTACTACAATTATTATAAGAAAGCAAAAACTCTTGCATCACTGGAGGCAATCCATACAGAAGATGCAGCTCCTGTTTCGGAATATTTTATCAAGAAGGATGTTCTGGAAGAAATTTTACAAAAAGAAGGGACAAAACAGCTTTGGGAAGCGATCCACCATTTAAAAGGACAGCAGAAAGAAGTCATTCTTTTACAATATTTTGGAGATTTTTCCCAGAGAGAAATTGCCGCCATGCTACGGCTCACTACCGGCAGCGTGAAAATGCTTGCCTATCGTGCGAAAAAAGAGCTCAAAAAATATCTTATATCATATAGGAGGGAACAAGATGACTTATCGTGAATTAATTGAATTATATAAAGCCGGCGAACTTGAGCCGGAACAGCAAAAAAAAATAGAACAGGACATTGAGCGTCAGGAAGCTATTGGTGATTATCTTTATGAAAAAGAGGAAATTCCGGAATTAGGCGATGTATTTATGGAAAAAGACGATACCGATTTTATCAAAGTCGTCAACCGCTCTATCCGAAGTGCTTTCCGCAAACTTGGACTCGCTGTGCTTGCAGTTACACTTGTACTGGTGTTATTTATACAATTTTGCCTGCCGTCAGTCGTTTCCAGATTTTATTATAATCCTGCCAAAGAAGCCAAGGCCGGTCAATCCACCCAGACACAGCTCAGCCGGGATATGGCAGCTTACACAGAACTGTTTCTTCCAGGTAAGCGCAGAGTTTCTGCCACTGTGGAATCAAAAGGATATGGCGATTATAATTTTACAATTCCACAGACTTTCAGCATGACCGGAACGATGACAGATGTCTCCGGTTATATTACACGCGGAAAAATCCATTACTATGACAGCAATGTTTTAAAAACGCCAGTCGGCAATTCATTTTTCTGGAATCAGGCAGGTGCAAAGTCAAAAACCTCTTCTGCTTCTGAAAATGTTGCATACATGGAAAAAGTTGTAGATTTGAAAGAAGGCGAATCTATTTCCACAAGCGCCGGTGGAAACAAAGAAGATTCAAAAGCTTACATCAAAGATCTGGATTCACGTAAAATGTACTTAGCTTATGTATCTCTGGAAAATATTATGGATTATCCTTCTTTTGCAAAATATATTCAAAAGCAGAAGATCAACGAAGTATGGTGCGGTGTGCAGATAAATGCATTTGATTCTTTAGATGGTGATCCATCCTATTCACTCCATACCTCAAATATCGGTTTCGTATGCAATCCTTCTTCTTTCGGTCCGATTGCATGGAATGATAAGAAATATCCTAATTTATTTCCGGGATGTAAGGTCAATAAAGATGGCTGGATTGATGAAGCAGATAGTGCAATTAAAAATCTATACAAAGGAAAATATGCGAAGCAGCATTTTCTGAGCCTTTTAAATTACCTTACCGATCAGGAAAAATTTGTACAGATGATGTCCGAATCCGGTAATACCGGAACTTTTAATGCCGGAATACTTGCACAGGCGAAATCCTATGTGAAGAAACACGGACTTCACATCTATGGATACGCAACCGTTACGGATAAAGAAACTCTGGAGGAACTGATTAATCAGAAAGAAGTCTATTCAATCTATACAGAAGAGATGCAGTAAAACTAAATTTGGGACGGGGATTTTCTAGAAAATCCCCGTCCCAAATTTAACACTTTATCACATTAAACTCATCGTTATTTTTTTGATTAATATGTTAAAAAATTATCACACTTTTTTGAAATTGTGCTATACTATAGACGGTGACAAAAAGATATATAATTTCAGGAGGTAACTGATCATGATGGAGAGACTTAGAGCAATGCGTGAACCACTCAAATATGTACAGGGCAGAGATGCACTTTTGAAATTTCAGGAAGAAATGGGCTATATGGGAAAAAGATGGTTATTTGTCTGTTCCCGAAGCGGATATAAAGCCTGCCACGATAAAATCGAGCAGAGTTTTGGAGATTTAGACGACTACAGACGTTATGAAATTTTCGGCGGCATTTCCAGCAAAAGTGAAATAGCCAAAATGCAAGACATTGTAAAAGAAGACAAAATAGACACTGTTGTTGCTGTCGGAGGTGGAAGTGCAGTCGATACAGCAAAAGCAACTGCATACTATTCAGGAAAACATATCGTTATTGTTCCTACAGTTGCTGCAACTGATGCACCATGTACCGGACTTTCCGTTATTTACAACGACGATCATAGTTTTGATAAATATTTATTCTATCCTACTAACCCGGATGCAGTCATGGTTGATACGACGGTCATCGCCAATGCGCCGGTAAAATTCCTCATTGCAGGAATGGGCGATGCACTCGGAACTTATTTTGAAGGTCGTGCTTCTATCCGTACTGAATCTGCCAGTCTGGAAGGTACTGGAATCACAAGAGCCGGTCAAGCACTTGCAAGATTGTGTTATGACACACTTCGTGAATATGGTAAACAGGCTGTAGAAGCATGCAAAGTACATGCTGTTACTCCTGCTTTGGAGAATATTGTAGAGGCAAATGTATATCTTTCCGGTGTTGGTGCTGATAATGTAAACTGTGCCGCTGCACACTCTTTCTACAATGGTGTAACTTCTCTTGGAATCGCACATGCCGACCACGGCTGCTGCGTTGCACTCGGAACATTGGTTCAGCTTATTCTGGAAGGTGTTCCAAAAGAAGAATTTGAAGAAGTACAGAATTTCTGTATGGAAGTCGGTCTTCCTGTCACACTTGAAGAAATTGGAGTTACTACTGCAGAACAGGTTGAAACAATCGCCAAAAATGCCTGTGTACCAGGTGAGACCATCCACAATCTTGCCGGCGACGTACAGCCGGTTGAACTGTATGATGCTATCCTTCAGGCAGATGCAATGGGTAAGCTCGCACTTGGCAAATAATATAATCATACATTAACAAACGAGGCTGGCGCTTTAATGATTACTAGCGCGCCAGCCCCGTTGTATTTCTTAATTATAACATTTCTCTATGATTCCGCACTTACTGCATCTGATGTATTTTCCTTTTCCGGAAATAATTTTCCAAAAATAAAACGAATACACGGTCCACAGTAAAAAATCTGCCAGAATAATGCAACCGGGAAATTAAAAAATGTTGTTTCAAACCATGTTGCAAGCACATTTGCTCCTGCATTTTTGAAAAGTACTGTCGCGATCAGACTCATAACCGGACACATAATGCATACGATCATTGCAGAAATTGCAAGCACGATTACAATCTGTCTGTCCTTCGGTGTCACAATACGGAACGCAAGTGCATGTGCCATCTTATCTACTACAAAGAACTCCAGTAAAAATGCAACCGGCCACATGATTTTCATTTCTCCAAAAGCCATCAGGAAAATTTCATTGCTCATTCCACCCATGTTCAGTGCGATATTGTAACAGACCATGACGTAGACCATCAAAAATGACATCATCAGTGTAAAAAAAATGTTTTGAAATAAAGTTTTTGGCATTGTTTGTTCTCCTTTTCTCTCATAAATTCTTAAAATGGGTACAAAAAAGACACTTGTGTTGTTCGTTAATCAAGCATACACTTGTGTCGTTTCCAATTAATACCAAAATCTTTATTTATTTTTCATACGGTTAACTATTCTAACAAATTCCCGTCGAAAATGCAACTCTCAACTCCAAAATATTCTTTGATTTTTACCAGGAAAGCATTATCTTACTTTCCTGGCATCTCTTTCATTTGCATCTCATCTTATAACACATCACCATAACATATCTAAGACAATCGCTTCTGCTATTTCAGAGTTAATGTTCTGTCCTCTGCTGCTTTTGTCACAGGTACTTCCGCTTTCACAGATGCATTATCGATTGCAACACTGTAAGTCTTATGGATCAGGCAGTTTACCGGATCTTCTGTTGCAATTACAATCGCAAGGCTATGTCCCGGCTGCACCGTATATCTGGTCGCATTCAGATAAATGTTATAATCGTGATATTCACCCTTTTTAAGTTCAATACTGTTCTGCGCTGTTTCCGGTTCGTATCCTGCTTCTGGGTTACACAGGTCTGCAAATGCTCTTGTGATCACACGGTATTTTTTATGTACTGTCTTAAATTCAGCTTCATCAAATGCCGGAAGATCTCCGCCATTTACAATGCCGCCTTCTTTTACGACCTCTACCGGAACAATATTTCTCTCCGGATCAACTGTCTGAATGCTGTCAAATTCCTCATCACACACATCGCAGAGAAGAACTGCAACTTCCACATCATCCATCTTACCGGAAATTTTTGAGTTTCCAAGCTTCATCGTAAGTGTATCTGCATCATTTCTGTTCTCCGGATGGAAATCGCATTCCGCATCTCCGTCTTTTAACGCAGCTCTCATCTTCAGGCACACAGTACCCTGCACTGTAACAGCTTTCTCAAATGGTGCTGTCACATAACGTTTGCCCATGTTGGTAGATGTAATACCCATCACGTCATCAAAGTTTTCTGCACTGATTCCGGCTTTCTCCCAGTCTGTATCGATCACTGCCTCTCCCGATTCAGCGCTGTTAAGCTTCATGCTATCACTTACGAGCCATGACTTTTCTGTTTCCCACTTCTTCTGATCATAGTTCGTCTGTGCCAGAACTTCCGGCATCTCTTCTGCATCATTTTCCACATCAAACAGATAATGAGAAATCCATTTATTTACAACGTCATCATAGAATTGACCATTGAGCAAAATACCGTAATTTTTATTCGGCATAGTCGGTGTGATATGTGGTCCCTGATGCACGATTGTCTTCACCGTCTGTCCTGCCTGTTTGAAAGAACGGTACATCATCTCAAACTGTTTCGTTGAAACATTCTCATCATTCAATCCCTGTACGATCAGAGCGCTGCATTTGATCTTATCTGCATTTAAGCGATAATTTCCGCTTCCCCAGAACTCCGGATCATAGTCAAATCCACATTTTAACTGCTGCAAACTTAATTCGTGATGAAATGCGGCGATATCATCCAGCTGCTTCTCGGATAATGTCTCGTCATTATAGCGGCTGGAGCAGTAGTAAGCCAGAAAACTATTTAACATCTCTTTTGGCCAGTAACGCTGTGCACCCTGCATATTCTGCTGTGTGTACCAGTCTGCGATTCCTGCAACCGGAACGATTGTCTTAAGACCTTCCACACCGGTTGTTGCCACTGCAAATGGCATTGTTCCTGCATAAGATCTTCCAGTCATGGCAACTTTTCCATTGCACCAGTCTGCCTTTGTCTCGGTTGTTCCTGTGCGGTCTGCGTAAGCAGTGCGGTCTCCGTGCAGCCATTCTACCACACATTTGAAAGCATCTCTTTCAAAATCTGAACCGACAAAATTAAATCCATCTGAGCCGAGTGCACCAAATCCTGCGCTGACAATCACTGCAAATCCACGCACAAGATAATAGTTGAAATTCTCTAAATTCTCGTAAACCATACTGTTGTTGTTCCCTTTATCCGGGTAATACCAGTCAGACGGATCTGCTTTAAGTGCCAGTTCCATTGCACTGACAGAACCCGTCGGTACACGCGGATCTGCCTTGTGATTCAACTCTTCCATATCAAATTTGCGGTATTCCTTCTCCGCTACATCTTTCATATGCTGATATCCGTCTTCCTGCACACCGGCACAATACGGACGCGCCTCGAATAAAGCAGGTGCTTTATAATTTCCCTCTACAGCACTTCGCGGAACTTGGATCAATGCTTTGACAAGATCTCTTTTTCCGTCTCCGTCCATATCATAATCGGATTCAACATAAACACAATATCTCACAGTATCAGATGTCTTCGCATCGTATTTTTCTCCGCTTTTCCCATCGGTAAATGGAAATACTGGCTGAGCCATTCCATTTTCAAATACCGGTACTTTACTGTAACACTTTTCTTCCATTGTAAAACCTCCAAATGACAAATCATATCTTTTTATGATTTTCGTATTTTTTCTCCAGACTGCTCTTATAGTCTTCGCCCCAGTCTTTCATGGCATCCAGGATCGGCTGCAGGCTCCACCCAAGTTTCGTCAGGGAATACTCAACTTTCTGCGACACACTTCCAATTGATTTCTTCAATTCACCGAACCGTTTCGTCCCGGTCAGCAAATCGCTCTGTGCTTTGCACTCACGTAATCCTTCTCCGAATATTCATAACCCTTGAAGTTTTCGCTACATGCTTATGATAACACATTCGATTCTTTTATCCAATATTCCCATCTGTTTTTCCATCACCTTCTTAAATTTTTTGTATTTCAGAGACTCCGATTTTCCTTATAAACACGCAATCATTTCCTCCAGGGCACTACACCACTTAATTGTGTGTACTTGTCGGAGAGTGCCTTCCCCAATAAAATAAAACCAGATTCAAGCCAAACACACATGCGTCCCGGCGCATAATCCTGATACAACGCAAATCAACAGAAAGTACTTACAACACTCTGATATTTATTTTAATAATAATATCTTCTCCTCCGGGAGATAAAGCCATGCCGGGAGACCTCGCTCTTCCAGCATTTTCCACTGGTCGCGCTGCACAAACCAACACACATTTTCGCTTGCTTCTGTTTCTACATTTTCTTCCCGGCATTTCTCGGATATCCGCAGAAAAAATCTGTGCTCAAATGGAAGTTTTGCTACACTTTCAATTTTCACCGGGATCCGGTTGTTATTCAAATTTTCATTCGCTTTCTCCTGATTCCGCTTTCCTTCATCTGAAATCTCATCCCACACCGGCACAAAGTCATGTGCGCGGATTCCTATGTACTGGATTTCTTCCGATATCTCCTGCTTCAGTGCAAGACAGATTTCCCATGCCGGCACCTGTAAATGATGGGCATCTTCACGGATTACTTTCGTGATATTTTTACACCCGGTCAATCTCGCTGCTTCTTTCCACTCCGGGTATGCAAAAATCTCTTCTGTCTTTCCGGCGCATACCACTTTTCCCTTGTCTATAATGACAAGTTCTTCACTGAAACGATAAATCTCATCCCTGCTGTGAGACACTAAAATAACCGTACCCGGATAATCTTCCAGCATTTCCATCAGTTCCTGCTGCAATTTATCTTTCAGAAATTCATCCAGCGCTGAAAATGGCTCATCCAGCAAAATCGCATCCGGTTCATATGCCATAATTCTTGCCAGCGCCACTCGCTGCTGCTGCCCGCCGGACAGTTCCCCCGGAAGTCTGTTTCCCAATCCGGTCAGCTGGAATTTCTCAATCATCTGATCCGCAATTTTTTCCTGCTCTTCCTGGCTGCATCGAAGTCCTGCCATAATATTTTTCCGCACAGACATCGTCGGAAACAGCGCATAATTCTGAAAAAGATAACCAATCTTTCTCTTCTGCGGTTTGATGTTAATCTTCTGAGTGTTGTCATACAAAATCCGCTCTTCCAGTACGATCTGCCCCTGATCCGGTGTCTCTATCCCTGCAATACACTTTAATGTCATACTTTTCCCACAGCCACTTGCGCCGAGGATGCCGATTCTTTTGCTATTACTTTTCACATGCATATCCAGATGAAATCTGCCCAATGTTTTCTGTATGTTTATCTCAATCATTGTCTCTCCCACACTCCACTTTTGCCGCCGGATTTGCGTAGCAAATGTACTTCATTTATTTCCATTCCCTTATCCACTGCCTTACACATATCATAAATCGTAAGCAAAGCGACATTTACCCCGGTCAGTGCTTCCATTTCCACACCGGTCTTCCCGGTTGTCTTCGCTGTGCACCTTGTCTCAATTTCAAAAGTATTGTCATTGAAGATAAATTCCACTTCCAGTTTACTTAAGTTTAATATGTGACACAGCGGGATCAGCTCGGAAGTCTTCTTAGCGCCCATGATTCCGGCAATACGCGCGACACCAAGCACATCTCCCTTTTTCATATCATCATTTTTTACTTTCAGGTAACACTCTTCCGACATCCGTATCCGTCCGGACGCTGTTGCCTCCCTTACTGTATCTTTCTTCTCGCTAACATCCACCATAACGGCTTCACCCTGCTTGTTAAAATGTGTAAAATCACTCATCGTTACTCTTCCTTATCTTTCTTTAACATATCTGCAATGTTTCCGCTCACTTCTCCGATATCTTTTGGCACTCTCGTCAGCAGAAAAATGACCGGTGTCAGGAAAAATGTTCCTCCCAGTGACACCGCCAGAAACAGATTGGCATAATCGCTTCCTATCATAAATAATATTATTGTGATGATATATAGCACCGGTATTGCCAGTGCTGCAATAAGTGCAATCACTCGTTTTGCGTTCATAGTATATCTCCTTTATAATTCATCCTGTTTATTTTCTATACTCATGATATTCCTTTGTCTCTCTGTAGATTTTCATAATACTTCCTGAAAATCTGCAAATACTCTGCCTCCGCCACATCAAACGAACACACCGTATAATCCAGCTCAATGCGAAGCTCCGGCTTCTCCTCCTGCTGTTTTTCTTTCAGCAGCACTTCCAGATCATATAAGACCAGAGCATGATCAATTTCATCTAACTGCTCCTGTTCTTCTTCCGTCAATGCCGAGCCAAGAAATTTCTCATAAATCATGCGAAGCAGACGTTCTTCGCGCTCCTCGTACTCCGGGAGCTGCTTCTTAAAAGGTGTCGGGACATCCGACATATAACATTCGCTGGCGTCATGAAGCAGGCACGCAAGCACCATGCGGTCCGGCAAACCTCTGGCTGCCGCTTCCTTCGCACAACAGATGCAATGTTCTGCCACCGACCAGAATGTATGCACATGTCCATTTCCCCGGCAAATCATCGAGAGCGCATGCGCAATGTCTTCCACCCGGATTAGCTCCGGTTCCGGTTCTGTCGGTTTAAAATGTATTCCTGTATAAGTCGTTATATATTCACTCATATGACTGTTCCTTCGTTTTATACTTTATTTTATAGTTTAAGTTCTATCTCCAGTTAAACAAGTCCAGTATAACACAATCACTAGCAATAAAAAAAGATGCCAGAACCATCTGACACCTCTTCCTGTCATTTATTTTTCATTATATAATACCAACAATAATGCACTCGCAATTGTTATAACCGCGCCACCCCCGCTTCGCTTGGTCGCGCCTTTCTCTACCAGTACTACCTTTTTTCCCTTGACTACCTTCCGTTTTCATCTTTTATTTGCATTTTGCAAAATGCATAATATATCATGTTAAATAGACTATGTTACTTCACGCATTAATGTCAAGCAGTGGTACCCCCATGCATAACCTCATATGAGATTTCTGTTCGTCAGACCAGAGATTTGTCCATGAGTTAGTCGACTATATCCTTCCCACTACCGGGTGGATTCGGGACTTTAACCCGTTAGAAACGTGCGCCGCTAGGCGCACATATGCAAAAAAGGATTTCCAGAAACCTCCTGGAAATCCTTTTCGCATCTCATTCTTTTACTTTGTAATCTTTACTTTTTTTACAGTACTCCATCCAGAGTAGTATGTCTTTTTCGCAACTTTCTTACAAGTGCAGATACGTACATAGTATGTCTTTTTTTTGCTCAGCTTACTGATCGTACAGCTTGTTGTACTATTTTTACTGATTGTCTTTATCTTATTTCCTTTGGCAAATTTACTGCTTGTAGAATACTGGATTTGGTAACCATTTCCGGATGTATTCTTTTTTCATTTTACCAGCATCTTTTTGCCTTTTACATTTTTCACGCTGGAAAGAGTTGTCTTCTTAACTGAAACTTTGTTTGTGATCTTAACCTTTTTTGTCACAGTTTTGAAAGCTTTTCCATTGCGGTAAATCGTTCCGGTGATTGTCAATGTTCCCGCTTTCTTTGGAGTCAGAATACGGTTTGGTACACCTCCGCCGGCACCAATACCAATATTGGCAAAATCTGATTTCAAAGCCTTTTCATTGTCATCAATGTTAAGTGTTTTACCGTTTTGTGAAAGCTTGATCTTATAGAATGTATGAGATCCATTCTTATAGTTCCAGCCCCAGTCTGCACCACCCAAGTTAAGCCAATAAGTTTCTCCTACCTTTAATGGTTCTGTTGCTTTCTTAAATGTCTTCATATCATTGATAGAAACAGCTAATTTGCAGTTTCTAACATTCACAGCTTGCTCGTATGAATATTCCACAGATTCTCCGTCAAAACATGGAGAGATATCTACTGTACCTTCGCCAAGAGAAGATGGTGCTTTTACCGTACAAGTAGATCCACCCTCCGCAATACCATATTTTCTCGAATCCCACATATATGTAACTTTCTTACTGTCGTATCCTTTAATATTGGCTTTCAGCGTCATACTTTCTTTCGGAAGCATGTTAATCCACCCGTACGGCGAATCACATCCTTCTACCGACAGTTCAAAACAAGTACATGGCACTGTTTGCTTGAACAATGTAACTCCTGTTTCCGGAGATGTAACCTCATAAGTAATTTGGGTAGAACCTGTTTTTTCTGTTGAAAGTATGTCATCCTCTGTGCTTACAATCTTTGGCGAAGCACTTTTAAGATCCAGTGCAAAAATATCTCCCAATACACCATCACTTGTGAATTGTACCGGCATCTTATCTTCATCTGCTTTGATCGTGATCCAGTAGCTGAACTTTGCTGTACAATTCTTCGGAATGAACACCTTGTTAGTTTCTGTTGTGAGGCTATTTGTCACTTCTCCATCTTCATTTTCCAAACCAACATCAAATGTAAATTGTACTGCATCATCTGAGAGTTTCTTATAGGATACGATTGCACCGTCATCATTAAACTCTAATACTGTATAATATGGTTTGAGATCTGGCTCTTCAGGATCAACCCAGACACCATAGTCTTCGTTTCCGTCTTCTGATTGTCCAAGCTCAATGCACTGCAATGAGTCTCCACCATATACTCCTTTGATTGTCACTTCCTGCCTAGCACTGTCATAGGAAAAGAAATCATTTTCTCCGATATTTGCCAATTTCGCTTCGTCAAAATCTTCTTCTCCCGCAAAATAATCTTTTACCCGACTGCAAAAATCTAATGCGAGAACCTTTTCCTCGTCATTCCAGAAATATTCTGCAGCAGTGTAGAATGCAGCTGTTTTGTCTGTTGGTTTTTCTGTGAAATAAGCGTCATCACCAAGCCTGCCTGCGATCAGCGACCACTTCTTCAACCGACTCATTTCTTCAGCAGCAGATACTTTCATCTGTGGCAATGCAGCTAATGAAAATAACATCGACATTGCTACAGCAAGCGAAAGTACTACCGCTCCTGCCCTTTTCATCATCTTTCTCATGGCATATCCTCCTCATAAAGTCTAACACTTTAAGTATATAACTCGTGACACGTAAACACAAGAAGATTGTTTTTTATTTTGTCACAACCGTTTTCTTACCACTCCATCCAGAATAATATTTTACTTTGGACACTGTTTTATATGTACGGATCTGAACATAATATTTCTTATTTTTCTTAAGATGTGTGATCTTTTTGGATGTCGTCTTGTAGTTTTTAACTGTCACTACTTTTGATGCAGCCATGGAAGATTTCATGCTGTATCGAATCTGATATCCAGAAGCTTGCGTAGCTACTTTTCCCCATTTTGCTGTAAATCCATTTAATCCTCTTTTGAGTGAGGTCAGCTTTGCTGATTTTGGATTGATCGTGAAGTAAACTATCTTTTTCCCTTTGTATCCATTTTTAAATGTTATTGTATATTTGTATTTACCAACATTTTTACGGCCAGATGACTTCTTTACTGTGTAATATTTGGAAGAAATCTGTTTGCCTTCTGTATTGTATACTTTGATCGTTGGATTTTTCACTTTTCCATCGTAAGTATAAAATGTTTTGGATAGAGATACTGCTTTGATTGTTGATGCCGTACTTGGTGTCACATTTGGTTTTGGGTGTTCATCGGATGAAACCTTTGAATCTTTATAGCTGTATGCTGGCTTATCTTTAGTGGTATCAGTAGGCTGGAGACCTATGATAAGCCATGATCTGTCTTTGAATAACTAATGAACGTAAAACTGCGGCTCTTTCTGATGCAGAAACCAGGAACCATTATTCTTTTTTCAAATCAATACAGTCAGGAAACTCAGATTCAAACGCAGATTGATGACGAACATCAGACGATTTTTGACACCTATAAAAATGGCGATATTGAAAAAGCCGCCCAAATGATGAAAAATCATCTGGACAACTCGCTCTTTCCTGATTCCAATTTTTGCAACATCTCGACAAACAAGAAGTTCGTAACTCTATTCTTCCAACATAATAGTCTCTTCGTGTGTCTGAACATCCTCTGTGGTCGGGTAAGCAGAAAAAAATGCAATATTCATAACTATAAGAATAATACATACAACGATGATTACTGCAAAGACTATTCCTATCGTTTTCCATATTCTTTTACGTTGACGATTTCTGATTGCCATCTGTTCAGCAATATGTGCTAGTTGCTCTGCATAAGCATTCTGTTTTTCTTCTGTTGTTTGCACATCACTATCTACCTTTACTTCAAGCAACTGACTTGTTTGAACCTCTAATACATCTGCTAATTTTACAAATACTTCAGCATCTGGAACCGAATAGTTTTTCTCCCATTTTGAAATAGTCTGTCTTGTCACATGAAGTCTGTTGGCAACTTCTTCCTGTGTATATCCTTTTTTCTGTCGATAAGTTTTTATATTTTCACCAAGCATCTCTAGTTACTCCTTTCGTTTGATAAAACTAGTATACTGATTAGCCATCAATACATCAAGCAACGCAAATTAACATTCATGCAACGCCCAATATTACAAGGATTCATTAAGTCCTCTATAAACTTGAATCTATTAATTCCTTTATTATCTAATCTGTTAGCAATCTATCCAACAGCATCTGCCTGTTGTTTATAAAAATTTCTGTTACCTTTCTGTAAAAGACACTTTCTAATCCAGCAATCCTTCGCTCTAAAGAACTCGGTCAACTGAAAGTTATTTATTTCTCCTCTTCGTTAAGACCTAGTTCATTATATATTACTTGCTATCCCTGATACCTTATTCTTTCAACCAGCGTTTCCTTTTTCAGATTACTGCTTAAAACGCAGGAAAGTACAATCTGCAACAGACCGACCAAAAAAATCATAATAAAAATTGGTACGATTGGAACATGATAGATATTCATTCCAAATATTCCATTATGTTTTGCATAGGAAAAAAGTGCATAGCCGAGCGGCAGACCAATGATTAAAGCTACGCATATGGTACCAACCGTAAACATCATTCCCTGTAACTGCAGACATAAATTTAATTGTTTATTTGTCATACCCACAGCCTGTAATACACCATATTCCTGCTTTTTTGTCGTAATATTCATGATTATGGTGTTTGCCATATTCATAAAACCGATGAGTCCTACAACCGCCATAAACAGATAACAGCCAAGCTTCATCATGCGAGCTGTGAATTCTGCAGATTGTAACTGTGCATGATAGGTATCCATTTTTATATGCGAAGTATTAGAAATCAAAGTATTCAGACTCTGTTCCACAGATGCAACATCTTTTTTATCACAGTCCACCCACAGATAGCCATAGGCTGTTCCCCGCGGATTCATGGAACGGTATACACCTTCCGGAATGACAAGATAAGTGTCCGCACTTACAAAGGATCCTGCAATCTTTCCCTGATAGGTATCGGTTCCACTTCCATTCTCAAAGTCAAATGCAATGGATTCACCCGGAGCATATCCATCTTGTTCCATCCATGCCGACCAACCAAAGAAAATATCACCATTCTTTACCGCCTTATCATAGTCCATAGAGCCAATATCCCCGTCTTGGCGCATAAAATCAAAATCATTTTTACTCACAATATCAGCCGGAAATCTTGTTCCGTTCAGATTTACAGAGACAATCTCTCTCGTCATGACATCTGTCACTCCTGGAATGCTTTTGATTTCTTCAATCATTGAATCATTCAATGGATTATCCGTCAGAATCGTATCCAGATTATTCTCCGGATATCTTTCATCGTACTCAGCAGAATAGTCAAGCTGCAGTTCAAATTGTCCATGATTAACGGAAAGACGTGCTTCATGCTCCGTATCAATATTTCCTACATAATTAGAGATAATCACAAACAATGCGCAGGAAAGCCCCAGTGTGAGGATGGTACCAATGGTTCTTTTTGGATTACCCGTTATATTTGCCATTGCCATAGAAAACACGGTAACATTTTTTCTGCCATTTCGTTTTCCTTTTTTTTGTGTTTCTGCATTTTCTAAATACCGTGTTGCCTCGATAGGTGAAATCCGTGAAACAATTTTCATTGGTTTACGCAGTGCCAAAGCAACGGTAAGAAATGATACGAAAATACAGAGAAGCATAACAGGCAGGGAAAACAGAGGCACCTGCTGATTTTGAACTTCCATAGAGCCAGTTTGGGTTGATACAAGGTTCCCCTGTTCTACCAGCCAGTTAAAACCGCATTTTGCAATCAGAAAACCAAGAAGCAATCCAACTGGTATTGAAAAAAATGTCAAAAAAATGCCCTCTCTGAAGATCAGTTGTTTCATCTGCTTTTTTGTCGCTCCCAGAGCCTTGATTTTTCCATACTCCTGTATCTTGTTGGCAATACCGACCTGAAAAATATTATAAATGACCACAACAGAGAAAAGTACAATTGCAAGAATCAAAACCCCGCATACCGCAATCGTTTCATAACTCGGCTGCAAGACCCATTGCAAATAGAGATCATTGACTATAACGTTTTTTTCTTTGATCCCACAAGCTGCTGCAATCTGCTTTATAACCGAATCAATATTATTCATAGATACATTTGCAGAATCATTTAAAGTAAAATAAATATTATACTGTCTGTCATTCTCTGCGACGTGCTCATCATAAAACTCCTGTGACCCGAAAGCAACATAAGATGCCTCGATGGTATACTCATCCCGATCATATAGGATTCCGCTGACAACAAATTTTTCCGGCTTATATTCTGACTGCATCCCTGCGCGATAATCCAGTGTAACCGTATCTCCGATCTTTACATCACCATACCCCATTGCACGAAAAAATGCTCTTCCTGCGGCAATTTCCTGCATTTTTTCCGGATACTTTCCTTCCTTCAACTCATATTCTTTATTATAAGGAAGCATTTTTCTTGCAGTCTCATCCATGCAGACAAACCCGCCTTTTTCATTGCCTTTTATAATACCTTCGGTGCACATAGTGCCTGTAGCATCTATTTCCGCACGGCGGTTTACTTCTTTTAACTGCGATCCGTCTGCGGAAACAAACAGACCATAATTGCTTCCATATGATCCTGCCGCCTGACTTTTCTGTAAATGAATTACCCCATTTCCCACAGTACTGATGATAACAAGCAGCATCGTGGTCAGACAGATTGCCATCATGATCAGTATACTTCTTGTCCTGTTCCTTTTGTCATTGCTATATGCAATCCTGCTTATTGTCTTCATCTGAAATCCACCACCTGTCCGTCCTCAATCACCAGAATACGGTCAGCGACCTGTGCAATTTCGTCATCATGGGTAATCATTACAATTGTCTGTCCATATTTTTTTGCTGTCATCTTAAGCAGAGCGATTACCTCATCACTGGTCTTAGAATCAAGATTTCCTGTCGGCTCATCTGCAAATATAATTTCCGGACGATTCACCAGTGCTCTTGCAATTGCTACTCTCTGCTGCTGTCCTCCGGATAACTGATTTGGCAGATTATAAATCCGGTTTTCAATCCCCAGAGTTGCAATGATATCATTTACATACGCTTCATCCACTTTTCTTCCATCCAGCCCCAGTGGCAGTACAATATTTTCCCAGACATTAACAGATGAAACCAGATTAAATGCCTGAAAAACAAATCCGATTTTTCTTCTGCGGAAAACAGCAAGGGCATCTTCCTTCATCCTGTATAAATCTTTCCCTGCTAAAGTAACACTGCCTTTTGTCGGGGTGTCTAGCCCTCCAAGCATATGAAGTAATGTACTTTTACCGGAACCTGACTTTCCGACAATTGCGACAAATTCTCCCTGCTCAATCTGAATGTCCACCTGATTGACCGCTTTGACCTGATTCTCACCCGCGCCATAAAACTTACAAAGCTGCTTGGTTTCTAATATCACACTCAATGTGCTACCTCCTTTTCAATTCTGTAAAACGTACCTTTTCAGCACACTTTCTTTGCCTGTTTATATAATTGGTCATTTTTCAACCTACATCCAAATTGTATCAGGATAATCTTTCATTTCACTTTCAAAAAACGAGCAGAAGTCTTACAGAATTGTAAGATTTCTGCCCACTTAAAATTTAACCAACATATGGTAATTGAATCACAAACGTGCTTCCTTTTTTCTTTTTGCCGGAGGTTACCATGATTGTACCTCCGTGTTTTTCGATAATTTCTCTCGATAGAAAAAGTCCGATTCCTGTACCACTCTTTTCCATGACCTTCCTGGAACTTCCTCTGTAAAATCGTTGAAAAATTTTGTGATACTCATTCTGCGGAATACCAATTCCCTGATCCTCAATTTCCATTCTTACAAGATCGTTTCTTTTTTGTAACCGGATAAATATTTTTGAACCACACGGACTGTACTTGACCGCATTATCCAGAACGTTGATCACAGCTTCACCAAGCCACCTTTTATCCTGCATAATCGTGCATGTTTCCAGCTCTTTTGCATAGTCAAAAACGAATTCAATTTCTTTCTCATCCGCTTTTGGATAAGTACAGTTCACAGCAGATATGACAGTATCCATAAGCGGAAGTTTTTTCTTATTAATCTGAATCAGTCCAGTTTCCATCTTGGATATATCAAGAAGCGACTGCAATAATGTCTCCAGTCCATCCAGAGCACTCCGACAACGGATACGAAACTCCTCCTGTTCTGTGGCACTTAAGTCATTCTGCATCAGCACACTAAAACATGTATCCAAAGCTGCAACCGGTGTCTTTAACTGGTGAGAGATATCAGAAACCATTTCTTTCGTGCTCTCTTTTTCTTCCCGTGCTTCTTCCTTTAGCAACTGAATATGATGTCCGATTGCTTCAAGCTGGTCATTCAATTTTTCCAGTTCTGCTGGATTTTCCGTTTTCAGTAAAGCATCAAATTTATTTTCACGGAATCTGATCAGAATTTCTTCCAACTGGTCTAAAATTTTCTGATGACACGCATCTTCTTTTTTCTTCCAATAAAGTAAAAAAGTCAAAAGAAGCACGCATATCACAGTACTTACAGCACCGGTCACCATAACCTGATGCCGGAATTGTGAATAAAATGCATTCCCTTTATTCCCCCAGTATCCATATTGCTCCAATAATCGCCTTCCCTGTTCGTTAGTTTCAATATCCTTATCCTTAAGCAATTCCGAAACAGCATCCAGCCCGGAAAATTCTTCCTTTGCAGCAATCTCTGTCATAAGATTCATTTTA
This sequence comes from Dorea sp. OM07-5, assembly GCF_003481355.1. NCBI lineage: Bacteria > Bacillati > Bacillota > Clostridia > Lachnospirales > Lachnospiraceae > Dorea > Dorea sp. OM07-5. The sequence continues at coordinate 190,204 of NZ_QUKZ01000003.1, read as the reverse complement.
TATTTATAATCTTCATAAAACACATACGTGGTAAAGCAATTTAATATTGCAAACAATAATATGACAGGCAAAACCAAGGAGAGCGCTACTGTGATCTTCTTGCAATATCTCTTTATCACTGCCTTACCTCCTGATTCCATATATACCCAAGACCTCTGATATTCTTTATATAGACCGGTGCAGCCGGATTGTCTTCAATTTTCTCACGGAGTCTTCTGATATTAACAGCGATTGTATTTTCATCCACAAAATCCCCTTCCAGATCAAACACATTTTCCAATATTTGTGTTTTTGAAAGAATCTTTTTCGGATTCTGAAGAAAAAAAGTCAGCATTTTCAACTCCGTTTTTGTCAGACTGATTTCACGACTCTTTATCAGGACTTTCATTTCTCCTGCGATAAATACGATATCTCCCGAAATCATCTTTCTAGCTTCCGTTTTCTCCTGTCTGCGACGGAAATATGCTTCTATTTTCAAAAGAAGTACCGAAAGACTAAACGGCTTTGTAATATAATCATCTGCCCCTGCTTCATATCCCATAACCTGATCCATCTCCTGGTCTAGTGCTGTAAGGCAAATAATGTATGTATTATAATTGCATCTCATCCACCTTACAAATTCCAGTCCATTCCCATCCGGAAGATTCACATCACAAATGATAACATCCACATTATTATCACTTGCAATTCTTTTCGCTTTTTTCACTGATTCTGCTGAAAAAACCTCATATCCGGATTTTTTCAGTGAGAATGTAATTCCACGATTTAAATTTTCATCATCTTCAACCACGAGTATCCCTGGCATAGCATATGCACCTCTCTTTGTTAACTATTTCTCCTCTTCGTTAAGACCTAGAGCGTGTCTGAAAAAGGCTTTTCGTGAGCTGCGAGTCCCAGTTTGTGGGAGATTTTATCCGAATAAGGGCGGCGTAGCGGGCTACGGCAACCGAATGAGGGTAAAATATACCGCAAAGTGGGGCTTGCAGATTGCGGAAATGATTTTTCAGACACGCTCTAGTTCATTACCTCTGTCAATTCCGATTTTTCTTCACTTTATTTTACCATAGTGTTTTCTAAAGTGCTATTCCAATATATACAAAAGTGTAAATGAACGATCTTATCGCCCTTTTTCATTCCCCAGGCTAATCTTTCGTAAATGCTTCCTTTTGGCATTTGCTCCATCCGTCTCTTTTCTTCCATGACTTTCTCGTTTTGAATATCCTGCTGTACTGCTGTATCTACAGTTTCTATTCCAAGAACACGCACAACACGATCATACCTATCAGAAACACCTTGTAATATATCTTTTTCGGCATCTGAATCATTGTTCTCACTGTCGGCTGGATAAGCTGAACGCTACCCAGGAAGAATGGAAACTGCGTGCTATGGGAACTACAATAGGTTATCATACCATCGGTTTCTTACGTTTGGACACAACGTTATCTTGCGATAACAAATCTATTGTATATGCGCCAATCTCACGACTTCGTCGTTCGTTCGCGGGCATTCGTAAAATGCCCACTTCCAAGGCGATAAAAAAAGAGACTTGCAAGCAAGCTTGCAGTCTCTTTTTTTATCGCCTTGATTGGCGCTTTATTCATTGCTTTCGCGTATATTACTCGATGATTGTAGCAACACGTCCTGATCCTACAGTACGTCCACCTTCACGATATCAGACTGGTGTATTGCTGTGTGCAAATGGTGATTTTTCGTGTGATTGGTGGGGAAAAATCCGGATTTTCCGTTGTGTCCGTATGGTTTTGGGGGATTTTGTTATCATGGTGTTATCATTGCTCACTAATCGAATATGTATCTACAAAAATTTTTATTTCATCTAAACAGTTCTTCAGATACTCTGTTGTTTCTTTTCTTTCAAAGCATTTACGATCCATAATATCTAACTCACCATCTTTTGATGCAATATATGCCACTATTCCACAGAAGATTCTTTCACATTCAGCATTGTTCTCAAGTACTTCTAAAATGTTTTTACAATAGTTCTCCATTTTACGAGCATTGAATCTTGGCATTTCCTCTGTAGATACCAACATTCTAAATAACATCATCGCATGATATCTAGCCCTTCTATATTTTTTATCAATCTTGTGTGTTCTAAATAAATTTTCAATTTTATACAACGCCAAAGAACTCACATAATATATAATTTCTTTATCTGCTGTTTTGAATATTTTATTTCCAACGCGCTTAGCAACTGTACCATATTGTCCAGATACACCACTTGGCTCATCTAAAAACATTGCTGCAACAGTTTTTATCTGCATTGCAATTGTAACAATTCGATTTTTAGGAATATTACTATCTCTATATTGCCCCGTCCGTCTCTCATACACAAGTGCATCCTCATCCCTATACGTCTTATAATACTCTTCCAATTTTTTCTGAAATGTTGATAATGCTTCCAGTTGATCTTTCTTTATAGCAGTTTGGCTATTTGTCGCTCTTGTGATATCATTTTTCAAATTTTCATCTTTAGTTGCAATAATTCTTATAGGAATAATCAGCTCGTCAATTCCTTCTACACTATCCATATTTTCTATCAACACATTGCTTGTTTGACAACCGTTTACAATCTGATAATCTTCAATAGTAGCTATATCTCCTGAAATAATTATTGAAGAAGTAACAACTGTAATTCCATTATTTAACATACTAAATGCATTAACATTTCCCGTTTTAATAGTCTCCGTTATATTTTTGTTAACATCTGGATTAGGTCCTAAATAATCGCGTATATTATCTTCAAATACAGCTTTAGTAACACCGTTCTCGTCTATAATCAACTTTTTAAATTCTTTAAAAGGTAAAACTCCGCTATATCCTACTTCGTCATCATTAATCGAATACATTGTGATTCTCTTTTCAAATTTGAATGTAGCCTTTAATTTTTCCTTTGTTTTGCGATATAAATCTTGTATTTTTTCAGACCCACAAGGTTCAAAGCTAATATTGGAAAACAAGTTTGTTCCCCGCAAGCTTTCCTTTCCTACACTAATTGTTGCTCGTAAGTTTTCATCATCTGTCCATGTTCCCAGGGTAACATAATATAAAAACAATTCTGGATTTTTCTTTAATTTATCCCCTTTAGAAAATATGTATTCCTTCAATTCAATAAAATGTTGCATTTCCGCTGTGCGAAACATGCTCGTATCATCACTAAAAAACAATTTTGAATATGTCAACAAATTTCCAATTTCAGTATTATCAAAAGAGCTGGAGGTCTTCGCCTGAATCAACACAAACTTGACAGATATTGATTTATTATACTCTATCAATGTATCAATATCCTCAATAGTATTTACAAATTTTTGATTTACAATAATCGCAATTCCATCTATTCCTTGTGTTGCTTTCCCTGTAGTTATTTCTTCTAGGTCAAAATCATTTGAACCATATACATTATTTACAACACAATAATTTACAAAATATTCAAACAGTTCTGAATCATCATCAATATTCAAACTTTGATTGCTCTTAAACGAATCAATCATGCTTTGTGTAATTCTGTCCATATTTTTTCCTCCAATACTGTATTTTTTATGTGACCTCGTATAAATCACACTCCTTCCTTTTGTCTTTGTATAATCTATACTATATGTCACATACATTTGTATTATGCCTGCTTATCCATGCTAAATAAAAATATATAACTTTTACTCTTTCTCAAATATCTGATTTAATGTTTTCTCCATATCTGCCACCAGATTAACCACCAGTGCATTTCCCATCATAAATCTGCGTTTTCTCAATGGCATCTCCACTGTTTCTCCCTTAACCAGACAATACTTTGTATGGTCTGTAGGAAATCCTTGAATTCGTTCTGCTTCTGTTGCGGTAAGCAATCTCACTCTTCCAGTCATTTTATCTTTCACAATATGAGTTGTTCTACTAAATCCACCTTCAGATGTCAGCATTGTACGTGCCGGTTTATCTTCCTGATCAATCATAGAAATAGCACCCTCTGAGAATACATATTCATGACCTGTCGAACTTGTACGTAACAATTTTTTTGCACCTTTCAGGTACTGCCAGGTCTGTCTATCCTCCTTTGGAAGACGCTGTTCAGTTTCATCACTATGTGTAACCGCAGGATCCGTATAATATAATTTTTCTTCTGGAATAAAATACTGTTCTTCTACTGCTCCAGTTTCCATAACATCACCAAGAGTTATCTGCTTTCCATGATAATCCGGAACAGTCTTCATTGTATATATTATTCCGTCTTTCATTATTCCAGAATTTTCAAATGCACATTGAAATGTTTCGGACACTTCACCTACTTCTACCGGCAGTTCCTTAATCTTCATCTTAGCAGATTCTGCTTTATTTACCGGAAATGTTTCTGCAAAAAAGCCTTCTTTTAAGATTACATTTTCCATGCATTCTTTCTTGCCTTCTTCCAATACATCTGCATATCCAATTGTATTTAAAATTCTATCCGCATATTTTGTATTATTTTTATAAGCAAAAATAAATGTTCTACGGCGTCTCTGCTGATACCCATATTCCGCAGCATTTATCACACGCCATTCCACTGTATATCCTTCATCTCGAAAACATGCAAGAATCACACCAAAATCTCTACCTCTTTGTTTTGCAGGAGATTTTAATAATCTATCAACATTTTCTAATAATACGAATGGTGGCTTCTTGGCTTCTAAGGTCTCACGTATTGACCACCATAAAATTCCTTTTTTTCCCTCAAGTCCTTTGGAAGTAGCTAATGAAGATGCTACAGAATAGTCCTGGCACGGGAATCCGCCGACTAACAGGTTAAAATCAGGAAGTGTTGTTTTATCTACATCTTCAATATTATAATTTGTGGTATCTTCACCATTATTATCTAATCGTGTTCCGAATCGGTATACATAACAGTCATGTGCATACTGTGTACTTTTCTCTGCCGGCTCCCACTGGCTAAACCAAACTGTATCCCATTTTTCTTCTTTACCATAATCTTCTGCTGTTCTTATATTATTAAGTCCACATCTAAATCCACCTACTCCGGCAAACAATTCGCAAACTGTTTTCTTCACTTTATATTACCTCTTCTTTTATTATTCGAACGATCGTTCTTTATATATAATATCTTATTTTATTGTTTTTGTAAAGATCCTTATTTAAATAATTCTAAAATAAGTTGATCTACTTCTGCTTTATTTTTTATCCCACCAATATCAATGACTTTCCATTTATTTTCATTGAGTACAATTCTTTCTTCTTCATTTAATCCATCAAAAAAAGCCCACTTTTTTGACTGTACTTTAAATTTAGGTGCATATACTTCTCCATTTATTCGAATTTTACCAGTATTATACTCTATACCAATATCAGAAAGTCTTTCTTTCAATTCAAGGATAGAATCAAAGATATTACTCTTCTTAATTTGAAGCTGATTTGTTTGATTCATAGAATATTCATATAAACTTAAGTCGTTCCATTGAGAGGTTGTATTAGGATGTAAATCTGACAAATAACTTCTTTTACACTGTTCATCTAAAATTTTTTGCATTCCCTTAGGATACCCTTTTGCAATACCAACTGCTTTTATTAAAGAATAATCTCCCGCAGCATACTCTCTACTAATCCAATCAACATATCTCATTAGTTGTAAAGGAAAATCCCTCGTTGCTTTTCCTTTTTTCAGCTCTATAACCATATATTTTTCTATTGGTTTTTCGGTGTCTGGAAAATTCTCCAAATATCTGTATGCAAAAATATCCATTTTATCAATATATGCTAACGGTTTAAAAGGAGAAGCTATAACCTGATGTGTCACATAATCATACTTTTCGCCTTCAAATCCATTTTTTGAAATGAAATCTATCATCCAGGCCTCTAGTAGCATTTCCGTATTTATTTCATTTTTTTCATAATTAAACTCTTTTATTATAGTTTCTTCAGGACTGATACGATACTTTTCCAAATCAAATTGTAAAATCCGTTCATGTTCTGATGTACTGTATTCAAAATACTTCTGTTTGTCTCTGTTTTTTAAATAAATACATTCTTTTAACGCTCTATTTTCTTCATCATCTATCTTTATAAAAGTAACATCTTGAAAAGCTCTCAACATTCTGAATGCTGATGGTCTATATGACAGTACCTCATCCATATCAACGCCTTCTGCAAAAAAATGTTGATCTGGCTCAAAGAGACATAACCATCTATACTCTGGTCCCAATTGCATCAATGATTGATCTGCTTCTACTACTTTTTCTTTTCTTTCAAAATTATTTGCATCCAAAAAATTTTTATATTTGCAATCTATTCCCACATTGACCAATTTCCCAACTCCATAAATGCGTCTATCAGATAAAAAATACACATTATCACCAGCTTGCATCGAACAATAGTCTGCCAATACCGCCGCCATAACTTGTTTACTTTTATTACCTGAACTTTCATTTTCCTGTACTGAAAGTTTATCATTTGGTACTTTTGATGCATATAATCCTTGCCTAATACACTTCTTTACCCCTTCAATATTCTCTTCTTTATATATAGAAAAAATGAAACCTGCCATACTATTCCTCCTTGAATCGATCATCTAACTGCGCCAAAATATAACTATTATTCAACCAGAAACATTGCTTTGGATACTGTCTTCCGTCTGGGAGTTCATAAGTATCTTTTGCATTTTGTGCATGTGGTCTTACATGGCACACTGGATTTTCTGATGATTTTGGAAAATTATTATAATTCTTCCCATTTTTCTTTTCTATCTGAAGACCTTCGCGAAGTATTCTCTGCGTCCTTTCCCAAACTGCCTTCACACTACCTTCCAAATCATCATATGGAATATTCCAGAACTGGCAACCCTTTAACCTTAATTCATCTTGTTGATCAAACTTATAAACCACAAATAAAAATCGAGTTTCACGTAAATAATTTCCAAATGTAGAATCTTCCCAGTCTTCCTCTACTAACTCTTTAAATTTGAAAGTTGGAAATGACATATTTTCCTTTATCTTATTATTTTTCTCAATGCGTATCGTCTTAACTACCACATTTGCTTTTTCAAATTCTTCCGCATGGTTTCCTTTTATGCCTAACATCCGATATGCTAACATTGCCTCCAGGCTTTTCGGTTTCTTTTGATATTCTATATGGAATGTATTACATAAATCAGTAACCGACCAATCGCAATACGCATCTATTTTACTCACAACATAATCCTCAAAAGATTCCTCTGCCGTACCTTTAATAATCGGTTCGTATGTATTTTTCCCCGGAATAATATAATTGTTCAGAACATATGTCATGTATGAATTTTTAAATGCAAATGCCCGTGGTTTTGCTAATTCAGCACTAAACGGCTGCTTTCTCCGGTCCCTTGACGTTGCTGCCTTTGGTGCTGCTCCCAGATACAGAGTATCCCCTTCAGATAATTCATGTGCTTTTCCGTTTCTGATTTTCTCAACAATAACCTCAAAATCATGTGCTATGATTTTTATATCTTGCTCCGGCGGTGCAAACAGCTTCACATATCCAATACGATAATCTAGCCGATTCTTTATCTCTTGTTGATACAGATAATACACCAATAAAATCAACCGGGCCTTTTGCCACATATGACTATTTTCAAATGTCTCATCGACAACTGAAAAATAATCAATCATTGTCAATATCAGTCTTTCCTTAGCCACCAATGTTCCATTCTTATTTTGTTTATATGGTGTTACTTTTAGTTCTACACCAGCTTTATCAAAATCCGGGCGTGCATCATTATTCGTCTGATAGTGAAAGAATCTCTCCTCTACCAGTTCTCCTAAACCGCCTTTTCGCTTCTTATTCTCATGTTTTACTTCGTAATTTGCAGTCTCCCTGACAACCATAGCTTTAGTGATATCATCTTGCCTACACACATCGGCAAATGTTTTTCCAATCAACCTTTTTGCATATGTTTCAATTGAAATAGGATCCGTTTCATCGTATTCTTCCAAATAATTCATTATTACATTTCCTCTTCATCGTCTACTTCTTCCAGTTTCTGGTCAAATATTGTCTCTTCTATCACTCTAACGCACTGTTCTGTATCTTTCAGAATATCTTTTCCCCAGAAATGTATCACAGTCCACCCCATAAAATTTAATTGCTGGTCCTTTTCTTCATCTCTCTGGATATTTCGCTCTATTTTCTTAACCCAATAATCCGGATTTTTTCCTTTCTCTAATCGTGGCTTCAATATTTCCCAATCTTTTCCATGAAAAAATTCACTGTCACAAAAAATCGCAATACGATACTTCGTCAGAACGATATCCGGTCTCCCCGGCAATTCCTTATAATTTTTTCGATAACGAAATCCCCTATGCCATAGTGCCTTTCTCAACACAACCTCTATACTTGTATCTTTTCCACGTATTCTACTCATGTTTTTATGACTTTTTTCTGTAACTTCGCCATGAAAACGCGGTTCTTTCGTCGGCATAATTTACTCACCCTCAATACCGTATAATCCATTTTATTGTATCAAACTAACAGCCACTATTCAATTCCCTGCAAACAGAAAAAAGACACGTTTTTATTCAACGTGCCCTTTCTCATATCATATTCGATTTTATTTTACAAGTATTCCTTATGCATAAATTATTTCCAATAATACCATTTCTTCTGCAACATTCTTGATATTATTCATCCTCCTCACCCATTCCATCTGATCCCGCATCTTCAATTCTTCCGTCACTCCCCACTGTTCAGCCATCTGTTCTACCAACATCTCAACTTTTTCTCTTGCTTCCTTATCAACCTGATTCAGATGCTCCGTCAGTTTCCCGGTCAGTACTAGGTACTGATACCTGGCACTCCTGTGCTCCTTCAAAAAATGTTTTCGCATGATTCCATATTTCCCATATGTAGGTTCTTCCTCATTGATTTCCAGGTCTGGCAGATAATAATCTCCATGCAATGTGTAGCTCAGTCCGTTCTTTTCATCATAAATCTGTTTCGTCATATTCTTACAACTCCATTCCTCTGTACTTTGCTTTATTCTTCTTAATTTGTGCATTGTGTTCTTCACTTCGTTCTCTTGCCCATTGTATGCGGTCACCTATTTTTTTCGGCATTTGCTCTTTCCTCTTTTTCGCTTCAAGTTCCTCCTGTATCCGGATATCGTCCTGTACCAGTCTTTCTACCATATCTTTCCCCAGCATACGTAAAAGTCGATTATATCTGTCCGCAAGACCCTGTAGTATTTCTTTCTCACCAGACAATTTCTGATAATCTTTCTGAACTTCTGCCAGTTCCTTTTTTGTTTTTTCATGCTCTTGCTTTTTCTTTTGAAACTTACTTTTCCAACTATCTCTTTCTCTTGTGAGTTCTTTCACCTGTGCAGCCATCGCACCGATTTTGTTTTTCATTTCAATGAATAATGGTTTTATTTTCTTATTCCGGTAAGTTACCGCACGTTCAAATGCTGTAGCTTCCGGCAGAAATGTTTTGATCATTCCATATTCTTTTATTTCCTTACTGACATTATCCATCACTGCTTGCAGGAATTCTCTTCTGTCCTCCAGTTTTTTCAATTCCGTTTCTGCTTTCTCCGCACGTTTTTCCGCTATCTTTTTATCTTTCTGGAACTGAATTTTTTCTTCTTCCAGTAGCTTGATATCTGCCCTTGCTTCTGCAATCTGAGAAGTCAATCCTTCATTCTCCACTGTCAGATTTTCTTTTTCCTGTTCCAATTCCTGCACTTCCTTTTTGCGTTCTTTTTTCTTGAAATTGTAAACATCCAGATGTTCTTCATGTGTGCCTTTCTGTTCCCATTCAATTCCATACTGTTTTGCGATTTCAGCCAGCACTTCCTTTTCATGATTTATCCACTGATTCAGTTCTGTATCATGCTTATTTCCACCTTGAAATCCAAGACTTTTCAATGCCTGCTTCAGTGAAACCCTGGTATCCATTCCTTTTCCCTTCCAGTTGGTCACATAAGGAACAAAGTCAATATGCAGATGCGGAGTAGCTTCGTCCTGATGCAGATAGCAGCTAAATACCCGAAGTGTCGGATTCCGTTTCTGGAAGTCTTTCACATATTCGTCCAGTACCTTTACAGCCAGATTTCCTTCTAACGTTCCCACTGCCATATCCTCACGATTACCAATCTGGAATATTACTTCATGGAACAGCTTCTCCTGTTTGCCCTGTCGGATTTTTTCATAATAATTTGCAATCTGCCGGTCCTTTCTTTTCCCGACATTGTATCTCTCCACAGCATCGTCAAACAGTTCCTTATAAACTTCTTTCAGATTCTCATTCTTATAACAAATGTTCAATTGCACTCTGTCCGGATCTACATTTTCTGCTACAAAATCCCGTCTGTTATGAGTCAGTGAACCGGCTCCGATCATGCCACTGATTGTCCGTTTCATCATAAATTTTCTCACCTCTTTTCTACTCGAGTGCCAGACATGGCACATAATTTTTATTTACGCCAGTTATGGCGATATTTAAGAAATTTTCGCCGGATACGGCGGTTTTGTTACTTTTGTCAAAAGTAACGCAAAAGCACTTTCGACAGCCGTACCGTCCATCAAAAGTCCCCTTGCGCCCTGCCGGGGCATAACGTCCTTATGGACGTCTGTTCTGCACCGACCGAAGTGGATCATAGATCTGTTTATTCTAGTATCCTCGCCTGCACATATTCCAAATCTCCACAATAAGGCGTTCCCACCAGATACCATTCTCTTGCCAGATTCATCTCCATTCTGGTCCGTACCCATTCATCATCTACCAGCACTTCCAGTCCTTCTCCGCAGTGAAATCCTGTATCAATCCATAAATCCGATGATAATAATCCATATCTTCCATTGCTGCTGTTATATCCTAATCTTCCCTGTTTCATCATTTTCTGCTCCTTTCCAGTCTGTAAACGGAATTTGTAAACGGAGTTCAAAAGATTTTAAAAGTTAACGTTTTAAGTTTTTTCTTCAAGTTCCGTTTACATCGTTTACAATAATCTTTACTCAAACGGTATTTCCAACTGTTCCGGTACTTCTATAAATCCGTCTTTATCTTTCTTCACCGAATCTTCCATCCGTTTCCATGACCGCTGTATTCCATATTCCTTTCCGAATCGATGTGTACCATGTGGTTTCCAGCCTACAATCGCATTGTTCATAATATTGGCAATTTCTTTACCTTCCCACTGTTTCATTTCTCCGGTTCGATGTAGCGCTTCATCGAACAGAATTCTTGTACATACATAATCATCATCGTAGTCATCAAGAAATGCCTGTATGATTCCGGCATTGGTATCTTCCGGCATAAATTCTTTCTGCAGACGCTTTGCCTCTTCCTCAATTTCCTTTGTAAATCCTAAGAACACATTTCCCTGTCGATACAATACCATTGCCTCTGCCCAGGCCTGTTCGATATAGGCTTTGCTCTCTGCTTCATTATCCAGAATATGAACTTCTGCTTTCGACATATCTGTCATCACCGGAGCAAATCGTCTGTTTCCGGTTCTGTCCAGCGGAAGGAAATTCAAATCATTTGAAGTACCACAAAATACACACTGTCGTGGTCTGTCTTCCGGGTGAACTTCATAAGGTACTTTGTAAGTTTCTTTCTGTCTGCTCAAAAACGATTTTATCTGTTCAATATTCTTTGCTGTGATAGTTGCCTTCATTTCCCCCATTTCGATAATCCAGTGATTCTGCAGTTTTCTGTAAATATTTTCATCATCCAGATGATCCAGATTGTCGCTGAACCATTCTTCTTTTATCGCCAGATATTTGAAAAACGTAGACTTTCCGGCTCCCTGACTTCCAACCAGGCACAGCATAATGTCATATTTTATTCCCGGTTCATAAATTCTTGAAATCGCTGCCAACATGTGCATTTTCATTACTCCGATTGTGTATTTGCTCTTTTCTGCTCCCAGAAAATGCGGAAGCATATTTTCTATTCTTGGAATTCCGTCCCAAACCAGGCTCTCCAGATAATCTCTGATTGGGTGATATTTATTTTCATTGGAAACAATATCTATTCCCGCTTTGATCACACGCTCACTTGTTATTTCATAATGCTCTTCCAGATACATTTTCAGATTGTATTCGTCTGTATCTGTAACCGTAGGACTGTTATTTCTCCGCTCCCATGGCACCTCTTTTACAATGTCCATTCTTCCGGAAAGCTCATTTCGTTTAATCGCTTTTTTCAGTACCGGATCATTTTGAAGTACCGTTACACAGTTTCTGATTGTCTGCTTTGTTCTTCCCTTATCCGTATGCTCCAGCATATTATTGACATCTTCTATTGTAAGCATTTCCTCGTTCACAATATCTTCTAATTCCATCAAGGACTTCTCGCTGATATTCGTTAATTCTTTCTTCAATTTTTTCAACCTCCCTTCTCTTCATTTTGAAAAATTCTACAATTTCTTCTCCTGTTCCAAACATCAGCACGTCCAGATAGTCATTTATCTTTCTTTCATTTGCCAATGCCTCCGTAAATAATTCATGCCACTCTTCTTCTGGTTCTGGTTTGTAAAACTCTTTCCAGAACTGAATCCATTTCAGATATCTGATCAGCACGTCTGTTGCATGTTTCAACCACTGCTCCAGTTTTTCTCTGATCATCACAACTTTAGGTTTCTTTGATATCAAAGTATTCCTGCTTTGGTGCGTCCTTTTGTATTTGTTTCTGTCTTCGATTTTTATATCCAGTCCAAAATCTTCTATCATCTTTTTCGCAGCTTCATACTGTGATATTCCAAATAACCTTGCTGTAAAATCTATCGCATCACCGCCCACTCCACATGCAAAGCAGTGATATATTTTATCTACCTTCATACTTGGGTGTCGGTCTTTATGAAACGGACAACACGCCATTCCATTTCTTTTTACTTTTATCCCGTAATGCTCCGCAGCCTGTCTGGCTGTCACACATTCTTTTACCTGTTCAAATAATGTCACTTCTACCTCCTGCCCCTCCGAGCAAGTCTCCGATGAACAGATATTCGGGAATTGTTGTATCTTTCAATTCGTGATATACTGAATCTGCCAAGATGGTATATCAGTGAATCTGATTATCAGAGAACTTGCTCAGATATTTTATCTGGGCTTTTTCTTTTTGTCTGTCAGTAGTCATAGCTTTTGCTCCTTACACAAATCTCCTTGTAGGAATAATAATGATTTCAAATTTGCTTCCATCCTCTAATTCAAGAAGAATCACATAATCTGAATCCCGATCCGGTAAAATGGAACTTATTTTCAGCTTCTTACTGTAGTTAATTGCATCAAATATTTTTCCGACTACTTTCTTTGTTTTCATTTGCTTCTTTTCCTCCGTATTAACGTTTATTGTCCAGCATCTCAGCAACTTTTTTCTGCTGTGACGGGTACAGATGCCCATAAGTGTTCAATGTCATCTGAATGTCTTTGTGCCCCAGCCTTTCCTTGATAATCAGCGGTTCTACGCCCTGGTAGATCAGATATGCCACATGGCTGTGACGGATATCGTGCACTCTGATTGGTTTTACACCGGTCAGTGCTTCATATTTCTTAAGACGTTTCTGCAGTGTTCTCGCCACAATCGGGAACAACCGCTGATCTTCCGGAAATCCATAATGCTTCTTTGCATACTCCTGTACCTCTTCCTTAAGAAAATTGGGAATGTCAATAGTACGGACCGAATTTTCTGTTTTTGGAGTATCAATCACATCTCTTTTCTTGATCCGGTTATAGGTCTTATTGATATGCAGGAGATTTCCACTCATATCAAAATCCGAAAGACTCAATGCTAGAAGCTCTCCTTCCCTAATTCCTGTCCAGAACAGAATTTCAAATATCAGATAATCTTCACTCCCCGGCTCAATCCCGGCGATAAATCTGTCATATTCTGCTTTCGTCCAGAACTCCAGCTTATTTGCATCCGATTTTCCCATCTTTTTTACTTTCTTACATGGATTTTCCTTCAGATTGTAAATTTTCTGTGCATGATTAAACAGTGCATTTAACTGATTCTGGATCATACGCTCATAAGTCTTACTGTATCCTTTTTCCTGAATGGCATTCTGCCACTGGATAATCTCTGCCGGTGTAATTTCATTCATTTTTCTTGTTCCAAAATATGGAACAATGTGCTTGTTCATCATGTGCTGCTTATTACGGATTGAATTTTCTTTCAGTTCATTCTTTTTATCTTCAAAATAGACTTGAATAAAACTGTTCATCTCCATTTTCATATCCGCTGCAGTCTTTCTTATGAATTCCTTTTCATAATTCAATGCTTCTTTCTTTGTCTTGAACCCTCTTTTCAGCTTCTGCGTTTTCTTACCTGTCCAGTCAATATAGCGGAAGCTCACATACCAGGTTCCCTGTGTTTTGTCTTTGTAAGCTGACATCTCAAAACCTCCTTCATACTGCTCTCTGAGAGCATCCATAAAATTTTGTTTCCCAGTAGGGACGTGGAATCTTTCCACGAACTGCTACATATCCTTCCTTTGCCAGTTCATCATTGAGCTGCTTCAGAATAGAATATGCTTTACTGCGTTTCACTCCTAATTCTTCCATGACATCATCAACAGTCATCATATAATTAGTTCTCATAGCGTCCTCCTTTCCAGTCACTTTTGTGACTCTTTCGTTGTTCTCTTATAATAATTCACTTTTGTGAATTTGTCAATAAACATTTGCGAATTTATTTTTTCCATTCCATACCTATCGCTTTCGTATCAACAATTTGTTAAATCTCACTCTTTTGTATCATTCACTTTTGTGCTAGAATAGAAGCACAAATATTATTAAGGAGGCAGCATTATGATCGGTAAAAAAATCCGGGCATTCCGGGAATTTAGAGGATACAGTCAGATACAATTAGCCGAGCTGTCCGGCATTAACGTAGGAACGATCAGAAAATATGAACTGGGAATTCGGAATCCAAAACCGGATCAGTTAGAAAAGATAGCAACTGCACTGGGATTAAATGTTAGTGTTTTTCTGGATTTTAATATTGAAACAGTCGGAGATGTGCTCTCCCTGCTGTTTTCTATTGATGATTCAGTGAACCTCTCACTTGCTGAGATGCCTGATCAGAAGATTTCACTGACGTTCGATAATCCTACAATGCAGGACTTTTTCAGGAAATGGTGTCAATTTAAAAATGTCTATGAAAAGGAAAAAGCTGAAATATTAGCTATCGAAAATGAAGATAAAAGACAGGAAGAATTAGATAAGCTGAACGCTACCCAAGAAGAATGGAAACTGCGTGCTATGGGAACTACGATAGGTTGTCATACCATCGTTAAGAAGGGCACTGAAGGTAATGACATCAAGACATATGATCTGACTTAATCCACAGTCAAATCTCTGATTTGTGAATAAATCCACTTTATCTGTTATCATATTTACGAAAATTATATATTTTGTTATCATTCTGTTATCACAAACGGTTGTCAGGACACTCTCCCGGCAACCGTTTTTCTATACTGTTCGTTATTCTTTTCTGCTCTTTTTATATATTTCCAGGCAACAGAAAAACCCGTAGAACCGAAGTTCTACGGGCATCTTACGTTTGGACACAATGTTATCTTGCGATAACCATATATATAATTTTATCTGCTAATCAGTGATTACTCGATGATAGAAGCAACACGGCCTGATCCTACAGTACGTCCACCTTCACGATACTTTAATCCCGTTTTACCTCATATTTTTTATGGTTTTCTCTCCAAAATACAGTGAAAAACGGCTGAATTGCACCACCTATTTTGATTTGCCTGATTTCTTGGCACCGTTTTGGCACCGGAGAATACTCAAACCGATTTTCTTCTGTAGATACTAGATACTTCTCTACCAACTTTATATTGCACCGGTAATTTTTAACTGTTATAATCGAAACATGGGTGCTACCATAACGGTAGGCGGTTAGTCCTTCTCCAGAGGGACTGTGACCCTCTGATTACATAGAAACCTGTAAAGGAATCCATTGGAAAGGAGGGCTAAGCCAATGAGTATTATTGACTTCATAGCAGTAGTGAGCTTCGGCTTAACCTGCTTTAGTATCGGATATACATTAGGCAAAGATAATCATAAACCACAAAAATAACCGCCCTGGTCTGGTAAACTAAGCGGTTATCTTTGATGATATTCTAAATAGTAAAACGGACTAACCGTCTATCGGTAGCACTCTTTTTCTATAATCATATTAGCACGCATCCGTGGAAATGTCAAAAATTTTCTTCTTTCTCAACTATATCTATTTCCATACATTTTTACAACCTATTTCAAGTGTTCCTCAAAAATTAATTCGAGTTCCTTATTCCCTCTCAAGAATTCATACTCTTTCTTATTTTCAATTTCCGAATACAATTCACGAACAAAATTTTTTCCAACTCCCGAAAAGGCTTTTCCCTGTGCAGTATCTTCATACCTGTAATACAAAGGGGATTGTGTCATATTCCAAGGCTTCTGTGATTCACTTAATAATTGCTTAATTAACTGAACACATTTTTCTACATCTTTTCGATATCCAGCAATCAGCAGATATGGCACTGTGTTGCCGTAATTCCATAGTCCAAACAACGATATCATGTGATCTGTAATCTCAGCAATTCTCTCTGCTTTATCATGATTTCCTGTTTCTTCTTCCATTTCAATTAACTTATACAAGTAGCTTTGAATATTGACAACTGCCTGTAGCAGTTTCCCTTCCAGGAATAACGCAGCAGTGTCTGTTCCTTCCTGATGTGCTAATACACTTGTTTTCATAATCGTTGCATCAATTACAGTATCAGGAATTTTTTTCAAAAGGGCATTTGCTTCTTCATATTTCTCCATTTGGACATATTTTGTTGCAAGTATAAAAACGCTTGAATTTCTCACTCTTTCATCCTGACTGTCTGCTGTTCGTTCCAGCCACTCAATAATAGCTGTATTATATTCCATTCGTTCTTCGCCATTAAGATCTGACAAAGTCAAAGATCCGTTCAGAACGGTTGCGATCGTATATATTAATAAGTCGCAATGAGGATACTCCTGTATTTTACGAGATGCCATCTCGAAAGCCTCTGTAAAGCTGTCCAATGAAACTTCCGAAAGTTCATTCACAAATTGTCCAATCTCTTTTTCGGTCAATTCTTCACGAAACGAAAACAATTCATTCATATCAATTTTCAATAATCGTGCCAAAGCTGGAAGTAATGAGATATCCGGATATGTATTTCCCTTTTCCCATTTATTTACCGCAGGAGTAGAAACACCCAGATAATTTGCCACCTGTTCTTGTGTTAATCCCTCAGTTTTTCGATAGTTTTTTATCTGCTCACCAATACGCATTGTTCGCACCTCCTGTCCTTATTTCCATTATAGCGTTCCCAATACATGTTTACAATTGAGCCTTTGTTTACTTATTACTTTCTTTTTTTAACTTTCAATTAATTTTCTCTAATATTTATATCATCAGCAACAAACTGCCCACAAATTTAAGAACGGGCTACTAACCCTCAAACGACAGTGCATTACATTGCATCAGCTAAACCAACCTTGTTATCCTGAATCACCACTCCTTCATCTTCGCTTCATGCCTATTTTTCATAATTTGCAACTGGTATATAATGACAGGGATTAGAAAAATCACAGCAACTATGCCTAAAATAACAGACCGATTTACGGTAGCAAATGCCACGAGCATAAGCATTAATAAAAGCCAGGGATTTCGCAAATTACTGTAATAATTTGCCCTATCTTCATAGGACGTATGAAGTTCAAAAGGTTTTCCATCATTTTCTTTTTCTACAATCAGCAATTCCCTGTTAAATGTTGTAGTGTTTGTTGCAATACGACCGCCAATTTCAGCCCACGGACGCCAGCGAACTTTACCAACAGAATAATTAAGATTGATATTTTTATAGAATACGGAATATCCCATTTCTTCCAAGAAATCATGGTAATCTTCAGCATTAGCTTTTGATTTTTGTCCTATAAACTCCACGCAATATTGAACTTGACCTGGCTTACATTTTTCAAATTCATAGAGTAATTTTCCCGTTCGAATAAGGCGATAACCTTTTTCAGCCATCTTATTCAGCCAGTTTTTCTGTACCGTCAATAGCCCGCCAAAAAAACGATAACACTTTTTGCTCATAATGTACCTCCTACAATTCCGCTTGCAATACCTACAAGTTCACGAAGTCTGATAAGTTCTTTTTCAGCTATCTCCTTTCCTTTTACAGTGATAAGATACTCTTTTTTTCTACCTTCACTATCTCCGAAAAGCTCAATCCATCCCTTTTCCTGCATTGAATTTAATGCACCATATAAAGTGCCTGCTCCCAATGAAAGCCGCCCACCTGTTTTTTCTTCAATGAACTGCATGACAGCATATCCGTGTTTAGGTGAATAGAGTGAAAGCAAAATATAGAATGTCACTTCTGTGAGTGCACCACTTTTCACATTATCCCTCATAGCATCCCCTCTTTATTACGGTTACTGTAATAACTATATCAGTAACCGTAATAAAAATCAAGAGATGTGAAATAAATCTTAATAAGCCGGATAGTATTATACTTTTCCTGTTCAGTCCTTTACAACCAATACTTATATATAAAGTATTTCTCTCAACACCATTTCTTCTGCACTGGCTTTTATATTATTCATCAGCCTAACCCACTTCGTCTGGTTCTGTACCTTTAATTCTTCAGTTACACCCTGTTTTTCTGCCATCTGTTCCATAAGCATTTCCACCTGTTCTCTGCTCTCCTGATCAATCTGATTCAGGTGTTCCGTCAGCTTTCCAGTCAACAACAAATATTGATATTTTGCTAATCTGTGTTCCTTCAGAAACTGTTTTCGCAGCATTCCATATTTCCCATATATCGGTTTTTCTTCATTCAATACCAAATTCGGCAAATAATAATCTCCATGCAAAGTATAGCTTAATCCGTTCTTTTCATCATAAATGTGTGTTTCCATAATCTTATCTCTCCATTTCTCTGTTTTTTGATTTAGTTTTCTTACGCTGCTGATTCTCCATCTCGCTTTTTTTCATTCCCCATGCCAATCTTTCATGAATATTTCCCTTCGGCATTTGCTCCATCCGTCGCTTTTCTTCCAGGACTTTCTCGTTTTGAATATCCTGCTGTACTGCTGTATCTACAGTTTCTATTCCAAGAACACGCACAACACGATCATACCTATCAGAAACACCTTGTAATATATCTTTTTCTTCTGACAATTTCTGATTGTCTTTACGTATATCATCCAGTTCTCTCTGAATAGCATTATATTTCTGTTTCACCTTTTGATATTTTTTCTTCCACCCTTCCACCTCTTTCGTGAGTTCTTTAACCTGAGCCGCCATTACAGCAACCTTATTCTTTATTTGAAGAAACAGTGGTTTAATTTTTTTGTCTCGATAGGTTACTGCCCGTTCTAGCGTGCCCGCCTCCGGCAGTAACATTTTAACTGTTCCATATTCTTTGATTTCTTTGCTCACACTATCCATAATCGGTTGTAGCTGTTCTCTGCGATCTTCCAGGCTTTTTAGTTCTTTTTCTGCGCTCCCTGCCTTTTGTTCTGCTTCTTGCTTCGCCTTGATTGCCTGTTCCTTATCGTCTTTTAAATTCTGGATATCTGCTCTGGATTCTGCAATTTGTGCTGTTAATTCTTCTTTTTCAGCAGTTAGATGCTCTTTTTCCTGCTCCAATTCCTGTACTTCCTTTTTCCGTTCTTTTTTCTTGAAGTTATAGACATCCAGATGTTCCTCATGAGTACCTTTCTGTTCCCATTCAATTCCATACTGCCTTGCAATCTCTGCCAGTACTTCTTTTTCATGATTTATCCACTGATTCAGCTCCGTATCATGCTTATTTCCACCTTGAAATCCAAGACCTTTTAATGCCTGTTTCAGCGAAACTCTGGTATCCATTCCTTTTCCTTTCCAGCCCGTCACATAAGGAATAAAGTCAATATGAAGATGTGGAGTAGCCTCATCCTGATGCAAATAGCAACTAAATACCCGAAGTGTCAGATTCCGTTTCTGGAAATCTTTTACATACTCATCCAGTACGTTTACAGCCAGATTTCCTGCTTCTGTTCCAACAGCCATATCTTCTCGGTTTCCAATCTGGAAAATCACTTCATGGAACAACTTTTCCTGTTTTCCCTGCCGGATTTTTTCATAGTAATTTGTAATCTTCCGGTCTTTTCTTTTCCCGGTATTGTATCTCTCCACAGCATCATCAAATAACTCTTTGTAAACTTCTTTCAGATTTTCATTCTGGTAACAAATATTTAATTGTACTCTGTCTGGGTCTACATTCTCTGCGAAAAACTCTCTCCTGTTATGAGCCAGAGAACCTTTCCCAATCATACCGCTAATTGTTCGTTTTATCATAATGTTTCTCACCTCTTTTCTAATCAAGTGCTAGATATGGCACATAATTTTTATTCACGCCAGTAATAGCGATATTAAGAAACTTTCGCCGGATACGGCGGTTTTGTTACTTTTGTCAAAAGTA
>NZ_QUKZ01000003.1:0-169715 GCF_003481355.1 Dorea sp. OM07-5 | reverse complement strand
ATACGGCGGTTTTGTTACTTTTGTCAAAAGTAACGCAAAAGCACTTTCGACAGCCGTACCGTCCATCAAAAGTACCCTTGCGCCCTGCCGGGGGCTATTCCTCCCGTTGGTCGGTTCACTCCTGCGTTACTTGTATGGCTGAATTATCCCGGTATCCTTGCCCGGATATATTCCAGATCACCACAATACGGTGTTCCTACAAGATACCATTCTCTTGCAGGATTCATTTCCATTCTAGTCTGAACCCATTCATCATCAAGCAACACTTCCAGGCATTCTCCACAGTGAAATCCTGTATCAATCCATAGATCTGATGATAATAATCCATATCTTTTGTTATAACTGTTATATCCTAATCTTCCTTCTCGCATTATGCCATTCTCCTTTCATTTAGCGTTTCCGCAGGGACGCCCTGAATCAGGGCTCCCTTTTGAAAATTCTCTTCTCCACCAACAAACTCCCGGCTACATCTTACCAGCTTTCTACTTGTCTGCTATCTACAGGTGCGTGACACGCTCCTGTAATAAAGTAGTCAGAAAGAACCTTTACCATCGAAAGTTCTCCGGTATTCCCCGTCTGTCCAGATATTCCTGCCGGAACTTTTCCCTTTCTTCTTCCGTTGGTGCTGTTTTGGATTTGCTATACACTTCACGATTCACCATTGCATCCAGTTTTTTCTCCAATCCCAACCGGATTATTTCTTCGCCATCGTAGTTATCCATCAAAAAATATTGCAGGAGTTGAAAAAATAACTCGTATGGAATCTGTACATTTTTATTTTGCATCTGTTCTCCTTTCAAGGTGGCAAGATTCCCTCTTCTTAAGAAATGGTAATCTTGCCATCTTCCATTTTTATTCTGGCAGCATCCAATACCATTGCTTTCCACGTTTTACAGAATCAATTTCAAGTTCCCGTTTGGCATTCCATAACGTTTTACTTTTTATTCCTCTGGTTTCGGCTTCTTCTGCAATTTTCTTTTGAGTCATTCCTCCATTTGCCAGTATTTCAAGGAGAAATTCTTTTGCTTTCCGACTTTTCTGCCCTCTGCCGTCTCCATTAAGAAGTTCATCGGCACTGATATCATATTCTCCAATCCATTCAAAGCCATTATTCTTATCCAGTCTGAATGCAATGGACGTTCCTTCCGGTGCAAGAGAACTCTTCGTATGACATACCACTCTTACTTCTGGTTCATCTTTCACTCGCCCGACAATCAGGACACTTCTTGCAGCAGCCTGAAAATCAATGGAGCCAAGTCCTCGATAAGAAGATTTGCCGTTACTGTTTTTGTTCATATGACCGATTAAAATGACTGCACAATGATATTTTTCTGCCAGCACTGCGACACGCTTCATCAATGGCCTGATCTCATTTGCCCTGTGCATGTCTACCTCTGCTCCCAGGAATCCCTGAATCGGATCAAGAACAACCATTTTGGCTTTTGTCTGCACGATTGCTTCTTCTAATCTGGCATCTGCCATTGTCAGTGGCTGGTCACTGTCATCAATCACCAGCACCCTCGAACAATCTGCACCTGCAGCAAGTAATCTGGGTTTGATAGTATCTCCTAGACCATCTTCCGCTGTCTGATAAATCACATTTACAGGTGACATAGAAGACTGTTCCTGAATATTATCTTTGGCATCTAGATCTTCATTCTCACTACCGACTTCATCACTTCGTTTTTCTTTTGTTGTATCAGTAACAGGAAGAATCGGCTCTCCTCTGGTCAGTTTTGCAATAATCTGAAGTACCATTGTTGTCTTTCCTTCTCCTGGATCTCCCTGTATAATGGTCACTTTTCCATAAGGAATAAACGGATAAAGCAGCCATTCTACCTGTTCCACCTCTACTGAATCCATATTGATCAGTTTCAGTTTTGGTTCTATTCTGCAATTCTTAATTTTGTTTTTTTCATTCATATTCATTCCATCATCTCCTCCTGCCCTTCCGGGCAAGTCTCTGATGAACAGATATTCGGGAATTGTCGTATTTCTCGATTCGTGATATACTGAATCTGCCAAGATGGTATATCAGTTAATCTGATTATCAGAGAACTTGCTCAGATTATTTATCTGGGCTTTTTCTTTTGCCTTTTCAACATTCATCTCTTTCTTCTCCCAATCCGGTAACTGCATTTTCATTATCCAGCAGATTTGCAATCTTCCTCTGCTGATTTGGATAAAGATGTCCATAAGTATTCAATGTGATACGAATATCTTTATGACCCAATCTGTCCCGGATCAGTAACGGTTCTACACCTTTCTCAATGAGATAAGCCACATGACTGTGTCTGAGATCATGCACTCGGATTTTCTTTACTCCTGCCAGTTCAATCTGCCGTTTCATCTTATGCTGTACCGCTTCCTGAACAACTGGAAACAATCTTTCTGTATCCGGCATTCCGTAGTGACCATCTACAAATTCCTTAATTTCCTCTTTCAAAAATTCTGGAATTTCGATTGTTCGAAATGACTGTTTTGTTTTTGGTTCTGTGATAATATCCTGCATTCCTGTTCGGTAATAAGTCTTATTGATACTAAGCTGATTCTTTTCAAAATTGATATCAGCTTTTGTAATCGCAAGCAGCTCCCCAATCCTGCACCCAGTCCAGAACAGCATCTCAAATATAAGATAATATCTTGTTCCCGGCTCCATTGTCTGTATAAACTGTTTGTACTCGTCCAGTGTCCAGAAGTTCAAACTTCTCGAATCCGAATTTCCCATTCGTTTCACTTTCTTGCATGGATTAACTGGCAAATCATATATTTTAGCTGCATGTGTAAACAGACTGGTCAACTGATTCTGAATCATTCTCAGATAAGAATCTGAATATCCTTTTTTCTGAATTTCATTCTGCCACTGAATAATCTGTGAAGCCTTGATCTCACTCATCATCTGATTTCCAAAGTATGGAACGATATGCTGTTGCATCATATATCTTTTATTTTTGATTGTTCGATCTTTTAGGTCATTCTGTTTGTCTGAAAAATAAATCTCAATAAAATCGCTCAGTTTCATATCCATACTTCGCTCAGTGCTCAACTTTTTACTTCGTTCAAACTCCAATGCTTCTCGCTTTGTTTCAAATCCACGCTTTCTGCGTTTTTTCTTCTCACCCATAACATTTGTCTCAAACCACTGGGCTGTCCATTTTTTTGTGTCTTTTTCTCTGTAAGCCATATTAATCCTCCCTAATTTCCTGCTATTTCATAGCCATACATCTTTTTTGCCCAAAACGCCTTTGGTATTCTTCCAGCCATCGTAATATATCCCTGTGCAGCCAGTTCCTTATTCATAGCTTTCACCAGTTTATAAGCATAAGATTTTGAGCAGTTTAATTCCTGTGCCACTTCATCAGCACTCATCATATAATTGTAGCTTGCCATACTGCATCCTCCTTTCCTCTCCAGATACAGAATACGTTTACTGTATTTCTATGTCTGTACGATTTTCGTAAATTGATAATATCATGTATTTATTTCATTGTCAATATTTCGTAAACATATTTTTACGAACTTCGTATATTATTTTCTCTTTATTTTATTCCAGGTCTGTGCTATGATATTCTATAGATTTATGTTTTTCGTAATTTTGCAATATATGAAAAAGGAGGATTCTATGGGTGACGGTAAAAATTTAAAGAAATATCTTGATGAAAACGGCACAAATGTCCGTAAAATTGCAAAGGCAACCGGAATCAGTGCCACAACCTTATATTCAATTATTCAAAAAGATTCCAATATTCGATTTGATTTTGCTTTAAGACTTGCAAATGAATTACAAATTGATGTGAATGAGATATGTTCTGCCAGTCCATTTTCTGGCACAATTAAGGAAGAAGAGATTTATCCTACACTTCCAGACGGTTTGAACGGAGCATTAGACGCAAGCCGTGTAAAGACTTATTTAAAAAATTCTATGTACCCGTTGATGTATCTTTTCGGTAAGAACAGTATGCCTGATGTAGATAATCTGCTCACATCGTTCTATCAGCTTGATGATGAAGCCAGACAGGAAGTTGTGGAAACGATCCGTCTGAAACTGCAATATCATCGTGATCCGGAACGTGCTGAACAGATCAAACAGATCAAAGGCTGGTAAAAAAATTACTCCTGTGAATAGCAAATATTCGCAGGAGTTTCTTTTTGGCACCGTTTTGGCACCGCTAGACTGATTTTTCAATTTTAAATTTATCCGTATTTCATCTTTCTGATAAACGTTTCACTGTTTCTAATCTGATAATTTTACAAACAATTCTTTTCTTAGAGTACAGAAAAACCCCAGAAACACAAGGTTTCTGGGGTATCTTACGTTTGGACACAAGTTATCTTGCGATAACAAATCTATTTTCAGATTGTATTACTCGATGATTGTAGCAACACGTCCTGATCCTACAGTACGTCCACCTTCACGGATAGCGAAACGAAGTCCCTGCTCCATAGCTACTGGATGGATCAGTTCGATTGTCATTTCTACGTTATCTCCAGGCATGCACATTTCTACACCTTCTGGCAGATCGCAAACACCTGTTACGTCTGTTGTTCTGAAGTAGAACTGTGGACGATAGTTGTTGAAGAATGGAGTATGACGTCCACCTTCATCTTTTGTCAGTACATAAACCTGAGCTGTGAATTTGTGGTGGCATGTTACTGAACCTGGTTTAACAAGAACCTGTCCTCTTTCGATTTCAGTTCTCTGGATACCACGAAGCAGAGCTCCGATGTTATCTCCAGCCTGAGCCTCATCAAGAAGCTTACGGAACATCTCAACACCTGTTACAACAGTTTTCTTTGTTTCTTCGTGAATACCAACGATTTCAACCTCGTCAGATACATGAAGAACACCACGCTCTACTCTACCAGTAGCAACTGTTCCACGTCCTGTGATAGAGAATACATCCTCTACAGGCATCAGGAATGGCTGGTCTGTTGCACGCTGTGGGTCTGGAATGTAGCTGTCAACAGCATCCATAAGTTCCATGATCTTGTCTCCCCACTCTCCTGAAGGATCTTCAAGAGCTTTAAGAGCTGATCCCTGGATGATCGGTGTGTCATCTCCTGGGAATTCATACTCGTCTAACAGTTCACGAATTTCCATCTCTACTAATTCAAGAAGTTCTTCGTCATCTACCATATCACATTTGTTCATGAATACTACGATGTACGGTACACCTACCTGACGAGAAAGCAGGATATGCTCTCTTGTCTGAGCCATAACACCATCAGTAGCAGCTACAACAAGGATAGCTCCATCCATCTGAGCAGCACCAGTGATCATGTTCTTAACGTAGTCAGCATGTCCTGGGCAGTCAACGTGTGCATAGTGACGTTTCTCTGTCTCATACTCAACGTGAGCTGTAGAAATAGTGATTCCACGCTCTCTCTCTTCTGGAGCCTTATCAATGTTTTCAAAATCTACAGCAGCGTTTCCTGCTACTCTCTGAGAAAGAGTTTTTGTGATAGCAGCTGTAAGAGTTGTTTTACCGTGGTCAACGTGACCGATAGTACCGATATTACAATGCGGTTTTGTTCTTTCAAATTTAGCTTTAGCCATTTTGAATAATCCTCCTTATTATAGTGCCATAAAAGGCAAATTTATAATTTACGTTTGCTCGGCTATCTCTGATTATATTTCATATCAGTAGGTTTTTCAAGCACTTTTCAAGCTTTTTTCAAGCTTTTTAACGATTATTAGTCGTTTTTGCTGGATAATACTTTTTCCTGTACAGACTTCGGAACTGGTTCATATTTCTCGAAGAACATTGAGTAGTTACCACGTCCCTGTGTTCTGGAACGAAGATCTGTAGAATATCCGAACATCTCGGACAACGGAACATATCCACGAACGATCTTACCGCCGCCAAGATCATCCATTCCTTCGATACGTCCACGACGTGAGTTAATGTCACCAATAACGTCACCCATGTACTCTTCCGGCATAGTAACTTCAACCTTCATAATAGGCTCAAGAAGTACCGGAGATGCCTTCTTCATAGCATCCTTGAATGCTAATGATCCGGCAATGTGGAATGCCATTTCACTTGAATCGACTTCATGGTAAGAACCATCATATACGTTAGCCTTAAGACCAACAACCGGGAATCCTCCAAGGATACCAGACTGCATAGCCTCTTCGATACCTTCACCGATCTTCGGAATGTATTCTTTCGGAATAGCTCCTCCGACTACAGAAGATTCGAATTTGAATGTCTCCTCACCGTTAACATCCATTGGCTCAAATTTAACTTTACAGTGTCCGTACTGTCCACGTCCACCTGACTGTTTAGCATATTTGCTGTCAACGTCAACTGCTTTTGTAAATGCTTCTTTGTAAGCAACCTGTGGAGCACCCACATTAGCCTCTACCTTAAACTCACGCAGAAGTCTGTCTACGATGATTTCCAGGTGAAGCTCACCCATTCCGGCGATGATTGTCTGACCAGTTTCCTGATCTGTATGAGCACGGAATGTCGGGTCTTCTTCAGCAAGTTTTGCTAAAGACTCACCAAGTTTACCCTGAGAAGCTTTTGTCTTAGGCTCGATAGCGAGCTCGATAACCGGCTCTGGGAATTCCATGGACTCCAGAATTACCGGATGCTGCTCGTCACAGATTGTATCACCTGTTGAAGTGAACTTAAATCCGATTGCTGCAGCAATATCTCCAGAATATACTTTTGAAAGTTCTTCTCTCTTATTAGCATGCATCTGCAGGATACGTCCCACACGCTCTTTTTTGTTCTTTGTTGCATTCAGTACATAGGAACCTGCGTTCATTGTACCAGAGTAAACTCTGAAGTATGCCAGTTTACCAACGAATGGGTCTGTCATAATCTTAAATGCAAGTGCTGAGAACGGTTCTTCGTCTGAAGAATGTCTTACAACATCATTTCCGTCTTCGTCAACACCCTCGATTGGAGGAATGTCTGTCGGAGCCGGCATGTATTCAAGAATAGCATCCAACAGTTTCTGTACACCTTTGTTTCTGTAAGCAGATCCGCAGCATACCGGAACAGCTGTACACTCACATGTAGCTTTTCTTAAAACTTTCTTCATATCTTCGATAGAAGGTTCGTTTCCTTCCAGATACTCCATCATAAGATCATCATCCAGATCACAGATCTTCTCTACTAATTCTGTACGATAAAGTTCTGCATCATCTTTCATATCTTCCGGAATATCTACGATAGAAATGTCATCACCTTTTTCATCATTGTAGATGTAAGCTTTCATTTCCATCAGGTCAATGATTCCCTTGAAATCATCTTCTTTACCGATTGGCAGCTGCAGACAGATAGCATTCTTGCCAAGTCTTGTCTTAATCTGCTCTACGGCATTGTAAAAATCTGCACCAAGGATATCCATCTTATTGATGAATGCCATACGTGGTACGTTATATGTGTCAGCCTGACGCCAAACGTTCTCTGACTGTGGCTCAACACCACCCTTTGCGCAGAACACACCTACAGCTCCGTCAAGTACACGAAGTGAACGCTCAACCTCAACTGTAAAGTCAACGTGTCCCGGTGTATCAATGATATTGATACGGTGCTCTAAAGCGCCCGGTTTCGGTTTGCAATTCTCTTCCAATGTCCAGTGACAAGTTGTAGCTGCTGAAGTGATTGTGATACCTCTTTCCTGCTCCTGTTCCATCCAGTCCATGGTAGCAGTTCCTTCATGAGTATCACCAATTTTATAGTTTACACCGGTATAGTAAAGAATACGCTCTGTAAGTGTAGTCTTTCCTGCATCAATATGAGCCATGATACCGATATTTCTGGTTCTCTCTAATGGGTATTCTCTTCCAGCCATTGTAGCCTCCTAAATAATTAGAAACGATAATGAGCAAATGCTTTGTTTGCTTCTGCCATCTTGTGCATATCTTCTTTCTTCTTTACAGATGCGCCTGTATTGTTTGCTGCATCCAGAAGTTCGTTTGCCAGTCTCTCTTCCATTGTCTTTTCTCCTCTTTTACGAGAATACAATGTGATCCAACGAAGTGCTAAAGCCTGTCTTCTGTCAGCTCTAACCTCGATCGGTACCTGGTATGTTGCTCCACCGATACGTCTTGCCTTTACCTCAAGTACTGGCATGATGTTGTTCATAGCCTCTTCGAATACTTCGATAGCTGGCTTATCGGCTTTTTCCGCAATTCTTTCAAATGCTCCATATACAATCTTCTGAGCTACGCCTTTCTTACCATCAAGCATGATGTTGTTGATCAGCTTTGTAACCACTTTATTGTTGTATAACGGATCCGCTAATACGTCTCTTTTCTGAGTATGTCCTTTACGTGGCACGGTCCTTCCCTCCTTAAACATATAATTTAATTCATCGGTACTCACATGTGTCTTTCTAATGATCATGTGTAGCGCTGGGCATACATATCTATATACCTTGCAGCTTACTTAATCATAGTTCTGTTTGTGACTACAGTTTCTAGATTCTAGATTCGCTAATTATTTGATTTATTTCTTAGCGTCTTTTGGTCTCTTAGCACCGTATTTAGAACGTGCCTGTCTTCTCTTGGCTACACCTGCTGTATCAAGTGTACCTCTGACGATGTGATAACGTGTACCTGGAAGGTCTTTTACTCTTCCTCCACGAATCAGAACAACGCTATGCTCCTGAAGGTTGTGTCCTTCACCTGGGATGTAGCTTGTTACTTCAATACCGTTTGAAAGACGAACTCTGGCGATTTTTCTAAGTGCTGAGTTAGGCTTCTTCGGTGTTGCTGTCTTAACAGCTGTACATACACCTCTCTTCTGTGGGGAAGATGCGTCTGTACTTCTCTTTCTTAAAGAGTTATACCCTTTCTGAAGCGCTGGAGCTGTAGACTTCTTTACAGATGTCTGACGTCCCTTCTTTACTAACTGGTTAAATGTTGGCATTCTCTTTCACCTCCTATGATTTTAATAAGCTGCTTCATTTTCATGAATCTTTGGCGCACAAAAACACAATGCATTTTCATGCACGCCTGTTTATCTTAGTACGAATCCTCGCTGTTGTCAAGGGTTTTCACTAGTTTTTCCTGTTTTTTTAGCGGAACCTTTCTCTTGCTTTTTCACTGTAAAGCGTCACGTTTTAAAGTCCCAGTTCATCTGCAATCGCACACATTTCTTCCAGCGCCACATCGATCAGATTGTCCAGGCTCAGACCTGTAAATTCGATTGCTTCCATATAATCTCTGTTAGCGCCTGCTGCAAAACGCAATTCGTTAAATCGTTTCATCACGGATTTATGTTTTACACTTGCGACTTTTTTATCCGGATAAATCTGTGCTACAGCCTTTACAAATCCGCTCATCGGATCTGCTGCCAGAAGTGCATACTGGATATTTGTCTTTGCCTTCACTCCGCTTTTCGGATTGTGTGCACAGATCGCATCAAACAGCACCTGATCTTCCACACCTTCTTTTTTCAGGATTTCCACAGAAGTCGGTCCGTGTACGCTCAGGTCATTCTGCCAGTCGCACTGTTCCTCATCCAGGTCATGCAGAAGTCCTGCGATTCCCCAGTATTCCACATCATCCGGAGCCAGTTTCTTCGCAAGCCCTCTCATAATCGCTTCCACTGCATAAGAATGTTGAAGGTAACGCTCTCCTTTCATATATTTGTGTAAAATCTCATATGCCTGTTCTCTGTTCATTTTCTGTTCCTCCCTTGCGTTTCTTATTTTATGATGTTTGCCGATCACTTTTCATTGTGTACTCTCACAGTTCATTTTCTTTATTCATTATATAGCATTTTCTTAACTTCATTATCATTCAGATTACTCTTCGTAATCCATGTATATCCGGTATCCACGACAGATTCATTTCCCATGGAAAGGGCTGATCTCGCCGCTGCAATCACAGATGCATATCCCATTGCGTATGGATTCTGTACAACCAGGCCATCAACTTTTCCTTTTTTGAGCATATCGATTTCTTCTTTGTCTGCATCATAGCCAACTACCATAACATTGTCTTTTTTTGTTCTGTCCATGCCGGAAACAATGGTCTTTACAGCAGTCGCGTTCGTTGCAAAGCATCCGCACACATCTGGATGTTTCTGCAAATAATAATCAATGATATCATCTTCTGTGATATCAGTCGGATTGATTTTCTCATCACCGGTACGCAGTCTTGCGTCTCCGTCCGTACTTCTTGCATAAGTACCAGTGTTGATCTCAGCAGCAACATTTTTCTGTAATTTTTCAATGTTATCCATATAATAAACGCTTGCAACTGACATCTTTGGATATTTCTTTTTTAATTCTGCCTTGAATCCTGCAACTCTCTCTTTTGCCGCCATGGATTTTGAATCATGTGCAAGGATAAGAACCTTTCCTTTGCTGCTCATCGCCTCTGCCAGTTTATCTGCTGCTTCTTTTGCCGACTTGGTGTTATCTGTCGATACCGTTGCCATCAGTCCCTGATAATCACTTCCGCAGTCATATGCCACGATCGGGATCTCATTGTCTGCCGCCATATCAAACTGTACTTTACAGGACTGCTCATCGGCTATGGAAATTGCAAGTGCCGCCGGCTCTCTCGCCAGTTCTTCGTCCAGAAGATTCACCTGCTGGTCTACATCGTCCGCATCCGCCGGTGCATTGAAAGTTATTTTCACTTTATCTTTGCCTGTATAGCCCAGATTCTCATTGATATCATCAGTGGCTTTCTCTACACCTTTCTTTACTTCGCTCCAGTACTCACCGGTACTCGCCTTACCTATAATAGAAATATAAGTTCCTTTTTCCAGTTTTAATCCTTTTGCATTATTGTAAGCAGCCGGATTAACCACATCCAGCTTCGCCTGCGCAGATTCTTCTTTAGTAATTTTTTTATTCTCTGCTTTCTTCGTCGTTTCTTTCTCCTCTTCAGAAGAACTCTTCTGCAAACCGCATCCTGCTGCCAGAAGTGTTATGCTTATCAATAACGCAACGATCTTTTTGAAATTTTTCATGATTTCTTCTCTCCCTCTTCTGATCTGTCACATTTTTTTCATATTATTAAATGCAGATGTAATCTTAACAACAAACACTATACACCATAATTTTGAAAATTTGTTGAAAAAATTCTTAAATTTTCTTTTGAATTGATTTTTCTTTTGTCCTCTTGTATATTTTTTTCATTTGTATTATTATAGTGAGAGACGTAAATTGTCAATCATAAAAAGGAGGTACATACCTATGGCACACGTAATTGGTGATGAATGTGTTAGCTGTGGAGCATGCGAAGCAGAATGTCCAGTAGGAGCTATTTCTCAGGGAGCAGATCATTACGAGAT
This sequence comes from Dorea sp. OM07-5, assembly GCF_003481355.1. Classification (NCBI taxonomy): domain Bacteria; kingdom Bacillati; phylum Bacillota; class Clostridia; order Lachnospirales; family Lachnospiraceae; genus Dorea; species Dorea sp. OM07-5. Next base: position 158,442 of record NZ_QUKZ01000003.1, on the reverse strand, counting down.
CAATGCTGATTCTTGTGTTGACTGTGGAGCTTGTGCAGCTCAGTGTCCTACAGGAGCTATCTCTCAGGGCTAATCGTTATTCATATGAACGTAACAAAGAGCATTGTTTCCGGATTTTCCGGGAGCAGTGCTCTTTTCATGTAATTAAGAAACTTCGTTTTTATTTATTCACCTTTCACCGTTTGACGTATTTCGCACATTGCACATGCTATACTTGTCCCGTCAGAAGTTCTATTATTATAATAAGGGGGTTTTACAATGAGCAAGGCACTGGAACAACTCAGACGTGAAACAAAGGACGATGCCAGACTGTATAACTGTGTAAAAGAATTATACGAACAGGGAGTACCTTTTTCCGAACTCAAAGCATTGATCCCGGATATCCGCCGCACAAAAGAACAGTTACATATGAAGCGGATGCTGGAAAATAACAACGAAGTACTACTCTCCATGTTCAGTAAGGAAATGTCATTCCTACTGGATGCAAAGGAGCGTCAGGAAGAACAGGAGTTTAAAAAACTGGACCAGCTAATCCGGCAACAGCAATCCTTCCGGAGAGCCGCCGCAGACCACGGTCCAGTCAGTAAACTAAGGCGTATTTTCCTGCCTGCTTAGATTTGCGAACTTCGTGTATTCGCCGAGCCAAGCCAGATGAACGGTCCCTACCGGGCCGTTTCTTTGTTTTGCAATAATAATCTCTGCCTGCTTCTTATATTCAGAATCTTTGTTGTAATATTCATCACGATAAATAAACATAACAACGTCCGCATCCTGTTCGATTGCTCCGGATTCACGCAGATCCGAAAGCATTGGACGCTTATCCGGTCGCTGTTCTACTGCACGGCTAAGCTGTGACAGTGCGATCACCGGCACATTCAGCTCTCTGGCGAGCGCTTTTAAAGATCTGGAAATATCCGAAATCTCCTGCTGTCTCGATTCGGAACGTCCTCCGACACTTCCGCTCATCAACTGCAAGTAGTCAATGATGATCAAATCCAGTCCGTGTTCCATCTTGTATTTTCTGCATTTGGACCGCAGTTCTGAAATCGAAATACTCGGTGTATCATCAATGATCAAATTCGACTGCCCGATAATTCCTGCTGCTTCAATCAGTTTCTCCCAGTCAGAATCCTTCATATTACCGGTTCTGAGTGCCTGCGCATCTACCTGTGATTCCAACGAGAACAGTCGGTTTACCAGCTGTTCCTTCGACATCTCAAGGCTGAAAATAGCGGTGCATTTATCTTTCTTAAATGCAACGTACTGTGCAATATTCAAAACAAACGCCGTCTTACCCATGGAAGGTCTTGCCGCAACCAGAACGAGATCCGATGGCTGCAATCCGGACAGTTTATAATCCAGATCAATAAATCCGGTCGGAATTCCCGTAACAGTTCCCTTGCTCTTCGATGCTTTTTCAACTTTCTCCAGTGCATTCATAACAACCTGTCTGATTGGCACATACTCTCCGGCATTCCGGTTCTGAAGTAGCTGAAATACAGATTTTTCTGTCTTCTCCAACACAGATTCCAGTGGTTCATTTCCCGCATAGCAGATATTCGACAACTCGTCATTCATCTTGATCAGCTTACGCATGACTGCTTTATCCGATACGATCTGCGCATAGTAACGCACATTTGCCGATGTCGGCACTGCCGCAACCAGATCACGCACAAATTCCAGACTGGAGATCTCCGGCGGCACTTCCTTCTCTTTCAGACGTTCCTGCAAAGTGATCAGATCCACCGGCTTGCCTTCATTAAAAAGCTCTACCATAGAATCAAAGATTACACCGTACGCATTCTGGTAAAAATCGTCACCGCAAATAATCTCCGAAGCTGCAAGAATGGCATCCTTGTCCATCAGCATCGCACCAACTACTGACTGCTCTGCTTCCACGCTGTGAGGCATCACCCGTTTGATGAGTGTCTCTTCCATCGTTTTCCTCCTACGCTTCCTCTTTCACGACAACCTTTAATTTGGCTGTTACTTTCGGATGTAATTTGATCGGCACTTCGTATGTTCCAAGTGCTTTGATCGCATCTTTCAACTGCACTTTCTTCTTATCTACTTCCAGTTCCATCTGTGCTTTTACTTCTGTTGCGATCTCTTTGGAAGATACAGAACCAAAGGCTTTTCCGCCTTCTCCTGTCTTAATGGAAACCTCGATCTTACCTGCTTCGATCTTCTTGCCAAGTTCTACAGCAGCCTCGTAATGCTCCTGTGCTACTTTGTCATCATTTGCTTTCTTGAGTTTCAGATCGTTCAGGTTCTTTGTATTTGCTTCGATACCTTTTCCTGTCTTCAGGATAAAGTTTCTTGCATATCCGTCACTTACATTTACAATCTCACCTTTTTTCCCAAGGGATTTTACATCTTCTTTTAAAATTACTTTCATTATTCGATTTCTCCTCCTTCTATCACGTCATCGATGACCTGTTTCAAATCTGCAACAGCCTCATCCATGTCTGTGTGGTCAAACTGTGCCCCGGATGCGTTCATATGACCGCCACCGCCGAGACGCTCCATAATGATCTGTACATTAACTTCATCAATTGATCTGGCGCTTACATAGATTCTTCCGTTGTAAGTAGTCAGTACAAAAGAAGCTTTCACTTCGTTAATATCCAATAATTCATTTGCCGCCTGTGCACCGATAATCGTCGGGCTCTCAATCGTCAGATTCTCTCCTCTGGCGATCGCATATTTGTTATGGTATACTTCCGCACTGCTGATGATCTGCGCTTTTGCACGGTAAGATTCCATATCGTCACGGAACATCTTACGCACCAGTGTAATATCCGCACCGCTTCTTCTCAGAAATGCGGCTGCTTCAAATGTACGCACACCTGTCTTATTCATAAAATTATTCGTGTCGATCATAATACCGGCATAGAGACTGCTTGCCTCCAGATTCGGAATCTTAATATCATCCACAATATACTGCAGAACTTCCGAAACCATCTCGCACGCCGAAGACGCATACGGTTCAATGTAAGACAGCAGCGCATTGTCAATATTATCACTGCTCTGTCTGTGGTGGTCAAGCACAACGATCGTCTTCGCAACATGAAGCAGTTCTTCACATTCTGTCATACCCGGGCGGTTCGTATCCACAACAACTACCATCGAACTTTCATCTGCGAGTTCCAGCGCTTCTGCCGAATTTAGGAACAGGCGCTCCGGATAATCCGGATTGTTCTCATAAGCAGTATACAGTGGTTTCAGAGAGGCAGACACTTCGTTGATAACGATATATGCTCGTTTCTCCAGTGCGTTTGCCGCACGGTAAATACCGATCGCCGCACCAAAAGAATCCACGTCTGTAAGCTGATGTCCCATAACAAAGATCTTATCCTTGACGGTAATGAACTCACGCAGCGCTTCTGCTTTCACGCGGGCTTTTACACGTGTATTACGGGAAGTCTGATCCCGCTTACCACCGTAATATGTAATTCCATTGCAGTCTTTGATAACCGCCTGATCGCCGCCTCTTGCAAGTGCCAGGTCAATAGCTACACGGGCATAGTTATAACTCTGCGAATATGCTTCACTGCTAAGTCCCAGTCCGATACTTAATGTCGCCGGTATTCCATTTCCTATATTCACAGACTTCACATCTTCCAGAATCGAAAAACGGTCGTCTTCCAGCTGTTTGAAATATTGTTTCTGGACAACGATAAAGTATTTATCATTCTCCATCTTCTTCACAATTCCATCTACTTTGGCAATATACTGATTGATCTTACGATCCACAAGCGCCATCAGAAGTGACTGTCGGACTTCTTCTACACTGTTGATCACTTCATCATAATTATCAATATAAATAAGTCCCGCTACAAGCCTCTGTTCTTCATTTGCACGGATCGCCTTATTCAGATTCGTCACATCCTGTAAATAAACAGCGATAAAATATTCTTTTTCCTCCGGCAGTTCCAGAACCTGTTCCCTCTCGCTGAATCCTCTTGCAGAAACTCTCCTGAGTTCTGCCTGATACTCCCGTTCCTCAAAAAACACATCCATATGTACCACATCATTCTCCTGACGCGGGTAAATAGAACGGTTCAGTTCCGGCATGATCTTGCTGATATATGTGTCACCTTTTGCACGGTCGCCTATCAGCTCTTCAAACTGACTGTTCAGCCATATGATCTTCCCGTCTTCAAGCAGAATCGCATACGGAACTGCCAGTTCCTTCAGCAGCGTATTCTGTATAATGCCATATTGCGCAGCAAATTCGATCAGATCCTTTACCATCAGCGAGTTCGTGTACAAATACATAACCGCCGAAAGTATAATATAGATCAGCACAAATACACCCATTAAAAGACCTGCGCCCTTATTGATGGCATAAATCCATATGTTAAGCGCTACCAGTACGACCGCCATGATCGCCGGCCACTGCATATAGAATTTGAGCTGTCCTTTCAATCGAATCTTCTGTCTGTCTTTCTTCTTTTCTTCCATGACTATCCCCTAATTTGTGAATTCAGACTTTTCAACATATGGTAACATTATACCACTCCTGCCAGAAAATGAAAAGCAACAAAAAGATCAAAAAATGCGAAGGCTTTTTCATCCTTCGCATTCTCATCTCATATTTATTTTTTTGTTATAAATCTATGCTTCATATCCTTTCGGATTTGCAGACTGCCATCTCCAGGAATCTGCACACATCTCATCCAGACCTCTCTCCGCTTTCCAGCCAAGCACTTTCCATGCCTTCTCCGGATCCGCATAGCACATAGCAATATCTCCGGCTCTGCGAGGCTTGATCTCATACGGAATCTCTTTGCCACATGCCTTTGAAAATGCTTTTACCATATCAAGAACAGAATATCCGACGCCGGTTCCGAGGTTGATCACTTCCAATCCCGGATTTGTAAAAATGTAGTTGATCGCTTTTACATGTCCGATTGCAAGGTCTACAACATGGATGTAATCGCGGACACCGGTTCCGTCCGGTGTGTCGTAATCGTCTCCGAATACACCCAGTTTTTCAAGTTTACCGACTGCAACCTGTGAAATATATGGCATCAAATTGTTCGGGATACCTTTCGGATCTTCTCCGATTCTTCCGCTCTCATGCGCGCCAACCGGATTGAAATAACGAAGCAGGATTACATTCATCTTCGGATTGGCTTTCTGCACATCTGTCATGATCTGCTCCATCATGGATTTAGTCCATCCATACGGATTCGTGCACTGTCCTTTTGGGCAGTCCTCTGTGATCGGCATTGTCTCCGGATTGCCATATACTGTTGCGGAAGAACTGAATACGATATTCTTCACGCCAACCTGCTGCATAACTTCCATTAGCGTCAGTGTACCTGTTATATTATTACGATAGTATTCCAATGGCTTCTGCACAGATTCTCCAACTGCTTTTAATGCTGCGCAATGGATAACCGCATCGATCTTCTCTGCTTCAAACATTGCTTTCAAAGCTTCTGCATCCATTACATCTCCTTCATAAAATGTAATGCTCTTTCCAGTCAGCTCTTCCACTCTCTTCAGTGATTCTCTAGAAGAATTGCAGAGATTATCGTATACAACAACCTCATAACCTTCTTTCAGAAGTTCCAGTGCAGTGTGACTTCCAATATATCCTGCGCCACCTGTTATTAATATCTTTGCCATTTTATTGCCTCCTAATCGTCCTGTGCTCATTTCATTTCCTGCAAAGTATAGCACTTTTCGCCTGTACTCTTCAAGAAATCTGCACATTCCTGCTAATATCCTTTTATTTTTCCCATAAATTCTTAGGATACAACCCTTCCTCTTTCATACGTTTCATCGCCGCAACAACAACCGGTTTATCTTCTTTGTAAGTAACACCGTACCATTTATCCTTTGATTCCAGAACTGCTGCCGTTGCCTTCTCCTCTCCGAGCAGTCTGCTGACAACTGCCGGCAGGAAATATTCACATTTCATCGGATTTTCTTTTAATCCTTCATCCAAAAATGCCGGAAATCCTGCTTTAATCTCACGCAGAATACTCTCTGTAAATCCCCACATATTCATGGAAACAAGTGTATCTGCCGGAACTTCCGTCCAGTTTGCGCCGTCATCTTCTGTATAAGCGATGCCACCATTTCTCTTCTCAATACGGGTTCTCTCGTTGATCGCCTCCAGCTCGCCACTCTCATTTAACGTGCATACACCACGCGCTACATGTCCGTTGTCAGTCACAGTATTTCCAAGATGGTATCCGACCATTGCATAGCGGTATTTCTCATCGTCCGGATGACTGGATAGATAATCGTAGATCAGGCGGAATGCTTCAACGCCATAGTAGTCATCTGCGTTGATGACGGCAAATGGTCCATCAATCTGATCGATGCAGCTTAACACTGCGTGCGCAGTTCCCCATGGTTTCACTCTTCCTTCCGGAACTTCATATCCCTCCGGAATGTTAGAAAGCTCTTGAAATGCATATGAAACTTCCATGTATTCTGACATCCGGTCACCGACTGCTGCCCGGAAACTTTCTTCATTTTCTCTCTTAATAATAAAAATTACCTTTTCAAATCCGGCTCTCTTTGCATCATACATGGAAAAATCCATAATGATATGTCCTTCTTCATCTACCGGGTCAATCTGTTTCAATCCACCATAACGGCTACCCATTCCTGCCGCCATAATGACCAATACTGGTTTGTTCATAAATCTGTACCTCCATATCAATATCAAAAAATCTGATACTATTTCTTATCATAACGAAACGCGCAAAAAAAAGCAATCCCACAACTTGTTTTCCCTACTATTGCGTCCGGGAAATCTGTGGTATACTGATGATATCAGGGTTCCAAAGTCATACGACCACATGAGCTTGCTCATAAGTGGATGTATGACTTTGGAACCCGCCCCGACATGAGCATAAAAGCGGGATTTTAATCCTGCGATATGCGAATGGTGGGGATAGATTGTGAGAGTGCGTAGCACGGAGCAATCTATAGATATCATAGCCGAGAGTTTTAACTATAACATTACCATATTACGCAATATAAGGGGAGATATATTATGTCAAGAACCAGAGGCAGAGTGACTCTGCCAGTCCAATCTATTTTTTCAGAAGATGCGAAAACATTCATCGAGCGTTGGGGCGCTGATGTGCTTCGTCTTGATGGAAACAAAACACCGGATGAACACTCCAAATCTCTGGATGTTAAGATCTGTACAACATACACACCCGTAAAAGGTGACAACGATTTTGCCATGGAGCATATGGATGAATGCCAGCAGGTACTTCTGATGTCCAGACATTTTCTGGCAAAAAATACAACTTTAACAATTGATTTTCTGGACGGATTTTACCGTGAACAATTCGTTGCCGATTATATCCACGATCCGAAGAGATGGTGGGAAGTCATCGACCGCACAGCCGGCAAGACCGTTCCTTCCCACAAATGGGAATACGACCGCATACATGACAATCTGACGATCACAGATGCCATTCCATTTCACGAATATACGGTATCTTTCTTCGTCTTTATCATATGGGATCCGACGCAGATGTACGAGCTTCTCTCAGATGATCTGACAAATGAGCCGCATCACATTCCGATTGATGTACGCCAGCCACTCTCAGCAGCTTATTCCAAAGAACGTTTGAAGAAATGGCTCAGCGAACATTCTCATACCGATATTGTGCGTTTTACTTCTTTCTTCTATCATTATATTTTGATTTTCAACGAAGAAGCAAACGAACAGTATACGAACTGGTTCGGCTATGGCACTACTGTTTCCACACAGGCGCTGGAAACTTTCGAGCAAGAATACGGATATGCCCTGAAGCCGGAAGATCTGGTCGATAACGGATACTTCAACTCTACTTTCCGTGTGCCGACCAAGGCTTACCGGGATTACACTCATTTTATCCAGAGATTCGTATCCCGCCGTGCAAAAGAACTGGTGGACATGGTACATGCAGCTGGCAAACAGGCTTCCATGTTCTTCGGTGAGAGCTGGATCGGAACAGAGCCTTACGGCCCATATTTTCAGGATATCAGCGTAGACTGCATTTCCGGAAATGTATATAACGGAACAACGCTCCGGATGCTCTCTGATATTCCGGGTATCCATGACACAGAGGGACGGCTTCTTCCATATCTGTCCGAAGAGACATTTGAAGATGAGAATCATGCATGTATCACGGCTTCTGCAAACTGGATCGCAGCAAGACGTGCCATGATGCGAAGCCCGCTGGACCGCCTTACTTTTGACGGTGATCCTGGAACTGCCACATCTTCAACCACTTTTGTAAACTACATTGAGAAAATAACCGACGAATACCGTACCATTTACGACAATGTAAAGGGACGCAAACCATACAGCGGACTGAAAGTTGCCGTCCTTAATTCCTGGGGTACACTTCGTTCCTGGCAGGCGTACACCGTCCTTCCGGGACGAAGTTACAAGAAAACCAATCCTTATTTCGGTATTCTAGAAGCACTCAGCGGTTCGCCTGTCGATGTATGCTTTTTAAGCTTTGCGGATATCCGCAGGGACGGTGTGCCGGATGATGTTGATGTGATCATCAATGCCGGAGATGCTGGAACTGCTTTTTCCGGTGGAAGAGAATGGCTGGATGCAGACCTCGTTACGATCATACGAAAATGGGTTTATGACGGCGGCGGATTTATCGGTATCGGAGAACCATCGGCTGTTTTACACGGTGGTCGTTTCTTCCAGCTTGCCGATGTACTCGGTGTAGACCGTGAACTTGGCTTCACCCTTTCGACTGCCAAATACCACATTGTTCCGAGGCTTGCGCATTTTATTACAGATGAGCACTGGGGAGCTTACCAGCTCGGTGAAGGCACACCAGACGTGTACGCACTTACCGGCAGTACAGAGATCATTGATTATTCCAATGATGAAGTCCACATTGCCGCAAATGCATACGGAGACGGACGCGGTGTATATTTCTCTGCACTCGCTAACGATCCGGACAACACAAGACTTCTTCTGCGCGCCTTATATTACGCTTCCCACAAGGAAGATAATTATTACATCTGGAACGCAGACAATATCAACTGCGAAGTCCACGCTTATCCGGAAAGCGGTAAATACGCAATCCTGAACAACTCCGATTCCCCGCAAACAACCGATGTCTACGACGGAAACGGATCCCGCGAAACCATCAACCTCGAACCACGCGAGATCATGTGGAGAATCATGTAATACCAAGGTTTCAGGGATTTTCATCGGTATGAGCTTGCTCATATATAGATGAAATCCCTTGAAACCTGCCCCGTCATGAGCAATACAGCAGGATGCTAATCCTGCGTTTTGCGAATGTCGGGTAGGATTGCGAGAGTGCTCTGCACGCAGCAATCCGATGGTATCACATTAACTCCCTCGAGCACATCTGCAGGATGCTAATCCTGCGTTTTTTTGCGAATGAAACTTCATTATATAAAAAGAACAACTGCTCCACGGAAACTCCACAGAGCAGTTGTTCTTTTATTTTAAATTATTGAAATTCAATGAGTACTCCGGCGCCTACTGGATCTTCACTTTGCAAACAACTTTCTTTCCAGAACCATCTGTTGCTTTAACAGTAATCTTCACCGTCTTACCTTTTCCAGCTTTCAGCGCATGCACTACACCTTTAGAAGATACTGTTGCATATCTCTTGTTGCTGGATGTGTAAGATAACTTCTTATTCACCGCACTCTTCGGTGTGACTTTCACCTGAATCTTTGCTTTCTTTCCGGCTTTTAAAGTCAGCTCTTTGTCTTTCAGTGTCAGTTTGGAAACTGCTTTGCCAAAGCTTGCAGAAGCAGTTGTATTTCCAGTCAGGCGGATCGTTTTAGACGTACCGCTTACTTTCTTACCTGCCACTTTGAAAGATTTCACTGCATAACCTTTATTTGCTTTTGCAGTAAGTCTTACTTTATTTCCCGGAAGGATACCTCTGTTCGCTCCGGAAATCTTACCGGCTTTGGATGCCTTTGCAGTTACTTTTACAAGCCCACTGCCGATTGTTGCCTTGTAACCCTGTCCATCTTCGTCAAAGATGTAAAGTGTACTTCCGACAGTGATAGCGTCGTAATCTATGCATTCTTCATCTTCATCATCGTCATAGTCATAATCATAATCCTCATCATAAACATCCAGATTTGTTATCTGATTATATTTCGTAGAATTATAAGTATCTTTTGCTACATTATAAGTAAATGTATCACCTAATCCAACCATAGGATTACCCACATATACAAGTCCTCCCGCACAGATATTTACACTGACATCATACTTTTTAAATGCTTTACTTCCATTTACGACTTTTGTAACAGCTCCATATGTCGATAAGGTCTTCTTGGATGCTGTCCACTTATTTCCACTTAATATCAAATTAACCGGACAAGTCTGTTTTTCATATTCCACACCGTCCTGTTTTTCACCATACCCAAGTGTATAAACCAGTTTCCCACCGCTCTGCAATGCTTTTCCACCGGCTCTTCCTTCCGGAAGGGATGGTCCCTGACTCCATTTCTTTGTACCCGGATTATAGATGTAAACTTTCTTGCTGCATGCTTTCTGTTGGTAATCATATCCGCCAATTAGATAGATTCTTCCATTATAAGCCGCAAGCGTCCAGTCTTCTGTTTTCATTACTGCTGACGGAAGTGTTCCAATACACTGTACCTTTCCGTTTGAAGTATTAAATGCAAATAATTTATATTCGGAAGAATATGCCGATTCCGTAGTATCGTCATCATCATCGTCGTCATCACCCTCATCTATATCCTCATCTGTACTTCCCTGTACTTCTGAATATGCACCAATGTTGTACAACATTCCATCCGCATAGACAAGATCATTTCCAAATGCAAAATCATATCTGCCCTGACTGCCTGCCTCTTTCTTGAAATATTTTGTCGGCTTTACAACTGTCAGTGGGTATTCATCCACTTCTTCCGGATCAGACTGGTCTAATATATTGATGCTGTCTGAACTAGAATCAGCCATGTAAATATTTCGACCATCTGTTGCCATATTAGATGAACTTTCTACTTCCAGACCTTTTACTTTTTTGTAAGAAGATTTTCCGTCTACCAGATAAATATTCTTCTTTGTTGCCGTCCTTCCATTCCCTGTAACCGCAATAGATGCCACTCGATTCAGCCATGCTTTTCCATCAATAACTACCTGTTTTTCTGTTTTCTTTACAATCTTTGCTGCTTTTGCAGTCGTGCTGCCTTTTTCGGTTACATTTACGCTCAGATCTGTTGCATCCAGCCCACTTCCATTAATCGTAATCTGTCCGTTACTCTGATTTACTTTCACAGTACTGATTCTTGGCGCATTTGCTACTTTTTGTGTATAATCCAACGCGCCTCCGGTTGCTACCTTTCCTTCCAGTACATCTGTTCGTTTCACCTGAGATAATACTGCTGAAATACGTTCCAACGCTGTACTCTTTGGATTCTCTGCTGCTTCCAATGCGACTGCTCCTGTAACAAACGGCGTTGCCATAGATGTTCCACTTTCATATTCATATTTGCCAAAATTGGAAGAAGCAACATTTTCTTTGCTGAGTCCCAGATCATCCAGTGTAATTGTATAATCGCCTTTTTTAGCTGCCATAAGCGATAGAAAGATAGAACGTTCTCCTGTTTTTGGATTTTTTTCTTCCTGTGGTACTTCCAGATGTACCCAATCTTCCATTTCGCCACTAACTGGATAGCCGTTAAAATTATATGCGAGTTCCGAATCTTCACTAATTAAGTCATCTTCACTTACCGGTAAATCACGGTCAGCAGCACATTCTCCAACGATTAACAAACTTCCATTTGAGAAAAGAGACTCGGATGATTTTGGACCGCTTACTTTCGTCATTGCACTAAATTCCGGAAATTCTTTTGTTCCTTCACTTACTGTATATGGAATCCGAACAGAAACCGTCTCACCTGCACTGACACCTTTCAGAGAAATTTTCAAAGATTTTCCTTTTGTTTCTCCCAAATTATCATCACTTAACTCTGCCTTGTACCCGGATTCTTTTTCATTCAATGTACTTGTGATCTGAATATTTTCAGGACTCCAGTCAGCCCATGTACTCTCTCCATTGAAATTTTCAAACTTCTGCGTTACTTCCTTCTGTTTTTCTGCTGAATAAATAGATGGATTATAACAATCCATTGCATAAGTAGAGAGAATATCACTTCCAGGTGCGGCAATATCAACCTTTTCACTTCCATAGTTCGAATAATTGCTGAGCTCACCCTTTTCATTTGTAGCAGCTACACTGATCTTATAAGCGCAATCATCGTTTGCCGGATAAATAGCCGTTTCATCATTATCTGCCGACTCATTTCCTGCTGCACATACAGATACCGCGCCCTTTGCTCCAACCAGATCCATCAGTTTCTTAAAAATGGCGCTCTTTCCTTCTCCGCCCCAAGAATCGTTGATTGCCGCAACATTTACTCCCAGGTTTATAGCTTTGTTAATATAATTATAAGCATCAATCAAATCACTATCGGAACCACTGCCTCTTTCATCTAATGCTTTCAGTGCCATAATCTTCACATTGTGGTTCATACCACTGACACCGACACCATTATCGCCCTTTGCTCCGATAATTCCGGCGCAGTGTGTTCCGTGTCCTTCATCATCCATCGGATCTGTATCAGCATTCGCAAAGTCATATCCATATTCGCCTCTTAACTTCGGCTGGTATGTATTCTCCCACATATTGTCTTTCAGATCTTCATGTGTATAATCTACACCGGTATCTACAACAGCAACGACAACATCATCAGAACCTTTGGTCTTTTCCCATTTCTTCTCTACGTTCGTGGCATTTCCTTCCACGCCGCCATTCTGACCCGTATTTTTAAGTCCCCACTGCTTACTGAAATATGAATCATTTGTCAGCGCATGTACACGGTAGTTTGGCTCTGCTATCTGCACATCACTGTCCGCGGATAATTTCTCAATTAACTTCTTCGTGCTTAATGTCTTCGAAGTAACCAATCCGACTGTAAGTGATGTTGTAGTCGCACTTGACTGTGCAGAAGCCGCACTCTGCGTACTTGCCCTTCCCTTTGATTCTTCTGCTGCATCAAAATTCCATACCTTTGACACGCTGATATCGCTTACATTAAGCGCTCTCTGCGCAGCCGCTTTCGTTGAAATCTTGTTGTCCTTATACAAAACCAGCGCCTGTCCTTCTACATAATCGCCTTTATTCGCGCTCTCTTTCTTGCTAATCTTATCTCCGGTCTTAATCTTCTGATACGCACCCGTCCCGGCTGCTTCCGTTGTTATCGTACTGGTCGCCAGAAATGTGGTCACCATCATGAGCGATAACAATTTTACCGTTCTTTTCTTCATATGATTCCTCCTTTTTCTCCCCTCAGGTTCTATTCTCTCCTCTTCAAACGGGTTATTTACACTCATTATCCTTTATTTTATCAGAAAAATCTTCCATTTTGTGTCTTTTTTGTGAAAATTAAGAATATCTTAACTTTTATCGTTTTATGTATTTGAAACTGTAGAAATAAGTGAATTCTTATAAAGAGTTCTTATTGTGTTCTATAACGGAATGCAAAAGAGACCGGAAAAACAGGGTTTTATCCTAACAGCAAAAATGCCTGTATATAACTACAGGCATTCACAACAAATAAAAATGTAGAAAATCAGGTGTCAATGACATCCATTTTCTTATCTATACGTCACCAGTTCATCCAGACTGATTCGCTCTGTTTTATGACGATCCGGTCCTTTTTCTTCTGTATCCGCATAACCAAGTGCCAGCAGATTGATCGGTTCCAGATTATCCGGAAGTTCGAACTCTTCTCTGACAATCTTTGGATCAAACCAGCATACCCACAAGCTTCCAAGTCCCTGTTCGGTTGCTTCCAGCATCATGTGATCCGTCAGAATCGAAGCATCGATATCTGTCGTCTGCATCTGGTCGTATTTGCGCACCCATGCTTTATCGTGATCGGCGCATACGATAATAACTGTCGGTGCACCATAAAGGCGCGCAGCTTTGTCCAGTTTCGCTCTGCCTTCTTCACTCTGTACCACGATCAGCCGCACCGGCTGCGCATTGGTAGCTGTTGGTGCAACGTGTGCTGCTTCCAGGATTTTCGCCAGCTTCTCCGGCTCTACCTGCTGCTCTTTGTATTTGCGTACTGAAAATCTTTTTTTCATTACATCAAGTAATTCCATTGTCATATCCTCCTGCTATCCGTTCCTGTAATACTGCTCTGCTTTTTATTGCCATATGTAAATATTTATTGCGACAGATTAACCAAGCAGTTCATTTACCATTTCTCTTGTGTATGTGACCGCACCTTTATGCTCCACTTCGATTTGATAAAGTGCATTTGCTGCAATATGCTCTGCTGCCTGCTCCAGATCACGGATACCTGTCGTATCTGCATATTTTTCAATAATCGCATCCAGTGCATCGTCTGTCACGATACACTCTTCTTCTTTCAGGCTCATTCGTTTGAGCACTTTTGGAAGTGAGAATTTTGAGAAAATCACTTTTTTCTCTTCAAATGAGTAATCCGGAATGTCGATCACTGCGAAACGTGACATCAGTGGCGCACTGATCTGTTCTTTGTCATTAGCTGTTGCGATCGGATAAACACCCACAGTCGGCACCATACATTCCATATAGTTGTCTGTAAATCCAAGGTTATCTAACAATGTCAGCAGAACATCTGCCGGGTTGCCGTTGCCTTTTCCGGATGCGGCCTTGTCCAGCTCATTAATAATAAATACAAGATTGGATTCTCCTGCCATTGCAAATGCATCCATAATAATTCCCGGTTTTGCGTTGGAATAGATTCGAGAACTTCCGGTAAGCTGCTCCGGATCGTTGATCGAACTCATATCCAGTGTTGTCCACGGCAGTTTCAGAATTCTTGCTACTGCGTAGGCAATCTGGGATTTACCGGTTCCCGCAGGACCTACCAGCAATAACCCATATGCCGGTAGTGTATGTGTACGATTGATTTGAATGATCGTCTCAATGATACGCTGTTTTACTTTTTCCATTCCATATAATTCTTCATCCAGAATCCGTCTTGCTTCTTCCGGATCGATTGCTTCAAAATAATCGCTCTTCCACTGCACATTCATCATAATAGAAAGTGCTCTCTGTGCATGTCTGCGCTCTTCCGGTGAGACTTCGTGGGATCTTGCAACCGCCAGGTTTCTTCTCGCCCAGAGACGGATATTATCCGGCAGTGTATTTCCGGCACAGTCCATAAAATCAATGATGCTCTGTAAGCTGGTGAGCTTCATGCTGTCACCCATCTCTTCCAGTTCTTCGTCACTGACCTGTGAAGTCGGCGCATCGCTGGCAAGCAGACGCTCAATCATAAACTGTAAAAATCCATCTTCCGCCGAAAGCTTTGTTCCACCGCCGAAAGCAATCTCACGGATCTTGTAAACTGCATAACCTTCTTCTGTATTCTCTCCTGACAGGCGGACATTGATATGATTTTCGCCGAGCCATTTCAGAAGGCTTACAAATCTTGCGTCAATTTTCAGAATGTCCGCACTGACAGTTCCCGTCTCCTGCTGAAATTCAAATGCAGTACGTTTTACCGGATTTGTAAACATTCCAAGGGAATGATGTTCCCATTTTTTCATCTGGTTATCCAGCACCATCATTGGTTTTTCCGGTGTTGCTTCTCCTTCACCGGAGTAAAAAATCGTGTATGTGCACTCCGCTGCTTTCTTGTCATCCGGAGTATTGTTAAAATCAAATACTGGCATAGCGCTCTCCTTTTATATCTTTGTAAATATTTATATTTCTTTTCTTATGTATTACCTTACTTTTATGCATATCCATGCATAATTATAACGTATCTACCGGAGTGCGTCCACCCTTAAAATACTTCTTTTATGTTCACGAAACTTTATCACCTGCAGAAATGCCAATAGATACTTTCTTTCTAACATCAAAAAAGCTTTAGGAATTAACCTAAAGCTTTTTTAGAGGCGCCAACCAGATTTGAACTGGTGATAGAGGTGTTGCAGACCTTTGCCTTACCACTTGGCTATGGCGCCATATTATAGATACTATATATGAAAAAGCCCGAAAGCTCTGAGTGACTCCAACGGGAATCGAACCCGTGTTACCGCCGTGAAAGGGCGATGTCTTAACCGCTTGACCATGGAGCCTTATATAAATCACTATCAAACGTGACCGAAGATTAATATAACACACTCACATACAGATTGCAAGTATTTTTTAACTTTTTTTGCAATTTTTTTTGCAAATATCTGAACAGTTGACACCCCGCCCGAAATCCGCTATGTTGAATAAAAAAACTCTTATTTAAGGAGACTTACATCTATGAAATCACTCGTTTTAGCAGAAAAGCCTTCGGTCGCACGCGATATTGCACGCGTGCTGAAGTGTCATAAAAATCTGCCCGGTGCAATCGAAGGCAATTCCTACGTTGTCACATGGGCGCTCGGGCACCTGGTCACACTGGCTGATCCGGAAAGCTACGATAAAAAATTCAAAGAATGGAATATGTCTGTCCTGCCAATGATTCCGAAGAAATGGGATCTTGTCGTCATAAAACAGACTTCTAAACAATACCAGCATGTAAAAACACAACTATTCCGGAAGGACATTTCAGAAATCATTATCGCAACCGATGCCGGTCGCGAGGGCGAGCTGGTCGCACGTTGGATTCTGGATATGTCCGGCTGCCGCAAACCGATCAAGAGGCTCTGGATTTCTTCTGTCACGGACAAAGCGATCCGGGAAGGATTCCAGAATTTAAAAGACGGCAGAAAATATAACAATCTTTATTATGCAGCAAGAAGCCGCTCCGAAGCGGACTGGCTTGTCGGCATCAACGCAACCCGTGCCTTAACCTGTAAATACAATGCGCAGCTCTCCTGCGGACGTGTCCAGACACCGACGCTTGCTATGATCGCCGCAAGAGAGACGGAGATCCGCTCTTTCAAACCACAGGATTATTATGGTATGACTCTGCAGGCAGGCGGAATTACCTGGACATGGCAGAGTGAAAAATCCAAAAGCACCCGTTCTTTTCACAAAGAACATCTGGAACAATTACGTGAAGCACTGACAAAAAACCGCACAGCCGATGTAACCTCACAAACCAACTCCGCAAACCGGCAGTCTTTACAGATTACAGATGTGCACAAAACAAAGAAAAAAACATTTTCACCAGGTCTCTATGATCTGACCGAATTACAGCGGGATGCCAACCGCCGTTTTGGTTTCTCCGCAAAAGAGACGCTGAACATTATGCAGCGCCTGTATGAAAATCATAAAGTACTGACTTATCCGCGGACAGACAGCCGCTATATTAGCTCGGATGTTGTTCCGACGATCAAAGAGCGTCTGAAAGCTATCAACTTCGGTCCGTATAAAGCCTTTGTTCCAACACTTTTAAAAGCTCCGATCCACACAAGCAAATCTTTTGTCGATGACAGGAAGGTCAGCGATCACCATGCGATCATTCCAACAGAGGAATTTGTCCAGCTGGATCATATGACAAATGAAGAGCGAAAAATCTATGACCTCGTCGTGCGCCGTTTTATCAGTGTCCTTTATCCTGCTTATGAGTATGAGCAGACTTCCCTCAAGGGAACTGCCGCCGGTCAGTCATTTTCTTCCAAAGGAAATAAAATCCTTACTCCCGGTTGGAAAGCGGTGTATGAGAATGACAGCAATGCACATTGGGAGGACGATTTCGATAGTGAAACGCACAATTTTTCCGTATCCGGGCAGAATCTTTCAGAGCTTAAAAAAGGAGAATATCTTACAATTGACCGCGCCACTCTGACTTCCGGCAAAACAAAACCTCCGGCAAGATTTACCGAAGCCACACTACTTAGTGCAATGGAAAATCCCGTCAAATATATGGAATCAAAAGACGCTGCTGCCCGCAAAACACTTGGCGAAACCGGCGGACTCGGAACCGTTGCGACAAGAGCTGATATTATAGAGAAATTATTCCACACATTTTTGATAGAAAAAAAGGGACAGGAAATCTTGATCACTTCCAAAGGAAAGCAACTGCTTGAACTGGTTCCGGAAGATCTGAAAAAGCCGGAGCTTACCGCCTCCTGGGAGATGGAATTGTCCCACATCGCGAAAGGCACACAGAAAGAGCAGGTTTTCCTGCATGATATTCAGGATTACACCCGATCTCTGATCCAGGATATCAAAACAGCGGACGGCACCTTTAAGCATGATAATCTTACCAATCATAAATGCCCACGTTGCGGAAAGCGCATGCTTGCCGTGAACGGCAAAAACGCAAGACTTCTCGTCTGCCAGGACCGCGAATGCGGCTACCGCGAGACAATCGCACGCACAAGCAATGCCCGCTGTCCGAACTGCCATAAGAAAATGGAGCTTATCAAGAAAGGAGATACGGAGACATTTGTATGCTCCTGCGGACACAAAGAAAAACTGGAAGCATTTAAAGCAAGACGCCAGAAAGAAGGCGCAGGTGTTTCCAAAAAAGATGTCCGCAAATATCTGAACAAACAAAAAGAAGAACCTGTCAACAATGCCTTTGCACAGGCATTGTCCGGGATCAAATTAGATAATTAAACCATGTATCCGGGCAGTTCTTATATTGCCCGGAACTGTACACCGTATTCCTCCACTGCCTCTATGCGCACCTGTGCGTGCAATGGCAGTGTCATGGAATCTCCGATATGCCCGGCCCTCACTCCATAGATGACCGGGCATTTTACATCTTCAAGTACCTCTTTCACCGCTTCCAGTGCTGTTCCCGGACGGTCTTTCGTATCACAACCACTCAGATCTCCGACAATGATTCCTTTTACTTCTTCAAATTTTCCTGCCATCTTAAGCTGCGTCAGCATGCCATGCAGCCTGTATGGCTTCTCGCCTATTTCTTCAAAAAACAGGATTTTCTCACGCGTATTCACTTCATAAGGCGTTCCGGTAAGCCGGCTTAATAGTGTCAGATTGCCACCTGTCAGAATTCCTTCGCCAATTCCTTCTTTATATATATGAAAAGGTTCTCCGTTAAAATTAGAAAACGCTTTTCCTCTGACCGGTGTCGTCACACTCTGATATACCGCTTCTTTGGCATCTTCTGTTATCGTCCTCGTCCTTCCATAAACTGCACCTCCGTGAAATGTTACCAGCCCGGTCTTCTGCCCGATTGCAAGATGCAGCGCTGTAATATCACTGAATCCGGTAAATACAGGCTTTCTTTCCCGGATCATTTCATAATCCAGATAATCAAGAAGTGTCATGGTGCCATAACCGCCCCAGATGCACATAACTGCTTTATTTTCTTCATCAGCAAATACTTTATTTAATTTTGCCGCGCGCTCTTTCGGTGTTCCCCTTTTAAATGCCATCTCCGGTGCACAGATCACTTGAAAACCTCTCCCTTTCCAATAACTGCTGACCGCTTCGATGGCTTCCTCTGTGTATGCATTTGCCGGATCGATCAGACAGATCTGATTACCCGCCTTCAACGGCTTTGGATAAAGGATTCTTTTTTTTATTTCTTCCATATTTATACCTCTTTTTCTGTCACTAATGATCGCCTTCATATTCATTATATCGGCTAATTTTTCATTTGACAATTCAGTTCACTGATACCTTGCGCCATAATATTCGTAACTCTTGTTTAACGTTTTGTTACTCCTCCTAAAAACAGAGGTGTTTATACTTAAAATACACATTTTTATACAGTAAATCTACAAATATTTCAGCACCTGCTAAGCACTAACAGAGAAAAATCCACGCTTTCTGCGAAAATGGGCTAAAAAGGTTGACAAACATAGGCTTCCGCGTTAAGATAAGTGTAGTTTCGCACTTTAAACAGCTAAAATTTTACAGTGCGAATATGGAGGAGAACGCTTATGATTATTGTATTAAAACAACACTCCGGTCAGAAAGAAATTGACCGCGTAGAGAATCTGATCAAAACAAAAGGTCTGGACACCCATATTGTAAAAGGTGCGGGTCAGACAATCATCGGCTGTATCGGTGATACAAGCCGTATCGATGCAAAGCTTTTCGAAGTAAACCCATACGTTGACAAAGTTATCCATGTACAGGAGCCTTACAAACTGGCAAACCGTGCTTTCCACCCGGAAGACACTGTTGTAGATGTATCTGGTGTGAAAGTTGGAAGCGGCAACATGGCTTACATCGCAGGGCCTTGCTCCGTTGAGACTTACGAGCAGGTATTATCCATTGCAAAGGATATCAAAGCTGCCGGAGCGAATATGTTACGAGGCGGTGCATTCAAACCTAGAACAAGCCCGTATTCTTTCCAGGGACTTGGACCGGAAGGTCTTGACATCTTATGCGCAGTAAAAGAAGAAGTCGGACTTCCGATCGTTACAGAACTGATGTCTCCGGAATATCTGGATGTCTTCAACGAGAAAGTAGATCTGATCCAGATCGGCGCAAGAAATATGCAGAACTTTGATCTGTTAAAACAGCTCGGTCAGGTTGACCGCCCGATCCTCTTAAAGAGAGGTCTGAATGCGACATATGAAGAATGGATAATGTCCGCAGAGTATATTATGGCTTCCGGTAATGAGAATGTCATTCTGTGCGAACGTGGTATCCGTACTTTTGAAACATATACAAGAAATACACTGGATCTGCAGAGCGTTCCTGTACTGCGGAAGCTGACACACCTCCCGGTTATCATCGATCCAAGCCATGCCGGTGGAAAATGGTGGCTCGTAGATTCTATGGCAAAAGCATCTGTTGCAGCCGGTGCTGACGGACTGATGATCGAAGTACATAATAATCCGGAAGCTGCTCTCTGCGATGGAGCACAGTCCTTAAAACCAGAAAAATACAGTGAACTGCTGAAAGATGTAAAACAGATTGCTGACATCATTCACAGACAATAGAACAGGAGTAAAGCTACAATGAAACTAACCGTTAATCTTGAAAAAAACAGTTATCCAATCTATATCGAGAATCACATTCTTGCAGATGCCGGAACTTATATTAAGGAAGTCTTTCATGGCAGAAAGATCATGATCGTCTCTGACGATAACGTCTATCCGATCTACGGAGATGCATTGTCGGAAGTACTGGAAGCTAACTTTGAAGTCTTTCATCTTGTGCTTCCGCATGGAGAGGCCACGAAGAAATTTGAGTCTCTTCCTCTGATCTATGACGCATTGCTTCAGACACGATTTTCCCGCAGCGATCTTCTGATCGCTCTGGGCGGCGGCGTGATTGGTGATCTGGCAGGATTTGCAGCGGCAAGTTTCTTACGTGGAATCAAACTGGTACAGATTCCAACTTCCCTGCTTGCGCAGGTTGACTCTTCCGTTGGCGGAAAAGTTGCTGTTGATCTGCCGCAGGGCAAGAATCTGGTTGGTGCATTTTATCAGCCTTCCCTCGTCCTGATAGATCCGGAAGTATTACAGACACTGCCGGACCATTTCATTCACGATGGCATGGGCGAAGTGATCAAATATGGATGCATCCAGGATCCGGAATTATTTTCCCTTCTGGAAACACATACTTCCTTTGCCGACTTAAAGGACGAACTTGGCAATATCATTTACCGTTGTGTAGACTGCAAACGTGTTGTAGTCGAAGAAGATCAGTTTGACACAGGAAGCCGTATGCTCCTGAATTTCGGACATACGCTGGCACATACGATCGAACAGTATTATCATTATGAGCGTGAGAGCCATGGTGAAGCGGTTGCGATCGGTATGTATCAACTGACGAAACTCGCAGAAGAGAAAGGTCTTACACCGGACGGAACCTCTATACGGATCCAGGATCTGCTTACAATCTACGGACTTCCTTCTTCCTGCGGTGTTGCTCTTGGCGCTTTGACAGAAGCCATTGCACTGGATAAGAAGAATCTGAACAATCACTTGAATCTGATTCTCCTCCATGGGATCGGCGACAGTTATATCTATCCGGCTGCTTTGGATTTCTTTGACGATACTGAACGAATTGTTTAGGTAAATGATTGATTATATATTGATAACTACTTATTTTTGGAGGCTGAATAAATGAAATTAGAAGGTAAAATTGCAATTGTAACAGGTGCCGGAAAGGGCATCGGAAGAGAAGCGGCTCTCGCGATTGCCGCAGAAGGCGCAACTGTTGTCTGTGTCGCAAGAACGCAGGCAAACCTGGATGAGACGGTACAGATGATCGAAGAAAAAGGAGGAAAAGCTACTTCCCTTTCCCGTGATCTGACAGATGCAGCACAGGTACAGTCCATGGTTGATGCTATTGTAGAACAATTTGGACGCATTGACATCCTGATCAATAATGCCGGTGGATACCCATCTGAGATTTATGAAAAAGTCGGACATCAGGCAATCAAGATCTGGGAGTGGAGCGAAGAGCAGTGGGATCAGATCATCAAGTCAAATCTGAAGATTCCGTTCCTCTGCATCAACAAAGTGGTGCCGGTTATGATCAAACAGCACAGTGGTGACATCGTAAGTGTTTCTTCCCGCATGGGACGTATCGCTTCCCAGATGGGTGGCTACGCAGTAGCAAAAGGCGGTATCGTGACACTGACAAAGACAACCGCAATCCAGACAAAAGAATATGGCATTAAAGTCAATGCTGTTGCCCCTGGTATGGTAGATACACCGGGACAGCGGGTATACAACCACAATGTCGGTCAGGACAATGCTGTTATGGACAGTGCTGCAGATGTAGCAAAAGGTATTATCTACCTTTTATGCGACTCACCGAAAGTCATGACCGGACAGGTGATCGATATGTTTACCACACTTTAATTTAAGGCAAATCTTCATTATATGAATTTTCCTCAAAAGAATAGGAACGGCAATTACTTTGCC
The DNA here is from genome assembly GCF_003481355.1 of Dorea sp. OM07-5. Classification (NCBI taxonomy): domain Bacteria; kingdom Bacillati; phylum Bacillota; class Clostridia; order Lachnospirales; family Lachnospiraceae; genus Dorea; species Dorea sp. OM07-5. The sequence goes on along the minus strand of NZ_QUKZ01000003.1, from coordinate 135,611 downwards.
GTTCCTATTCTTTCGCCCATCTTTACGATAGTTTCATATCCTTCTTCTGTATTACGGATGAGATCGCTATCCAGCACTGCTGCATCCTTTTGCAATAACAGGATAATCGTCGACCCACCAAACTCAAACTTTCCTTTTTCCTGCCCCTTACGGACTGTTCCTGCTTCTTCATAGTTTGTGATCCGTCCAACCATAAGAGCGCCGACTTCCATCATTAAAATCGTCTTAAACCGCTTTGTCTTAAGCAGGCTGTACTCTCTTGTATTCTCTTTGTAAATCGGATACACATCATTGGCTACCGGATTCACCGTATGAAATACTCCCTGAATATGATAATTCTGGGATTTCTCTCCGTCTGCCACGTAACAATATCTGTGATAATCATCCACTGTCAGACGGAACACAAGCGCCATGCCGCCCTCATACTGCTTTGCCAGTTTGCCGGATCTCAGAAGTGATGAGGTTGTATAAAGTGTATCCTTGATCCGGAATGTATTCTCTCTACCTGCTATATCACTGATCGGATATACACTTAATTTCCCATCGCAAGGACTGATCAACGTCTTTTCATCTCCCTGTGGTATGCGTGCTTCTTCTCTTAATTTTCTTGTAAAGAAATCATTATATGAACGAAACTTTGTCTTCTCACACATAGACAAGTCAATATTGTTCTTTTTTACAAACGGACGGATGCCGATCTTGGATATGAAACTGTCCAGAACATATCCGCCAAGCCTGCTCACCCACGGACGGATCATAATCCGGATAATAGCTCTTCCAAATGCATTTCCATATAAATGTTTTAAAAACTGATCCTGTCCGGTCTCAACACCGACATCTCTGCCTTCCCGGTCTCTGTATTTCATTTGTGTTCTCCTCATATCCTGCCGTCTTCTGATCTCTTATGTAACCTTTTATCTTCCGCAAAGCCATGGCCAGTTCATCTGCATATTTATTTTGTACTTTGTAAATATCATCATAATGATCACTGCCGCGCCAACGATCAGCACAAGAAGTGCAAGTGTTTTATTACCTGGTTTTTTTAATTTAAAGTCTACAACAAATAACAGTCCGACAATAAACAGTGCCAGATGCAGGCAGATACGGAAAACAAAATCCGGTACAAAAAACTGGATCATGAATACCAATGGCAATACAATTGCCATGGATGTGATCGGCAATCCCTTATAGAACTTCTCTCCGCTCTCTGTTACCAGTGCCTGTTTTGCTTCCATTACATTAAAATAAGCAAGCCGGATCACCGAATTGATACAATAAAATGCAATTAAAAGCAGACCAATTGGTCCACGTACTCCCAGCAGATAACAAATCATTGCCGGAAAGATTCCGAAACAGACTACATCACACAGTGAATCAATCTGGATACCAAAAGCTTTCTCATCATCTGTACGGTCTTTCTTAGAACGCGCAACTTTGCCGTCAAACATATCGCAAAGCCCGGATAATGCAAGGCAGAAAATCGCGATCTTAAAATGTCCGTGTATTGCCTGTGTCATTCCAAAAACGGAAGAGCAAAGACTCATATAAGTCAGCACAACCGTATAATTATAAATTCCTATCATTTTTTCCCTCTTTTCTTTCCGCTGAATTAGCCAGCCTGTTGTTCACAAGTTTCTGTTGTCTCTTCCCGCCCTCGTCCTATCCGAACATGCGCAACCAATGTCAGTGTTGCGCTGAAGAGAAGTTGTACATAAAACGCAATTCCTCTGCTCAGTACCATTCCCGGTAACAGAAGTCCTGCTGTAAATACTGTTTTAAAAATAATCAGGAACAGATTCTCACTAATTCCCATTCCTCCCGGAAGTGGGAGCATATCCACTGATACAGATACGACTGCCTGCAGCATCACTACATCATATATGCTCGTTCCGTGCAGTCCGAAAGCTTTGTATACAAACCATGTTACAAAAAATAATGAAAATCTCTGAAAAAATGTAATCAGTATAACATTAAAGATCACTTTCTTATGCGTTCCGAAATAAGCCGCCGTAGCCTTATACTGTTCCATAGAATCTGCAAGCTTTTTCGTTCTCTTTTCCTTATGTTTCATAAGCCGGCTCTTTTCCAGAAGCCTGAGACCTTTCATCATGATCCATTTGGCAAGCTCCGGATGAAATGCCAGAATCGACATTGCAACACAACAGCCTACATTTAATGCAACTCCCAGATAAAAAATCGGCAGTATTCCTTCCAGATATCTGTGAACAAATCCTCTCTGGAAAAATGCAACGAACAGACCAACAAATACCAGTACAGATTTGTATGTAATCGTAACGATCATCAGTACAAGCGTTGCTACCGGAATCGGTATTTTATTCTTTCTCATATAATAGATCTGCATCGGCTGTCCGCCGCTTGCAGACGGTGTCACCGCACTAAAGAAGAAACCTACACAGGAATATAAAAAACACGTCCGTTTCTTTTCATGAATATCCAGTGTACCGAACATATACCAGATAATGATCGATTCCCCCCAGATAAACAGGATTACACCTGCTGTTCCCGGTATCAGATACCACGGATTCACTTCACCGATCGTCCTGAGCACCGCCGGAAGATCTTCACCATGGAATACACTGTAAAGTGTTAATGCGAAAATCAAAACCAGAAAAATGGTATTCGCAATACTTTTCTTCTTATTTAACAATCTTTTTCCCCTTTTCCCGGCTTCGCCGCTCCATAATCTTACCGGAAATCCGGTAACAGATCTCTGCTACAGCAATGCCTCCAAAAACATCCACAATATAATGCTGCTTTGTTACCTGCGTTGATACACAGACTAAAATTGCAAATACAAGACTGAACCTCTGATACCACTTCGGTATCTGCTTCTGTCCACGGATTCCGATATAACAGAACCAGCTTACCAGACAATGAATTGACGGAAACAATCTGGTCGGATCATCTATCTGATACACCCATCTTAACATCTGGCTGAAAATATCTGTTCCATTCACTACCGGACGCACATTCGTTGTCGGCATTACAATATAAAAGAAACCACATACAAGTCTTGACATAACATCCGCCAGAATAAAACGATAACAGTGGCTTCTGTCCATTCTGGTAATCATAATATAATTTACGATCCAGAATAAATAACATCCGATATAAATGACTGAAAATGCCGGAATCACCGGAACCATTCTGTCAACCGGTAAGGTCAGATCATAAAAATTGCGGTGTTCCGTCAGCTTATCTGTTCCTATATAAACTGTGAAATTCACGGCTACACAGATCAGCAGCGGAAGTATTGCATAAGAAGATATCATTTTTTTCTTCTGTGTCGTGTCTTTCTTCATAATGCACCTCTTTTCACCGTATGTTGTTCATTATAGCAGACTTTTTCCTGCTTGTGCACATTCTTCTTATTTCTTTAAAATATCTTTAATGTTTCTTCAGAATTTAAGATGCCAGGGTCATAAGCCTGCAACCACGATGGGCTTGCTCAGGAGTGGGTTTGTGGCTTAATGGCTTTTTATAAGAAAATGTATTTGTTAACATTTTTTTCTTAATCTCATCACACTTTCATCACAATTTCTGCCTATACTATAATTGTTCGAAGAAAACGAACACTTATAATTCTTTTTCATAACTTTTTCCTCAGGACTGCAAACCTCCCAATCTGCAGTCCTATTTTAATATGCCAGACTGTTCCAGAGATCTCTCAAATCCAATTTCAATTCCTGCCTGCACTGCAACATGCTCGCGGAATTCTTTCTCATCTCTTCCTTCCAGAAGGATCTCGTATTTGTCATAATATTCTTCAACCAGCGTATCGATATCTGCCTGTGATACTGCATTCTATGTGCAGAAGATCCGTCTGGAACATGCGGAATCCATGCCGGAACACACGGATAAAACCGTAGACGAGATTATGCACACTATCGGTTATAACAACAAAGGATATTTTTATAAAATATTCCAGTAAAAATATGACACAACCCCTGCGAAATACCACCATAGCCATTGATTTCCTAACATGTGACCGGCAGACACTATGATTTTTGTCCCCTTTTCATATGATAAAGATAGAGAAGTGAACGTTAAAACCTATACTTATCAAAATCATGAAAAGGGGGCGCACTATGAACAGACTGCATCTTAAGAAAATATTCTCCGGCATCTTTCTTGCCTCGGTTCTTACCGTGACAGGAACGTTGTCCTCACTTATCTGTCCGGCGGAGACCGTCCGGGCATCCGACACTTTATCCAATCCGAAAATCACCGATGATTCTTCTCTCTATGCCGGGAAGAAAGTCACCTGGGACTGCGTCTGGCTCGGAAGCTATCCGCAGTCTGAAGTCACAGCAGAAAATGGACAAATTTACGAAAAATTAAAAGCTGCCGACGACTCCCAGTGGGATGAAAACGGAAATATTACCATTGGAAACTACAAATATCGGAGGCTTTGCCGCAGCCAGACGGATGTTTCTTATCTCCTGGCTCCGGACTACTGGCCAACCACTAAATATTCCCAGACTTATGATATTTTCCCTTGGGAAGATGACAGCACCTGGCACTATTTTCGATACGAGCCATTGAAATGGCGTGTGTTAAAAATGAATAAATCCACCGCTTTTCTTCTTGCTGACAAGATTTTCTACCGGGGAAGTCTGACAGATATTCCTGACTTCTTTAATAACAAACTATTTTTCCAGATATTTTCTTCCGAAGAACAGGCTGCTGTCGTTGATACAACCCGCAATAATTATAAGCCTTCTGTAAATAAACTTTTTCTGTTAAGCAACTCGGAAGCCTACGGTTCGGGAGCTCTGGCATACGGATTCACAGATGTCACCCTGCTAGAAGATAATGCAAGACGCGCGAAGTGTACAGACTTTGCATTTGCACAGAATGTCTGGCGTGACAAACGTCCACAATATGCCGGAAACTGCAACTGGAGATTAGAAACTTATGGTACAACGAGAGCATTGTATGACAGTGTCCAAACGACAGGTGAAATCATGAAAACCAGCATGGCATCCCAGGATTACTATCCTTTACGTCCTGCAATGTATGTTGATCTTTCAAAAGTAAATTATTTATCAGCTGGTACGGTTTCTTCCAATAATACCATGTTCGAAAAGAATGCAATGGTAATCAACGAAAATGAAACGCCAAAGCCTAACAAACCAGAAAATCCGGTTTATAAAGTAAAGAAAATCCGGTTATCCGGTCTTTCCCACAAGATTGCTGCCGGGAAAAAGCTCACTTTAAAAGCCACGATTTCTCCTTCCAGCGCAACCAATAAAGCTCTGCAATGGAAATCAAGTAACACTAAAGTTGCTACTATTTCTTCCAAAGGTGTTGTCACTTTAAAGAAAAACAGCGGTGGAAAATCCGTTACCATCACTGCCTTATCCAAAGATGGCAGTAAAGTACAAGGCTCTTTTAAGATTACTTCCATGAAGGGGATTGTAAAGAAGCTGAAAGTCACTGCACCGTCAAAAATAAAAGCCGGAAAAAGTACGAAATTAAAGGCAGTTGTCACTGCATCCGCAGGTGCAAATAAAACTTTAACCTTCACTTCTTCAAACACGAAATATATGACTGTTTCCTCCAAAGGTGTCGCGAAGGCTTTAAAAGCCGGAAAAGGAAAAACTGTAAAGATTACAGCCGCCGCAACCGATGGCAGTGGCAGAAAAGCAACAATTTCCGTCAAGATATATTAGAAAGGATGGTGCATTATGAAAAAGAATGATAAACGAAAAATAAGAATCTGGAAGAAAACATTTGCCCTGGCACTTTCCTCTGTCATGATTTTTTCCTGTATTCCAATGACTCAGGTAAAGGCCGGAGATGAATCGCCGGAAGCGATTATAAATGGGCTTGTGGATCTTCCGAAAACTTTCATCGACAAAGACTCACAGGATCTCGGCAGTGACCGCGTTTTTTACCGTAATACTAATACAGATCTCTCCATGCTTCCGGCGGAATGTTATAAAAAAGCACTACAATCTTACATTATAGATGATGACGTTCCTATGGGCACACGCAAGGGCGACTATCTGCTGTCCGACTGGGATTATCTTGGATGGATCTTATCTGTCGAAAAAGGGCAAGGAAATTATGGTTATCTGAATGATACACTTTGTAATATGACCATTTATGGAAATCGGCGGAAATCTGAACTGAAACTGGACGATGCCTGGTATAACTGGGGCGGGTATTTCAGTGAAAGCAGTCTTGCGAATGCACAACAGCATATCGCAAATGATCTTACGAGTACACCGCTTGGATCGCTTCCATTAAAAAAACTCGATTCCATTTCCAATGATACCGAAGAATCTCCGGTTGTTGTCCGCTGGCATGGCGCACTCCGTGCAAAAGACAGTGATATCGCCGGACGCTACAAAGCTTACGCTGTGTACTTTCATAATTTCCGTGTGTCACCGATTTTCCCAATGTACGATAACTCCTACAAGCGGGTGATCAGTGACGAGAAAAAGACCAGTAATATTTACAGCTCCGATATCCGCAACAACAGTGGCGTGGAAGTGTCCGGCACGCAGTCGCTGACAAATTCAACTACTTACGGTGCTTTGAGCAGCATCAGTGGATCCAAATCTTATACTTATGAAGAATCCGTTACAGTTACACATTCCAAGAGTCTTCCATTCTTCGGAGATTTGGAAACTTCCATCGGATTTTCTGCCAGCCAGTCCATTGAGAAAGGCTGGTCAAAAGAGGAGAGCGAAGAGCGCTCAACGGAAAATACTTCCGAAGTATCTCTTTCACTCCTGCCTTATACTGCAGCTCTTATCCAGCAGCAGACAAAAACACAGACTGCAACGACTTATTATAAATGTCCGGTCTATATCAATTACGATGTTACAATCGTTGAATATGACCGCAACTTAAGAGGCGGTAAATTAAATTCTTACGTTCTCGCCAGCTTCAACGGCGCAGGTTCTAAGAATGCCCGCACGAATCTTAAGAAACGAAGCTACATCCAGGCAAGCATGACGGATCCGGATGGCATCAACTGGGGAACTGTAAAAAAATATAAATATGGAGATGAATTATTGAAACGTATCCGCAGAAACGGACTGATGAGCGCAGCAGGCGGCTCTTACACAGAAACATTATCTTCCGTTTCCAGCAAAGTAGATGATCTTATTCCGACACTTCCGCTTAGTGATATCAGTGTGAAAAGCGGTGCGCCAAAATCAGTCAATATAAAGCAGAACTATTCTTTATCAAAGATTAAACTGGTAGCAACCAACACAAAAGGTGCTGACTATTACGGTTTTAACGCCAAAAAAGGAATCTGGAAGATTACAAATGCCAAAGAAACTCCGGTAAAGAGCAGCACTGCCACGCTTTCCGGAAATGCCGGAAAGCAAGTGCTGACCGGTAAGAAAAAAGGGACGCTGTATCTGACATATTTTATCAATGATAACACTTACAGCACTGCAGATTTTATAGAGAAATATTCTACAAATAACTCCGTGGACCGCCCGACGCTCCGCATCAGCATTGCCGGCAATACCGCTCCGAAGATCAGTGGTAACACAACATACAAACCTTCAAAGAAAGCATCCGGCATGGTTACAATACCGACGTATGTCAAGCGTGACGGCAAAACTTACCGTGTAACTAAGATTGCGAGCAATGCTTTTAAAGGTAACACGAAAGTTAAGAAAATCGTTATCCCGTCAACCGTAACAAACATCGGCAAGAAAGCATTCTATGGCTGCAAGAATTTAAAGGCTGTCACCATCAAAACCTCGCAGCTTACAACTGCCCGCGTCGGCAGCCAGGCATTTACGAAAACACATGCAAAAGCGATCATCACTGTGCCGAAAGGGAAAGTAAAATCTTATAAGAAAATCTTCCTGAAAAAAGGGCTTTCGAAAAATGCGACGGTGAAATAACTGGCTTACTCTCTGTAATCTCATAACGACTTAAAAGGGGACGGGGCTTTTCCAGAAAAGCCCCGTCCCCTTTTATTAAATCCGCCAGTCTTTTTCCTTCGATGCACGAAGTCTTGCCATAGCTCTTGCAAGCGATGCCTGCGACAGCTGGTATTCCTGAATACTCTGCTTCTGCCGGAGCTGCTCCTGGGCACGCTCTTTGGCTTCTGTCGCACGTCTGACATCAATCTCTTCCGGGCTCTCCGCTGTATTTACCAGTACGGAAACACGGTTGTTCATGATCTCTGCAAAACCTTTAGAAACCGAAGCGGTGATCCAGTTTCCTTCTTCATCCTGCAGATGCAGTTCACCGATTTCCACTGCAATGATCATATTTTCATGATGCGGCAGGATGCCTTTCTGTCCGTCCGGTGCCGGAATGATAAGCTGTTTACAGCGTCCTTCGTAGAACACTCTGTCGCTGGATATGACTTTCAACTGAAATGTATCCATAATTTCACTCCTTCACTGGTACTAAGCTTCCATTGCAGCTTCTTCTGCTTTGGCTTTCTCGATGACTTCATCGATTGTTCCGACATTAAAGAATGCATTTTCCGGATACTCATCCATCTCACCGTCAATGATTGCTTTGAATCCACGGATCGTCTCTTTTAACGGTACATATTTTCCAGGGATTCCGGTAAATGTTTCTGCTACTGAGAATGGCTGTGACAGGAATTTCTGCACTTTACGCGCACGGTTTACTGTCATCTTGTCTTCCTCGGAAAGTTCTTCCATACCAAGGATTGCGATGATATCCTGCAATTCTTTATATTTCTGCAGGATTTCCTGTACTTTACGTGCAACCTGATAATGTTCTTCTCCAACTACGTCCGGCTCCAGGATTCTGGATGTGGAATCCAGCGGATCTACCGCCGGATAAATACCCTGCTCCACGATCTTTCTGGATAATACGGTTGTCGCATCCAGATGGGAGAATGTTGTTGCCGGTGCCGGGTCTGTCAAGTCATCGGCCGGCACATAAACTGCCTGTACAGATGTGACAGATCCGTTCTTCGTAGAAGCAATACGCTCCTGCAGTGCTCCCATTTCATTTGCCAACGTCGGCTGATAACCTACGGCTGACGGCATACGTCCGAGAAGTGCGGACACCTCGGAACCTGCCTGTACGAAACGGAAAATATTATCAATGAATAACAATACGTTCTGATGTTCCTGGTCACGGAAATATTCTGCCATCGTAAGTCCCGTCTCAGCAACACGCATACGTGCTCCAGGTGGCTCGTTCATCTGACCGAATACCAAAGCGGTTTTGTCCAGAACTCCCGATGCACTCATCTCTGTCCAGAGGTCATTACCTTCACGTGAACGCTCTCCGACTCCTGTGAAAATAGAATATCCACCATGTTCGGTTGCAATATTGTGAATCAACTCCTGGATCAGCACGGTTTTACCAACTCCGGCACCACCAAACAGACCGATCTTACCACCTTTGGCATATGGCGTCAGAAGGTCGATGACTTTAATTCCTGTCTCCAATACTTCTACTGCCGGACTCTGCTCCTCGAAAGAAGGAGCTTTTCTGTGGATTACCCAATGCTCTTTATCTTTGGCGATCGGTTCTCCATTATCAATTGTCTCACCTAATACATTAAACAGACGTCCCAGAGTCTGTTCTCCTACCGGCACTTTAATACCTGCTCCGGTAGCGGTTACTTCCATATCTTTGCACAGTCCGTCACTGGAAGCCAGCATGATACAACGTGCAATATTATTTCCGATGTGCTGCGCTACTTCCATGACACAGCGTTTTCCGCCATTGTCAACCTCCAGCGCATCTTTGATATATGGAAGTTCTTCTTTGCTTTTAAATTCTACGTCTACGACAGGTCCCATAACCTGTACGATTTTTCCTTTTGTCATAGCGCTTATCACTTCCTTTTCTGTGCATTCGCTCCACCGATAACCTCAGTCAGTTCCTGTGTGATATCGGCCTGGCGCACACGGTTATAAGTTATATTTAACTCATCCAGCATCTTTGTGGCACTGTCTGTCGCATTCTGCATCGCCTGCATTCTGGAATTCTGCTCACTGCAGTAAGATTCAACCAGACAGCCATAGATCATACCATTAATATAATTCGGCACAATATTTGCCATCACACTGTGTGTGGATGGATAGAACACCATACCTTCCTGATAGACATCTGCAAGTGCGTTCAATGTTTCCTTCGGAAGGAAATCTGCCTTGTGAAGCGGCAGAAGTTTTACTGTATCTGTCTCTACCTGCATTGCATTTACCATGCGGGTATAAATCACATAAACTTCGTCCAGCTCTCCGCTCCGGAACTGTTCGATCATCTCACTGGTGATCGTTCTGGAACGGTACAACGTCGGATTCTGTACGGTATACCGGAAACTCATATCCAGCTCCACATCTGTACGCTTTGTAAAATACTGCCGTCCCAGTTCACCTAATACAAATAACTTATGCTGTCCCGGTCCTTTTATTTTCTCTTCCACCATGCGAAGTACATTATGGTTATAAGCTCCGGCAAGCCCTTTATCTGCGGTGACTACAATGTAGCCGATTTTCCTGTCTTCCGGTTTCTTCTCTTCTCTCTGATCAAAAAACTGGCTGTGCATATCCGGAACGTGTCTTAAGATTCGGGCAATCTCTGCCTGCATCCTATAGAAAAATGGTTCCGTATCTGACAGTTTTTTCTTTGCCTGTTTCATCTTGGAAGAAGAGATCAGATACATGGCATTGGTGATCTTTTTTGTCTCCTGAATGCTGCCCATTCGTTCTTTGATTTCTTTTGCATTCGACATATTTTCACCTGCTTATCTATTTTCTTTGAACTTTTTAGCTACCTCAATAATCTGTTCTGTCAGTTCGTCATCCAGTACTTTCTTCTCTTCGATTGCCTGTCCGATCTCCGGATGTTCTTGGTCAAAATATGCCAGCATATCCATCTGGAACTCTTTGACTTTCGCATCTTCCACATCCATCATCAGATGGTGCGTTGCCACACATAACGTAATTACCTGTTCATGCAGTTTTAACGGACGTCCCAGTGGCTGTTTCAGGAGCTCTGTCAGTGTACTTCCGTATTTCAGCTGTGCTTTTGTCGCATCATCCAGATCTGAACTGAACTGTGTAAAGGACTCCATTTCTCTTGCCTGCGCAAGATCGATACGGATACTTCCACTTGCCTTCTTCATCGCTTTTGTCTGCGCCGCACCACCCACACGGGATACGGAAAGTCCAACATTGACCGCCGGACGCATACCTGCATTAAAGAGCGCACTCTCCAGGAAAATCTGTCCGTCTGTAATAGAAATAACGTTGGTCGGAATATATGCAGATACATCTCCTGCCTGCGTCTCGATGATCGGCAGTGCCGTGATCGAGCCGCCACCGGCTTCCTCACTCAGTCTGCTGCTTCGCTCCAGAAGTCTGGAATGTAGATAGAAGACATCTCCCGGATAAGCCTCACGTCCCGGAGATCTTCCAAGAAGCAGTGAGATCGCACGGTACGCTACTGCATGTTTGGACAGATCATCATAAACGATCAATACGTCTTTTCCTTTATACATGAAATACTCTGCAAGTGCGGTTGCGGAATATGGAACGATATACTGCATCGGTGCACACTCACTTGCTGTCGAACAAAATACGGTCGTGTAATCCAGTGCATCGTGTTTCTTTAATGTATTTACAAGCTGTGCTACCGTTGATGCTTTCTGACCGATCGCTACATAAATACAGATACAGTCTTTTCCTTTCTGGTTCAGGATCGCATCCATTGCAATCGAAGTCTTACCGGTCTGTCTGTCACCGATGATAAGTTCACGCTGTCCACGTCCGATTGGGAACATGGAGTCAATCGATAAGATTCCTGTTTCCAGCGGTACGCTTACCGATTTACGGTCTACGATTCCCGGCGCTTCCTGCTCGATCGGGCGGTACTCGGTTGCCTCGATCTCACCTTTTCCATCTATCGGCGCTCCCAGCGGATCTACAATACGTCCAATGTATGCTTCTCCTACCGGAATACCTGCCTTTTTACCGGTACGGACAACTTTTGTTCCCTGTTTTACTTCAGCATCATCACCGAACAGGATACAGCTGATTTCATTCTGTTTGATGTCCTGCACCATTCCTTTTAATCCATTTTCCAGAGTTACGATCTCGCCATACATTGCATGGTCAATTCCATAAATGGAGGCGATACCGTCGCCGACAGAGATGACTGTGCCGACTTCCTGGTCTTTGCATATTTCATCATAATTCTCAATCTCTTCTTTCAGGATCGAGATAATCTCATCTGAGCTTATTGTACTCACTATTTTCACCTCCGCATTAATGTCTGCTCTAAGCGGTTCAGACGTCCTGCCATGCTGTAATCATATTCCTTTCCATCAACAAGGAGTATGAAGCCGCCAAGCAGTTCCGGATCTTCTTTCATTTCCCAGCTCACGCCATCTGCCGCAAATGTTTTACATATAAATGTTTCCATCTTTTTCTTCTGTTCTTCGGACGGAAGCGTTACATATCGTAATTTTGCTGTCGCGATCTTTGCTCTTTTTTTCTCCAGCTCTTCGTATGCGCCGAAGATCTCCATGACGATATCTACTTTTCCGTTATCTACGACAACCTTCAGAAAATTCTTCATTTCTTCCGGAAATATCCGGTCGATGATATCATGTTTATTTTCTTTAGTAATAACCGGATGTTCCAGGATTTCCTTCAACTCTTTTGTCTGCTCCAGAATTTCTTCTGTCTCTTCAACTGCTGTCCCGGAAATCCCAAGTTCTGAAAGTACATGTGCATAACGGATTGCCGGCATGGAGTAGAATCCGGCATTTTCTTTTTTATTTGTCGTCATGGGCGTCACCTGCTTCTTTCAGAAATTGGTCATATGCCGCCTGATCTGCATCCGCCCCATATTGCTGTTTTACCATTTTTTTTGCAGCACTTACTGCAAGAGCGGCAACTTCTGACTGCATGTCTCTCAGTGTCTTTTCTTTCTCCAGATCAATCGTCTCTCTGGCATCCTTCATGAGTTTGCCTGCTGCCTGATCTGCCTCATCCAGAATACGGTCGTATTCTGCTTTTGCATCTTTCTTTGCCTGACCGATGATCCGGGTTGATTCTTCTTTTGCCCCGCCAAGAGCTGACTCATACTGACTTTTCAATGCGTAAGCTTCTTTTTTTGTATCTTCTGCATGCTGAAGTCCGTCTGCGATCATCGTTCTTCTCTGTTCCATAATGTTCATCAGTGGGCGAAATAAAAACTTACGCAGGATGAGGTAGAGGACCACGAGGTTGATCATGGTAAGAACCAGATTAAAATCTAATCTCAGCACTTCTTATTACCTGCCTTTCTTTCGTTCTTTTACACGCCTTATTTCAAGAAGAAGATAATCAGAAGTCCAATGATGAAACCATAAATAGCGGTTGCCTCTGCAAGTGCACAACCAAGAATCAGGTTCTTACTGATCTTGCCCTCTGCTTCCGGCTGTCTTGCTACTGCATCTACTGCTTTACCTGTTGCAATACCGATACCTACACCGGCTCCAACACCTGTTAATACTGCTACTGCTGCTCCAATTGCAATAATTGTTCCTGTCATAATCTTAAATCTCCTTTTCTTTATTCCATTTCTTCATTCATAAATAATCCTGTTAAAAATACAAACACATATGCCTGTAATAATCCGTCAAAGATATCAAAGTAAAAACTAAGCGGTATCGGAACAAAAAGTGGTACTACCTGTTCAACTAATTCCATAACTACAAATCCGCCAAGCATATTACCAAACAGTCGCATACATAATGACAGTGGACGGATAAATATTTCCAATATCATGATCGGTGCTACAAGCGGTACCGGTTTGGCGAAATGTCCACACCAGTGCTTTACACCGTTTTTATGGATTCCACTGTATTCAATCAGCAGCATACTCATAATTGCAAGTCCCGCTGTAATGTTCAAATCTTTTGTCGGTGGTTTAAATCCAAAAAGTCCGATCAGATTCGCACATGCAAGATACAGTGCAACTGTCATTAACCAGGGTATGTAACGTTTGTTTTCTTCCCCTATGATGTCTTTGAAAAAGTTCTCGCCCCACTCGATCACAGATTCTAAAGCAAGCTGAACTTTTCCCGGATTCTCCACTTTGAGGTTTCGCACAAAAAGAATCGAAAGTAATGCCAGTACCATCATGATGATCCATGTTACGACAACGCCTTCGTCTACTGCGATCCCACCAAAGACCGGAATTGTAAATACTGTTTTGCAGTTCAATTCCTCTATGAGAGCCTTTGTTAAATCTTCCGTATGATCCCCTTCCTTCCTGAATTTTTTGATTATATTAGTTCTATTTTTCCCATTTGTCAATAAAAGCAGCCTCAATAAGAGACTGCTTTTAAATTCGATTTTTTTATTTATTTTTTTAGTGAACATTCGTCATTTTTTATGATTTTTTTATGATTCTGACAGAAAAATGTTAAAATTTTATTACAATCTAATTTTTAATAGGAATATCGCACAACTTTTTATCATTTATTCCAATTATTTTCGTTAATATGTCTATAAACTTTCCGTTTTGCAGATTTTGAAACTGAAAAGGGAAATCATCTGGAGGGATCATGGCATTGGAAAAAAAACCAGCCCTTTTCAGTTTCTCTGCTATACAAAACAACGAAGAATACCTCTTAAATACATCCTTATCTCATATCTTTTAAGAATGCTCTATAAGCCTTGTAAGACTCATAAATATCAGCTTTGCTTGTCAGTTCCCAAGGTGCATGCATAGACATTACTGCCACACCGCTGTCAAGCACACGCATACCATAGTTTGCCATAATATATGCGATGGTTCCACCGCCGCCAAGATCGATACGTCCCATCTCTGCAGTCTGGAATCCGACTCCGTTTTCATCAAACACATGACGAACCTGTGCCAGATATTCTGCACTTGCGTCACTGGCATTGTTCTTTCCGCGGCTTCCGGTATACTTGTTCAATACAATTCCCTTTCCGAAATAAGCAGAATTTTTCTTTTCAAATGCATCTGCATACAATGGATCAAATGCTGCACTTACGTCAGATGACAGCATTGCAGAGTTACCAAGTGCACGTCTTACATGAAGTGCATTTCCTCCTGTCAGGGCAACCACCTCGGCAACTGTATCTTCAAAGAATCTGGAATGCATACCGGTAGCCCCCACACTTCCGATTTCTTCCTTATCTACTAAAATACAGCAGGTTGTCTTCTCCGGCTCCTCCGTCTCAAACATTGCAAAAAGAGACGGGAATGCGCAGACTCTGTCGTCCTGTCCGTATCCTAAGATCATGCTACGGTCCAGACCGCACTCTCTGGATTCTCCTGCCGGTACAACTTCCAGTTCGGCAGAAAGGAAATCCTCTTCATCCACACCGTATTCTTTTTTCAGATAATCAAGCACCATATTCTTAACGGACGCTTTGGCTTCTTTCTCTTCCCTGCTGTCCCCAAGTACCGGTTTAGAACCGATCAGCAGATCAAGACCTTCGCCTTCGATCACAACAGATGCTTTTTTCTCTAACTGTTCCTGTGAAATATGAATCAACAGATCAGAAATAACGAATACAGGATCTTCTTTCTTTTCCCCAATTGAAACTTCCTGTACTGTTCCGTCTTTCTTTGCAAATACACCATGCAGAGCCAGCGGAATTGTTACCCACTGGTATTTTTTGATACCGCCATAATAATGCGTATCCAGATATGCTAACTGAGAATCCTCATATAATGGATTCTGTTTTACATCCAGACGCGGAGAATCCACATGTGCACCCAGAATGTTCATTCCCTTTTCCATCGGTTCTTTACCGATCTGGAATAAGACAATTGTTTTCCCCATACATTCTGCATACACTTTGTCTCCGGCTTTTAAAGATGTGCCATTTTCGATAAATGTTTTCAGGTTCTGATAGCCCTGTTCTTCTGCCAGTCTGCGAGTAAGTTTTACACATTCTCTCTCTGTCTTGGCAACGTCCAGACATTCTCTGTAACGGGCATTCACCGCTTCTAATTCTTTCAGTTCTGCCTCCGAATATCCTTCCCACATGTTTTTACGCTCCATGTTCGTTTGTCCTCCTTGAAGTATCAATCTTATAAGACTATTCTACTGTTTCGGGAGGACAAATACCAACGTCAAAAACTTATCTCATAATAAGGTAAGGTTATTTTAATTCTTCTCTCAATTTTTTCATAAATTCAAATGCTGTCTTTTTATTACAGTCCGCTTTATAATACATCTTTAACACACATTCTTTTTCATAATCTTTTAAATCCCTGATCTCACCGTCATTCCGATAAAAATAATCTCTGTCTACAAAAGCAAAGCCATCATTAAATTCGACTTTCAGTTTCATCGTCTCCACATTACCAGTCTCTATAATCGGACAGGATCCCTTCAGATATTCTTCTGCTTCTTCCTGTAAGCTGACGCCGTACTGGTTTGCGCAATAGCAAAGATGATTTTTTAATTCATTCAGAGAAATCTCGCCATAAGGAATGGTCGTCTGCTTCCCAACGTATATACCTACCGACTGACGGCACAATTCTTTTTTCTCGATTGCCGGAATCCGCCTGAGAACTTCTGTCGGATATCCAACAAATACATCCAGATCCCTGCTCTCCAGCATCAAGGCTCCCATCGCGCAATCTACTTTCGTAAAAACAATCGGAAGATTTGGAAAATAAGTCTCATAGACATTCTCTACCATCATCCACATACGCTTATTAATTGCACTGTCCATTCCAACCAGAAGCATTCCTTTATTTTTAATATGCTCCACTTCCCGGAGCATCTGCTGTTCCAGAGACAGAATCTCTTTTGCGCGCTTGTACACAACTTCCCCAATCTCGGTCAGTATGATTTCTCCGTTTCCACGGTTTAAAAGCTTTCCCCCGATGCTCTTCTCCAGTGATGAAATATTCTGACTAATCGCTGTCTGCGATACATAATTAATCGTTCCCGCTTTTGTAAAGCTTTTATTTTCTACTACATCTATGAAATATTTATATTTCCATGTACTGCTCATTTTTTATCCCTCTCTTATATCAAATTTCAGATTATTATAATATTTATTCTTTAACCAGACCGGACAGCCGTTTGTCCAACATAAAAAGTATTAACCCCGCTGCCACTGCCGTCACGGTAATCCCCACACAGACCTTTGTGAAAGGCAGTCCGCTTTCAAACAAACGTCCGTAAACTTTTCCATAGCATAATGATGCAAGGAAAATTGCCAGTCCCCACACCGCCATCATTGTTGACAGATACCTGCTCGGTGCATATTTACTGATAAATGCATGTCCGAGCGGCGCAAAAAACATTTCCCCCAGTGTCAGCGTAAATGTGAAAAATATCAGCCATACAGCAGATGGTTTTCCATTTCCCCGGACAATATCGAGAACTGCATAATACAGATATGCCAGCCCAAGAAGGAACAATGCGATCCCTGTCTTCCGGAACAGGCTCATATCCCCTTCCGGCCTTCTGGAAAGCCTGAGCCATACTCCTGCCATTACAGGTCCTAATATGACACAGAACAGCGAATTACTGGAATCAAACCAGCTCACCGGTATCTCATATCCTGCTATCGTCCAGTCCATATATTTTGTCCAGTAATAGTATGCCGGCAGATATGCAAGATCCCACAGCATCCAGAAAATAACAGAAAATCCGGACACAAGAAAGATTGCGCCAATCCGTTTCTTTTCGATTGCCGTAACCGGAAGTTTTTCCTTTTCCCAGTTCTTTTCTTCTGCTGTTTTCTCTGTCTTGAACGGTCGTTTCCCAACCTCACCGATCTTTCTCCATCCACTGATAAACCAGATCGTTCCAAGGAACATGGCACATGCTGCCACACGGAAACATGCTGAAAACCCAAAGACGCCGTTCACTGCAAATACATCTTTATATAAGATTCCAAGAGAAAATGTTCCCAGAAAACCGCCTACATTCATTAATGTATAGCGGATTGAATATGCCGCATCCATCCGGTCTTTGTCAACCACGATCCGCCCCAGCATCGCACTGACTTGAAACAGGCTCCGCCCGGCACACACGAAAAAGATCATGACATATACAAGCGTCACAGATCTTGCCATAGAGCCGCACCAGTATCCGATTCCGACCAGCACCATACCAATTGGTGTCGCATATCTCGCACCCAGCCAGCGGTCTGTTATCGCTCCGCCGACCAGAGGCCCGAAAAATGCAAAAGCAATAAACAATGATTGTAATGCCGCCCCCTGCGCCGCAGTCAGTCCCAGTCCACCCTGCGCTACAGATTCAGTTGTAAAAATCAGGATCAGAGATTTGCCCATATAATAAGAAATACATTCAAATATCTCTGTACAGCCCGTCTGCCAGAAGCCTCTGCTGAAGCTTCTCTGTCCGTGTTTTTTTCCGTGCTTCATCTTTTATCTCCTTTCAACTGAAAGGCTGAATGGTTCTAAAGCTCACCTCTGCGACACGTCTCCAGAAGTTCTTCCAAAGTGCTCTGATAATTCGCTTTGACATCTTTCGTAAGATCCAGTCCCTCTCCATGTTCCAGACAATCTGTTACAAGCCATGTCTTTATCCCCAATTGTCCTGCTGCCAGATCTTCTTTTACATCATTACCAACCATCAGACATTCTTTCGGATTTAAATGATTATCCCTTAATACTTCTTCAAAATACTTCACATTCGGCTTGCAGTAATGACTGTTCTCATAAGTTGTGACAGCTTCAAAATCCGACGCATCCAGCCCTGCCCATTTGATACGGTTCATAGTCGCACATTCCGGAAATACCGGATTCGTTGCCAGATAGATCTTTTTCCCCTGTTCTTTTAATGTATGGATGATCTCTGCTGCCATTCCGGTCGGATCTGTCGAAACAACTGCCTGATTAAATTCATTCTGGTAAAAATCGGTTACATCCGGCTCTACTACTGTTCTCTCCCATCCGGTTACTGCATCAAATGCTTCCCAGAATGCATCTTCATTTGTCTGGTGTCCGTCATTTGCCACCATTGCATAGAACCCTTTCCACACTGCAGAGATCAGGTCATTTGTACTTATGTCATATTTCTTCATCTTTTCTGCAAGAAGCGGCAGATAAAAAGTAACAAACTTCTCCTGATTCATCGGTAATAAAGTTCCATCCAGATCAAATAATATATTTTGCATGTAATTCTCCAGTTCTTTTCTATGTTCAAATTATGGTTTTCATTCTGTCTTATATTGTTATCTCTTCAATTCTTCTACCCGACAGTTCACATCCGCATACAGCCGTTCCACATCTTCCGGAACATAAAATTCTCCTTTTTCATAGAGAATCTTTCCGGCGATCATCGTCATCACTACATTCTGCTTACTTCCGCTGTATACAATATTCTTTGTAAGATTATTGAGTGGCTGCATATTCGGCTGATGCAGGTCGATCATAATAAGATCTGCCTGTTTGCCCGGCGCCAGGCTGTCACAGTCCGCAAGCCCTATCGCCCGTGCGCCCTGCACGGCTGCCATATATAACACTTCCTTTGCATCAACAACTGCCGCATCTTTCTCTTTAAGCTTTGCAAGCCCTGTCACAAGAAACATCTCCCGGAACATGTCCAGACAGTTGTTGCTTGCCGGTCCGTCCGTTCCGATCGCAACCGGGATTCCCATTTGAAGCATCTTCGTAAGTGGAGGTATCCCGCTTGCCAGCTTCATATTAGATGCTGGATTTGTCACAACGTATAATCCGCGTTCTTTAAAAATCTCCAGATCTTCTTCTGTCATGTGGATACAGTGAAAGCCACCGCCGCCATGTGCGAACATTCCAAGACTGTCCAGATACGCTGTCGGTGTCATTCCAGTTCTGTCAATACATTGTTCCGTTTCGGAACAACTTTCTGAATTATGCATATAAACAGGTGCTTTTAAATCCTTTGCGAGCGCTGCTATGTCCTCCAAAACCGGCTTTGATGTCGTATATTCTGCATGGAATCCAAGCTGATACGAGATCAGCGGATCAAACTGATTGTATGTTTTGTACCATTTTTCCATCTCGGGCACGGACTGTACGAAATCATTTACTGCACCACAGATAACTGTGCGGAATCCAAGATCCTTTGATGCCTGTGCCATCGTATCCGGTGTCAGATACATATCAAAATTCGCCGTAATCCCACTTGTCAGATATTCTAAAACTGCCAGTTTTGAAAACAAATATACATCTTCCGGTGTCAGCTTCGCCTCCATTGGGAATACCTGTTTGTTCAGCCAGTCCAGAAGCGGCAGATCATCCGCGTACGAACGCAAGAACGTCATACCCGAATGTGTATGTGCATTCTTAAATCCCGGAAGGATCAGATTGCCTTGGGCATCAATCTCTCGATCCCATTTATCATCAGCACCTGATGCAGACTGCTCTTTTCCGGTACTGCCACAGCCGGATGGTGCAATTTCTGAGAATCCGACATAAGCAATCTTATCTTCTATAATCTGGATTTCCCCTTCCACAATCTGAAAATGTCCTGCCTTTTCTTCTGTCATTGGTATAATCCTGGCATTATATATTCTTATTTTCATAGATTCTCCTGTATTTTCTTACTTTTCTTCTTTTTCCTGAGCTTCTGCCTCCTTCTGCTCCAGAAAATCTGAAATCCGGATAATCGATTCGGATACAAGACTTCTGAATAATGGTGCCACACGGTCTGCTGTCTCCTGAACTTCCGTATGACTGAGCGGTTCATCTGTCATGCCACATGCCATATTAGAGATACAGGAAATTCCGCAGATCTTCATACCCATATGGTTTGCTGCAATCGCTTCACATGCCGTACTCATTCCGATTGCATCTGCACCTAACAGCCGGTACATCCGGATCTCAGCCGGTGATTCATACTGTGGTCCGGTAAGCTGCAGATAAGTACCTTCGCGCAGAGTAAGCTGAAGATCACTTGCTGTATAGCGAATCAATTTGCATAGATCTTCATCATAGATTTCTGACATATCCGGAAATCTCGCTCCCAGTTCATCTATATTCGTTCCAATTAATGGTGACGGAACAAAACTTGCGATTTGATCCTGGATCAGCATAAAATCTCCCGGCTCATAATCGTAGTTTACACCGCCGGAAGCATTCGTAAGAAACAGCACTTCTGCCCCCATCAGACGCATCAGGCGGATTGGGAGTACTACATCTGTCATAGAATAGCCTTCATAGTAGTGAACCCGTCCCTGCATCGCTACGATCGGTACGTTCCCTACATATCCAAATACAAACTGACCTTTGTGTCCCTGAACTGTAGATACCGGGAAACCATCAATATCATGGTAAGAAATAATTTTCTCCACCTTCATCTTCTTCACATAGTCACCGAGTCCTGAACCAAGTACCAGCGCTACTTTTGGTTTGAACGGAAGTTCCCCCTTTACTGATTCATAACAATCTGTCAATTTCTCATAAGCTGAATTCATAATTAAGTCCCCTTCCTTATTTACATTTACCGCAGTTTTGCAAGTTCCAGAATCCTCTGGTTGCTACTGCCGCGAAATTTCAGCGTAATATCTTTTAATTCTTCTACAAATTCACCATCTACAAGCACATCGATATAAGACAGCATCTCATCTGTCACCTCTGTATACACTCTGCCTCCCTCTGCAAGATCCACATCAAAGAGATAGCCGCTGTAGCACCAGATATCTTTCTTCGGATACGTCTCCTTGATCTCTCTTAGAAGATTCACAAGCACAACCTGATTTTCCGGCTCAAAAGGCTCTCCACCCAGCAGGGAAAATCCCTGAATATATACCGGCTCCAGAAGTTTTAAAATCCGGTCTTTTACTTCATCGGTAAAAGGCTCTCCATAATTAAAATTCCAGGTTTCTTCATTAAAGCATCCCTTGCAGTGATGCCGGCAACCGGACACGAACAGGCTGACACGCACACCCGGTCCGTCTGCAATATCATATTCTTTTATCGTTCCATAGTTCATAGTTATACCTCACATTATTTCTATATAACATTGTAGTGTTTTTTTGCAATAGTGTAAAGTTGGTAAAACAAAGTTTTCATTTTGAAAGCGTGCTTTGAATAAAAGCTTTTGATAAACGGAGGCTGACTGATGCAGCCTCCGTTTGTTGTAAGAGTAGCATATTTCTATCTGAAATGAAATCTCATTTTCTCTGATATATTTTCTCTACACTTCATCGTAAGTATCTAAGAAATTATGTTTCACTCCATCTTTCTTATATGCCACAATGGTATTTAAGTTGACATTTTCTACGCTCTTGAAAATGTTGCCCTCGACGAACCGGTTCGTCTTTTTCAATTCGCTGATGAGATTCTTGATCTCGATCCGCTTGGACTGGTTCTCTTCATTGTTACATGTTGTACAAGTGTCTGTAAATTTACATGCACACTGAATAAAATGCAAATCGTTATAATCTCTCCATGCCTTGATGTCATCTTCACGCACAAGATAGAGTGGACGGATCAGCTCCATTCCCTCAAAATTTGTACTATGCAGTTTTGGCATCATCGTCTGGATCTGTCCGCTGTAAAGCATTCCCATCAGGATCGTCTCGATCACATCATCATAATGATGTCCCAGCGCGATCTTATTACATCCCATATCTTTTGCGAAATGATACAGATGTCCTCTGCGCATTCTCGCACAGAGATAGCACGGTGATTTCTCTACATTAAATACCGATTCAAAAATATCGGATTCAAAGATTGTGATCGGAATATTCAGTTTCTTCGCATTATCTTCAATAACCTTGCGATTCTCCGGGCTGTATCCCGGATCCATTACAAGAAACTTCACTTCAAAATCAAACTTGTTGTGTACTTTCAGTTCCTGAAAACATTTCGCCATCAGCATCGAATCTTTTCCACCGGAAATACAGACTGCAATCTTATCTCCCGGTTTTACCAGTTCATACGTGTTGATCGCTTTTGTAAATTTAGACCAGATTTTTTTCTTGAATTTCTTGCGAAGGCTCTGCTCTACTTCCTTTGCTTTCTCATTATTCTGATCCTTATCCATCTCCTCTTTCATAACGTCCATCAGCCAGGCCACATAACCGCCTTCCAGGCTCTCTGCGTTATATCCTTCTTCTTCCAGCTCTTCTGCGATCTCTACGCTGATTTTTCCTCTGCTACAGCAGATAACCTGCTTTTTCTCCGGATCCAGCTCTTTATTTTTTAATTTTTTTTCAATCTCTTCCGGCTTTACCGCAATTGCTCCAGGAATTGCTCCGTGGGAAATCTCTACCTCACTGCGGATATCCAGAAGCTCATAACTGTCTTTTTCTAATTTTTTTAATTCCGCTATTGAAATACTCATCTTTGTATCACCAATTCTGCTTTCTTATCGAATCTATTTCTGTGTTTCTCCTGCAGCCAGGTCTTTTACCACTTCACCGGCAATAATAAGTCCTGCCACCGAAGGTACAAATGCCACACTTCCCGGAATATCTCTTCTCTCCGTGCACTTATGCTTTGCTCCCGGCGGGCAGATACAGTTGTGTCTGCAGCTGATCGCCATATCTTCTTTCGGTCTGGTTGGCTGCTCTTCTGAATATACCACTTTCAGCTTCTTTACGCCACGTTTTTTCAGTTCCCGGCGCATAACTTTTGCAAGCGGGCATACTTTCGTCTTATAAATGTCTGCCACGCGGAACATACTGGCATCCAGTTTATTTCCGGCCCCCATACTGCTGATGATCGGCACATTTTTCTCCTTTGCCGCCATCACAAGTGCGATCTTTGCCGTTACCGTATCTACAGCATCGACGATATAATCATACTCTTCAAATGCGAAATCATCTGCATTTTCCGGCAGGAAGAAGCAGTCATGGATCGTCACTTTTGCATTCGGATTGATCTCCAGGATACGGTCACGCATCACTTTTGTCTTATATTTTCCAACAGTCTTTCTTGTCGCAATGATCTGACGGTTCAGGTTCGTCAGACATACTTTATCATCATCGATCAGATCAAATGCACCTACGCCGCTTCGCACCAGTGCCTCGCAGACGTAACCGCCCACGCCACCGATTCCAAATACCGCAACTCTGGCATTCGCAAGCCTGTCCATTGCTTCTTTTCCAAGTAATAATTCGGTTCTCGAAAATTGTGTCAGCATCTTCTTATCTTCTCCTTCTGCCGTACGAAACGTGTCTCACAGATTTTATCGCAATAATAGAACACGCTTTGTAAGTTTGTTACGCAAAACCAGCGGCTGCATTCCATGTCTCTCATGCATGCACCCGCCGGTCACTTCATATTCCCAGTAATTCAATAGGTTATATTATATATGGAGTTGTTCTTTTTGTCAATCTTTCCTTCTTACAGGTGAAGTACGCGGTCTTTGATTTCCTGTGTTCTTCCCTGATTCCAGAACTGTGTTCCGATATATCCACAGGTTCTTCTTGCTACACATAACTTATCCTGATCTCTGTTACCGCAGTTCGGACACTCCCAGATCAGTTTACCGTTTCCGTCTTCCTTGATCTGGATCTCACCGGTATAGCCGCAACATTCACAGTAATCGCTCTTCGTATTCAGCTCAGCATACATGATGTTCTCGTAAATATACTGCATAACGGAGAGCACTGCCGGAATATTGTCCTGCATATCCGGTACTTCGATGTAGCTGATCGCTCCACCCGGAGACAGCTTCTGGAATTCGGATTCGAATTTCAGTTTCTTAAATGCATCGATCTTCTCTGTTACATGTACGTGATAGCTGTTCGTAATATAATTCTTATCGGTTACGCCTTTGATGATTCCAAAACGTTTCTGTAAACATTTTGCAAATTTGTAAGTTGTAGATTCCATCGGTGTCCCGTATACGGAATAGCTGATATGCTCTGCTTCTTTCCATTCTTTGCACTTATCATTCAGTTTCTGCATAACTTCCAGTGCAAACGGGCTCGCTTCCGGATCTGTATGGGATTTGCCAAGCATACGCATGCACATCTCATAAAGGCCCGCATATCCGAGAGAGATTGTTGAATATCCATTATAAAGCAGTCTGTCGATCGTCTCACCCTTCTTCAGTCTTGCCAGTGCACCATACTGCCACAGGATCGGCGCTACATCGGAAATCGTTCCGAGAAGACGCTCATGTCTGCAGCGGAGTGCCCGGTGGCACAACTCCAGACGTTCATCCAGAATCTTCCAGAATTTATCCATATCTCCATTGGAAGAACATGCCACATCTACAAGATTGATCGTTACAACTCCCTGATTGAAACGTCCATAGAACTTATGGCTTCCGTCCGGATTTCTCTGCTCGTCCTCAACTGTCAAAAATGAACGGCAGCCCATACACGGGTAAACTTCTCCCTGCTTCAGCTCACGCATCATCTTAGCGGAAATATAATCCGGTACCATACGTTTTGCTGTACATTCTGCTGCCAGCTTGGTCAGTTCCCAGTATTTGGAACCTTCTGTAATATTATCTTCATCCAATACATAGATCAATTTCGGGAATGCCGGAGTGATCCATACACCTTTTTCATTCTTAACGCCCTGCATTCTCTGTCTCATCACTTCTTCAATGATCATAGCAAGGTCATCTCTTAACTGTCCGTCTTCTACTTCATCCAGATACATAAATACGGTTACAAACGGCGCCTGTCCATTACAGGTCATCAGTGTGATAAGCTGATACTGGATCGTCTGGATTCCGCTCTTTACTTCATCGCGGAGTCTGCGTTCTGTAATCTTGTCAATGATTTCCGGATCCATGCTCTCGCCACATTCTTGTCTCTCAGCGATAACATTCTTACGGAGTTTCTGTCTGCTGATATCTACAAACGGTGCCAGATGTGCCAGTGTAAAAGACTGTCCGCCATACTGGTTACTTGCCACCTGTGCCACGATCTGGGTCGTTACATTACATGCTGTAAAAAAGCTATGCGGCTTCTCGATCAGCGTCTCACTGATCACTGTACCATTCTGCAACATATCCTGTAAATTGATCAGATCACAGTTATGTTCTTTCTGTGCAAAATAATCAGAATCATGGAAGTGGATGATTCCTGCTTCGTGCGCCTGCACAATCTCTTCCGGAAGGAGCAGACGTCTGGATAAGTCTTTGCTGACTTCTCCTGCCATGTAATCTCTCTGTGTAGAATTGATCACAGGATTCTTGTTGGAATTCTCTTGATTTACTTCTTCATTCATGTGCTCGATCAGTGCGAGGATTCCATTATCTGTTGTATTTGATTTTCTGGTAAGCTCTCTCTTATAACGATAACGCACATACTTCTGTGCGACTTCATATCCACGCATCTCCATGATGCCGGTCTCTACCATATCCTGAATATCTTCTACATTCACGGCATGGCGATATTCGTTCACTTTCTGACCGATTGTATCTGCCACTGCAAGAATCTGATATTCATTCAACTGATGGATCCGTTCTACCTCTTTGTTTGCAGATTTGATCGCATTTATGATCTTATCAAGCTGGAACGGTACTTCCTCTCCGTTTCGTTTGATCACATGATTTTTCACTTGAATTCCCATAATCCCCTTGATTTCTCCTTTTTTAGCATTCTTTTTTTATAACAAAATATAGATATTTTTAACTTGCCATTACACAATATGTTGTGTCTTTTACTATCATACACCAATTCAGAGCGAAAAGAAAGAGAAAGTTTTACTTTTTTGCAATTCCCTTTCTCTCTTTCTCTCTAATTGAATTTTATCTTAATCCGGCAGATCTCACTCTTCGTACCCACTCTCATATCCGGTCCGAATACGCCAAGCCCGGAAGTCACGATATTATGCATCTTTCCCTTTTTCAGATAGCCATAGGAGTTCTCCCACATCATGTCCGTAACCAAGTTCCCCGGGAACATCTGGCCATCATGTGTATGTCCACACAGATCCAGATCCACTCCCGCATCTGCCAGTTCTTTTAATTCTCTCGGTTCATGATCCACTACAAGAATTGGTTTCTTCTGATCCGTTTCCTTCACCAGTTCTTTCGGAAGCTTTCTCTTCCTGATCCCTCTTCCCGGACGTTCATAATCAGCTCTTCCGAACAGATAAAAAGCATTGTCGATCTCGACTGCTTCATCCCGAAGCAGATGAATATTTGATTTCTCCAAAAATGTATCCATCCGCGGATCGCTCATCTTCTTCCCTTTTCTCGGAAATGTAAATCCTGCCAGAATCTTCTCCTGTATATCATGGTTGCCGTAACATGCATAGACACCATACCTGCTCTTGATCGATCTTAATATCTTCTCCAGGCGCTCCGGATTATCCAATGCCTCATATTCATTGTCAAAAATATCTCCCGCGATCACTACAAGATCCGGTTTTGACGCATTGATCTTCTCCACCATCCGCTGCATATGGCTGCTGCCGATGCTGTATCCCAGATGGAAATCCGCTACAAGAACAAGATTCAGTTCCTTCAGATTCCCTGCTTTCTTTGATATCTTTACCTGATAATCTGTCGTTACGATATGACGTGCACCATAGATCCCGGCGGCACTGAATGCCAGAATCACTGCCAGACATATACTGCCCACGATAACATGTCCTTTTCTTGAAAAAAGTCTTTCCTTTTTCGGAAATGACACATGTTTCAGAATGAGTCTTATAAGATCTGCTACAAGAACTGTAAGCAAGATATATAATAACACACCCAGCCAGTAATTGCCAATCCCTTTCAGCACTCTTTGTAACATCGACGGCGGTACAAGAAATCCAAAAAGCAGGCTTAGCGCCAGAAAAACGTACACTGTGACGAGCAGTCCCCTGAGAAAAAAATTTTTTGTCACATCGTGACAGGCTGCAAGCCAGTGAAGCATGCGCCAGAGTATATATCCGCATAATAACAGATACAGCGGAGCCAGATATAATGCGATCATTGTTTTACTACCTTCCTTTCTTTTTCATATGTCCGGGCGGCTGTCGTCCTCATTTTGCTGATTCCTTTCCCCTCATTCGGATGACGTACCGACCACATCTGATCTGCGCCAAACAATACTAACAACAGCACACATAACGCAATCAGACGTCGCATCGGAAGCCTGCGGATCAGATTGTCTAAAAATGGCGCCAGTACATATACCATTACAACGCCTCCGATTCCAAATGTCAAAAGCCCTTCTGCACAGATCCTTCCGTTAAGATTCAGAAAATATCCATGATAATCCCACCATCGCTTGCCATGCGTTATAATCTCCAGAAAATAAGATGTATAATATTCTATAAATCCACACAAGGCTACCGCTGCAATAAATTCTGCCACAGGTTTTCTGCGCAGACGGTTCAGCAACAATAAAATCAGTACACTGCCAGCCCCGTAAATCGGCAACCACGGACCGTGAAGAACCCCACGGTTAACAAAACATCCTTTGGTCAGAAAATGTAGACTCACTTCCCACACCCAGCCTGCAAATGACATAATAAAAAACATCATGATCACAGACCAGATAGAGTAATGACGCAAAAAGTTCATATTTTCCAGCAGATTATTTCTCTTCACTTCCGAAATCGGATACAGTCTGGTCGGATAAACAATTCCTTTGTATGCACGTATATCATGCACAACCCGGAATTTTCGGTTTGCCTCTTCCTCCAGCGCATCCATCTCTTTCTGATGCAGCACTGTGATTCCCAATGTATTTGCAAGAAACTTCTGAACTCCAGTCAGACCTTCTATAACAACCGGCGGTTCTTCCTCCACTTCTCTAACGTCTTCATAAGCCGCATCCAGCACCATCTGTTCCGGATGCTCATACAGATATCTATCATTTAACTGTTCTGCCAGCGGAAGTTTCCTGTCGATTGCCTCCTCTCGCAGACTCACATAATATTCTGCCATTGTCGCAGCCATAAATGGATTGATATAGAAAATGTTGGCAATTCCCATTGTAAAAAATCCAAGAAATCTCCAGCCCCAGAACGACAATTCCATCACAAAACATTCCCACTTATGCCCGTCCATCATCTGCCTTGATAATGTGATCGCATCTGCCGCCTTAATTGATGGATTCTCTGCTGCAATATAAGGAACCAGATAATAAGAATAATATTTGACAACGCCCCCGATAACCGTAAGCCCCCACACAGTGTGCAATGCCTGTTTTAACAGAAGCGTGACTCCCGCATGCATCCATTTGCGCACCCGCATCAGGAACCACACTCTGTGTAGCGGAACGCGCTTATAACAGCGCCCTTCCAAAAGCATCCTTCGCATAACAATCTGATATACATCTACGATAAAGGTCTGCACGAAAAATATCAGTGCCAGGCTGACAACGATCAGCAGCCAGGCAGCTATGTTATCCGAGCCGACCAGTGAGCGCACCGCAACTGCAAGTGTAACAATATATTCACCGGAAGCGGCTTTATTTACAATGCCGGAAAAGACACCCCTGCTTCGTCCAAGAACCGCATTTTCATTCTTTTTTGATTCTTCTTCATAGCGTTTCTTCTTTTCATCAATGCGTGCTCTCTGCTCCGCCTCTTTTCCTTCATTAAATTCTTCCAGATTATCATAGAACGCTCCGATCAGGTTATCCGTTGTCAGACGGTTGACCGTGTTCTCTGCTTCCGCATAAGACACTGCTGCGTCCTTTCCCAGTTTCACGGAAGTGGTAAATTCTGTTCCGATCATGCCTGCAATAAGGCATAACATAACAAAAAGCCAGTAATGCGTCTTCAACACACATCTGGCTCTCTTCTTAAACTCTCTTCGTCTTTTGTGCATCCTTTTTCCTCATTTCTTTTGTTGGTAAAATTATAAATAGAATACACATCCTTGTAAAGAAAATAATTCTAAAGATATTTTTAGGGAAATCTTAGTTTTTACTGTTGTCACCCGGCTGCTCCGTTGCTTTTCCGTAAAATGCAGCCAGTACCTGTTGGAACAACGTTCCGATCATAACCGGGAACATCACTTCTCCCGGGAAATATGCCGCCGCAATCACGGCTCCCACGCTGATATTACGCATTCCGTTTCCGTACATCATGGAAATAGATGTTTCGTGATCCTTCTTCCATAATTTTGCGACCAGAAGTCCGATTGCATAACCGCTTGCCGCCAGTACGAGAATTGTTACTGCTACAGCTACCCGCTGTCCGTTCATATGGCGAACATACGGTGCCACTTTGGATGAATTGGATATTACAACAAATATCAACGCCAGTTTGGAATAAGGTGCGAGCACTTTCGGCAAACATTCTTTTGCGCGATTATGGCTGATCTGATTCAGGCACATAGCAAAAATTGCCGGAAATGCCACCATGAAGATCAGCTCCTGCATCATCTGTACTGTATCCATATGTACTGTTTTTCCAAGAAGAATCCTCAATGTCAATGGAATTAAAAAAGGAGATAATACGGTATCTGTCACTACCAGCGACAGCGATAACGGACTATTTCCGCTGTAGATTGTTATCCACATCAGTCCTGACACCGCTGTCGGCACTGAAAATTCCAACACCATCCCGGCAATCAGCCTTGCATTATCTGTGAAAAATAAATGTCCAAGTCCGCAGGCAAATACCGGCATTACAACATGGATAAGCCCAAGCATCACAAGAAGTATTGACGGGTTCTTAAATACTTCCGCCACATCTTTGAAGCTAGACTTCAAAGCACCATTAAATGTCATAAATGCAAAGACAAACGGAACATATGGGAGTCCATGTTTTGCAATATCCGGGAACCACACGCCCAAAAGAAGGCAGATTGGTGTCACCAGTGCCATCCATTTTTCTATAAAACGGTTAAATGCCGCCATGTTGTTCCCTCCTCGTCGCTATAAATCGAATGTGCCTTGGCACATTCGCGCGCCTGCGGTGGTCGCTTGTGACATCATCATTGTACGCCGCAGTGCGCATCCTGCCGGAGGCTTTTGTATAATAGGAAATGAAATTTCCTATTATACAAAAAATCGCCGTCCCTGCAGCTCTGTTGTCTGCAAAAACAGCGATTTTATAGTGCGCGATCAGGGGTTCGAACCCTGGACACCCTGATTAAGAGTCAGGTGCTCTGCCAACTGAGCTAATCGCGCATGTCCTGCGTCACTGGTTTCCCGTGACGCAAGTAATATTATATGACATGTTTTTCTAAAAATCAAGTGTTTTTTAATATTTTTTTGTTTTTCTTCCATATTTTTTCAGAAATCATTTTCATAATTTCCAAACAGTTCTTTTTCTATCCGACAAATCACACCGGCAGAACCTTCCACTGCCAACTTAATGTGACAGATTTCCACCACAGCTGCTTCCATATCCTGCCGTACAACTATAGCAGACTGCACAGGTATGAATCTTCCGCGGCTTCGGCGCATGATCCGCAAGCTCTCTGATATGTGCTTCCCCATCTGGTTTCATTCCAAGGACATGATAATATTCACAGTCATACAGACTGCCATCGTAATCAACATTGATCTGATCCCGGCACATAACCTTCGGCAGATTGTCTTCATTGAAGTTCTCACTCTGCAGTTTCAGATAAGATCCAAGTTTTCCCTGGTGCTTTAACTCCTGCCCGAATCTTCCGATCGGCACATTTCCAATTGCGATCAAATCCGTAAATACAATGCCATATTCCTTTTCCAGAATTTCTCTGTATGTCTTTTCCAGCATAAATTCATTCGGTGGCAGATACGGGCCATCTGTATTATACACAAGCGTCAGCCGCAGATCATCCTGTCTGCCATAGCCTCTTGCATTTAATTCCTGTAGAATCTTAATCGCCGGATCAAATACATGTGCGCCTCTCTGCTTTTCCACAACTTTCTTATTATAGTAAGGCAGAGAACAGACAATACGGACTTTATTTTCTGTATATACATCTATTAAGTGAGCATATGCTTCCTTCTGCAAAATAACAAGATTTGTGCGGACAATCACATCGCCAAGCTTCGATGCTGCCTCAATGAAATAAGTAAGATTCGGATTCATCTCCGGTGAACCGCCGGTAATATCCATCGTTCGGAACCCGCCGGTCTTAAATGCCTGCAGGCACTGATCCATCGTCTCTTTGCTCATCATCTCCGTTTTATCCGGCCCACACTCCAGGAAGCAGTGTGCACAGGACAGATTACACCTGTAGCCGACATTTACCTGCATTGTCGTGAGCTGCTCTTTGGAATACAGCTCATCCACACCTTTGACACGATCCATTAATTCCGGAATGTCATACCGTCTGACTTCTTCTTTCAGTGTCCTTGCTGTAATCTTTGCATTTTTATCATACTGCGTCGGATTAACACTCTGATCCAGTTCTTTAAACAGGCCATAATGTGTCTCCCCTTCTCCTTCAACCGTAAAATAATTGCAGAATCTGGAAGTCCTTAAAATCTTTGCAAGGTTACCACTGATTCCAAGTGGTTTATTTTTCAGAAAACGGAATGTCTCATCAAAATCGCAATACCGTTTATTTTCCTCCATCGTTCCAAGATAGGTCGCACTATGTCCGTAATTTTCTTCCCGGTCCTCCAGGCCGCTGCACTTAAATGCGCGTACTGTACAGGAATAAAACTGGATATCTCCTGTCAATCTCGCAATCTCGAAATCATGCGGCTGGATCGGTGTCTTTTCCATCGTATAATAAGTGACAAAACCACATTTTTCCATCATTCTGCGGAAATCTTCCAGATACATGGAGCCACCCATACATTCTCCGCGCATGACCGGATCATTTTTTATTTCATCCGGAAGCCTGCGGTCGGCAAAAACATCGGAGAAATAAATCTCTCCGCCTTCTTTTAATACCCGGTATACTTCCCGGAAAATCTGCTCCTTGAACGGCGACAGATTAATTACGCAGTTAGATGTCACAACATCGATGGAATTATCTTCAATTCCGATGCTTTTCAGATCTTCGATATATCCCAGATGAAAACTTGTATTCGTCTTTTCGAATCCAAATGCCTCCATCTGCGCTGCTTCATTACGGATGGCAACTTCAATCTGGGACGGTGTCATATCTACGCCATAGACATGTCCCTCTTCCCCAACCAGTTTAGATAAAATATAGACATCTCTTCCCGTACCACATCCGAGATCCAGCACATGGCATCCTTTCATTCCCATCGGAATTGGAGAACCACAGCCATAAAAACGGTTTTTTATCTCATCCTTGATCAACGGCAAAATATCTTTTACATACTTCGGTGGCGCTGAACTGCAGCAGCACGCATTTGTTTTGAGGTCATCACTGCTTTGCAGGATGACCCCATAATATTCCTTTATTTGTTCGTGAATATCATTGCTCATAATTTGTGATCTCTTTCCCATTACTTTGTAACAGACTTTCGCTTAATGTCTTCCCTCATCCATCATTCCGAAGCACTCACTGAAGAATACTTTAATCTTTACACTATATTTTTCAGCTACAGCATCAAATGCATCATCTACAATATCTAATAACAGATCAGATTCGCATACTGCACGCGCATTTACAACAAGACGCAATTTTTCTGTTTCTTCTTTCAGTTCCTGGTCATGGATGATGTCATAATCTACACCGATCAGACTGAATTTTCCATAATCATTCTCTTTTCCTACTGCAAATGTCTTCAGATGTGGAACATTTCTCTTATTTGCAATCAGTCCGTTACGAATCTCGTCAATGAGATCGTCAACTAATTCATTTCCGTCAAATGCTTTGCCGTCTTTTGCTGTGATAAATACATTTCTGTTGAACCATGACATACTCTTCTCAGCTGCAACGAATTCCGGTCCGCCGTATCCGATATCTGTAATGTTCACACGGCTCTCTGCAGTCAGTACATAGTCTGCTACCTGTTCCAGACCGATCTTTTCTTTTGCAGAGATAGGGAACACCGGAATATCCGGGCAAGCTTCTTTTAAGAATTTTACATAGCGGTCCACTTCTTCATCAGACATCAGATCGATCTTATTCAGAACGATACAGTCTGCTTCTTTTAACTGTGCATCCAGAAGGAATTTTAATTCTTCCGGAAGATGGATATCTGCCTGCTCCGGCATGATCATACGAAGTCTCTCCGGGTCTGTTACAACAAGGAACGGAGCCAGTGTGAACTCATCCTTGTGGTTCTTGTCCAGATTGCCATATACATGATCCAGTGCACCGATTCCGCATCCCGGAATATCAGACATAACCAGATCTTTCGGCTCTCTGTTCAGACGCTCGATTCTCTCGATCAATGTATCCGGAATATAGCAGATACAGTCTCCGCCGATCGGTGTGACTTCTACATTCTGACGGTCAGAATACTCTGCATCGATAATATAATTTGCTCCCAGGTCATTTGCAATGATTGCTGCATGTTTGCCTGTGCTGTTAATGTACTCTGTAAGTGCTACCATCGTTGTTGTCTTTCCTGCTCCAAGGAAACCACTGACTACCATAAAACGTTTTTTATCCACTGTTTTTTACCTCTCTTTACATTTTGTCGTTCTTTTTTTCTATATTTTTTTTACAGATTATCTTATATAACCATCATAGCTTTTTTTCAGATAAAAAACCACTCATATTTTTTAATAACTAACGACAGATATAGATTTTTTCTATTACTGATTATAGATTATCAGTTATATTTTGTGTCTTTAGTTTCCTCCCTTACACTGGTATCTTCTTATAAAATGTAGTATAATATCTCCAAACTTTAACAGACTACTATGTGAAAGGATGATAATTATGAATACAGCCAAAGAAACGGTTTCCTGTAAGATCGAACATCATGCAATGATGTTTGCTTTTCTCGCCAAGCGCGCTATTGAAACCTGTGGTGAAGATGGAAAACAGGCAATCTTAGACGGTATGACTGTCTATGGTAAAGAACGAGGCGCAAGAATGGCTGCACGAGCGATTGCTCACGGCGATCCGCTCAACACAATGACCAACCAGGCTTACGGCGAGTGGAAGCCTGACTATGACGGACAGATGCAATTTGGTACACTCCGTACCGAACCGACGCTTCAGACTTATATTTCGAAATGTGCCTGGTGTGAAGCATGGAAAAAGCACGATATTACAGAATACGGTAAACTTTATTGTGTCAATGTTGATAATGCGGTTTATCAGGGATTCCGCTCTGATTTTGTCTGTACCCCAACTGCTACATCCATGAGCTGGGGAGGCGAACAATGCGAATTTGACTGGGGCTATCCACTGACGCCGGAAGATGTCGAAGCTCTCGCTTCCAAGAAGAAGGATCTCGGCACTTCCTGCATGAAAGATTTTAATTTTCACACCGCACATCTGAAAGATACAATTAGCAAGACACTGATTGAAAAGCTTGGCACAAACGGTCAGAAAGCAATTGATCTTGCCCTTGCTGATTACGTGGATACTTTCGGTCAGGAATATCTGGATGTATTAGAGGGTGCTTACCCGGAGGAAGTTTAAATATGACAGATTCTACGATCAATCATTTCAGTGAAGAAATTTGTTCCGAATCTTCCGCCAGCCGTAACATTGTAGCAGACTGGCTTAAGACACATCAGGCAGAATTAATTGATACGGCAAATTACATATTTGACAATCCGGAACTTGCCTATCAAGAGCAAAAATCTTCGGTGCGTTTAAGTACTTATTTACAGGAACAGGGATTTACTGTTTCAAGCGGAACTGCAAATATTGAGACTGCCTTCACCGCAACCTGGGGCACAGGAAAACCAATCCTTGGATTTCTCGCAGAATACGATGCACTTCCCGGTGTCGGACATGCCTGCGGTCATAACTTACTGGGCACTGCCGTAATCGGAGCCGCCTGCGCACTGAAAAATCATATGGAAACAGAACAGATTCCCGGCACAATCTGCGTCTACGGTTGTCCTGCTGAAGAGATCATGTCCGGCAAGATTGTTATGAACAAAGCCGGCGTCTTTGATGGCCTGGATGTTGCCGTAACATGGCATCCATTTGACCGGAACCGGATCAGCAACGATATCTGGATGTCCCAGGATGTGAAAAATTATACTTTCCACGGAGTCAGCGCACATGCCGCCAAATCTCCGCAGGAAGGGAGAAGCGCTCTGGATGCAGCCGAACTTATGAATATCGGTGTAAATTATCTGCGTGAACATGTGCCGGATGAAGTCCGTATGCATTATGCATATGTCGATAACGGAATCCCGTCAAATGTTGTTCCGGATCTTGCAAAGACAAATTATTTCATCCGTTCTTTCAAGCGTTCCCGCACAGAAGATGCCAGTGCACGTGTGGATAAATGTGCACGCGGTGCTGCCATGATGACAGATACAACCGTAGATATTGAACTGGTCACCAGCTGTAAAGAGATGAAAGTCAACCGTGTGCTTGCTGAGCTGTACTATGAGGCGATGACACATATCCCGACTCCGGAATATACCGAAGATGAACTGACATTTGCCGCCGAACTCAGTAAAGAAGCCGGGTTGGAAAATGACGGGATTTATTTCAAAGGACTGGAACCGCTGGAGCCGGAACCTGTTCCGATCTTCATCGGTACAGACGCTACGGAAGTCAGCCACACCGTTCCTCTCATCACCATCAGTGCTGCTACCATGTGTCGCGGTACGTCTCTTCATCACTGGGCTGCCGCAAAGCAGGCAGGCATGAGTATCGGACACAAAGGTATGCTTTACGCTGCACGCTGTATGGCAGAAGGGACAAAGCTGCTGTTAGAAACCCCGGACAAACTGACTGCTGCCTGGGAAGAATTTAAGAATACAGATGCCTGATTGTGAACGCGCAGCGCGCGACACAATCTGTCTGATAATAATTCATATTAAACGTTTTGATTTAGGAGGTCGATTATTATGGTAACAAAGAAAATCGGAGTCATCGGATGCGGAAACATGGGAGGCGCAATCCTCTACGGCGCACTGGAAAGCGGTGTACTCGCAAAAGAGAATGTATACGTTTACGACATTAACCCTGCCATGATGGAAAAAGCAAAAGGCTGGGGTGTCAATCTCGCGGCAGACGATGAAGATGTCTGCAAGAACAGCGACATTATTTTACTTGCCGTTAAACCTCAGAATGCCGCAGAAGCTTTAGAGCAGTGCAAAAAAGCACTGGACGGTAAAGCAATGATGTCTATCGTAGCCGGTGTAACAGTCGAAAGACTTCAGGCTATGATCGATGGTACACCTAGAATCCTGCGCCTTCTTCCAAATACTCCGGCGATGGTATTTGCAGGAGCATTTGCTCTTTGCTCTGACAATGATTTCAAAGAAGATGAAATGGAAATCGCCAAATCCATCTACAGCTCTATCGGTGTTGTTGAACTCCTTCCGGAGCATCTCATCGATGCAGCCTGCGCATTAAACGGTGGCGGTCCGGCTTATGTTGCAATGTTCATCGAAGCAATGGCAGACGGTGGCGTAAAACAGGGACTTCCTCGCGCCACTGCATACCGCCTTGCAGAGCAGACCTGCCTTGGAACTGCAAAGATGCTTCTTGAGATGGATATCCATCCGGGTGCTTTAAAAGATATGGTAACTTCCCCTGCCGGAACTACCATCGAAGGCTGCGAAGCACTGGAACGTGGCGGCATGCGCGCTTCGGTTATGGAATGCATCAAGGCTGCTGCTGAAAGATCCAGACAGTTATAATCCAGAATATTAAATTGTAGTATGATATTTTTCTTACATAATCTGAATTGATGATTGAAAAAGAGATTGGCATATCATTCAACTGATACGCCAATCTCTTTTCATTCATACTAGTTACAATTTTTATTTTATAGCTTAAATAATTTCCGGACTAAACCCACGGTGCAGTACCGTTAAATATTCAAACCTGTTTTCTCTCGAAATTCTTTCAAAGAGTCTGCTCTCGCGGCTGCTTTCAGCCAGCTCGTTAAAACCTGCAGGTCTTTTTCTGATTCAATCCGGGTTTGAAGTACTTCCGGAATATCGCCAAGTTCCTGCAAGATTTCCATCAGCGAATCAATCTTGCCCTTCCGTATTCCAGCCGCTTCGCCATCTGCATATTCTTCCATGCGTATTAACCTTTCCCGCTTTTCCCACGTATAATCCAGATGTGTCATTTTCTTCACTTCATCCTTCCTGCTTCTGAAAAAATCTTCCAATATATGATTCGTTATACAATCATTTATCGCACTGTCCACAGCCTCTTCCAGATTCATTCCCTGCCTTTGATTCTCCCTTACCTTTTCCACAAAATATGTATATCCTTCCAGTACTGCTGATTTTCTTTTCAAAATCTGATTGTTTTCCGGATTGATATTATAAACTTTGCAGATGATCTCTATCTGCAGTTCTTCGGCTTTGTGGTAAAACGAATCCGACAGTCTCATTTCTTCGTATTCCGTTCTTTTTTGTGTCCCATTATAAAATACGATAAAATGCGGTGTCGGTATCTGTATTTGTCTTCTGCTGAATAGATCCTTGTCATTATCTTTCAGCCAGTCCTGCAATGTATTTACAAAATAGATTAAACTTCGAAGTGGCATATTGGGATTGTATGTGGATTGATGCTCATAAAAATTGATGTTCATATCAATAATGAATGAAGCATCATTCCGAATGGAGAGCGACACGCCCCGCTCCAACTGAACAATCTCCACTTCCTCCGGATTGGTATATTCCGAATCGTTTAATGCATTGTAAACTTCCAGCGCATTTTCTTTGCTTTCCATTAACATGGAAAATACATCACTTTTGTACTCTCTGTTTTTTCTCATGAAATACTCCCTTCTTTATTCTGAGTCCTTCACAAGAAATTGTGCGGTCTTCGTTAGTACCTTCAGGACTCCTGCTGTTATTAGTGAAATTTAAAAGCATGAATTCCTTTCAGATACTTTAGATATGAATAAGACACGCTTAAAAGCGCAAAAGAAAAAGATGCTTTTATAGGAGTTTAGCACTATCAAATCATCTTTTCAACTTATTTTTATTTCTTTTTTGTTCTATTTTTCAAAAACAACAACTCCACATTCATATGGATGGTCATAATATACCTGGTCTTCCTTGTCAGAGTGATATCGTAATATTTTCATAATAATCAAAAAATCTCCACCGCCGCCGAGAGTCATAAATTCCGCAAGATAAAGGCACACAAGATTGCCTGTCATGATTGCCACTACTCCCAACCCTGCTCCAAGAACCAGTGTTGGCATTGCCGCTCCCAATACATACTGCCATTTCTTAAGTGGTACCGAACAATGGCAGTACGGCGTCAGCATCTTCCAGATCACGCCAAAATTTATAGATTGAAAATGTTTTTCTGCAAATATTCCCCATGTAATTCCGTGAATCAATTCATGCACAACTGTCAACATCAGCGTAAACGGGAGCTGCCATATTAAAAGTTCCAGAGAAAGTGGGGATGCCCTGACAGCTAAAACAGCTACAATATACTTACACAACAGTATATCGTAGCTGTTTTCTTTCACTTAACTATTTTGTTATCTCTTTTAATCATTTTTTCAAGCCAAAATTTTGTTTGAGTACATCATATAGTTTTGAATTTTCGTTTAAAATAATATATGTTATATCTGTTTGATTTAAGTGAATTTCACCTTCATTATTTACAGTAAATGTTATATAGTCATTATCCGAAGAAACTGTCATTGTATAGAGTGGCTTTTTTATTT
Source organism: Dorea sp. OM07-5 (assembly GCF_003481355.1). Classification (NCBI taxonomy): domain Bacteria; kingdom Bacillati; phylum Bacillota; class Clostridia; order Lachnospirales; family Lachnospiraceae; genus Dorea; species Dorea sp. OM07-5. The sequence goes on along the minus strand of NZ_QUKZ01000003.1, from coordinate 96,084 downwards.
CCATCCCTAATTCTCTGCGTTTACGCTTCATCTTTGTTTTTTTAATTTCATCAATAAGATTCTTATATATTACCGTCTGCAAATCTGTGTCATGTACAATTGGATTCTCATCACTCTCCATTTTTTCGACAGATATAATTTTCCATTTTGTTGATGAACCTAAATTTTTGTCTATTTGTCTTACCAATGTCGTATGTCCATTCAAAACTATAATTATTGCTATAATTCCAACTACAACAACAGTACTTATGCACATTAAAATTCTTTTTTTCATTATTTTCCCTCAACAAGAGACAACTCCTTTTAGAGCTATTTTTTTCTCCACTTTTCTGTCAGAAGCTCTGAAGATATTGTCCACATTTCTTTTGTATTATGATTTGCCAATATATTACATCTTTCCAAGTTCCTTGACTTTTTATCATAATAAGTTGTTTTAACGGTTGCTTTACTTTTTAATTTTTTAGTATATGTCGACTTTTTAAAACCAACTCCAACTGGATGAAATTCATAAAACACATCTGCTACACCTTTTTCATCAGAAAGTACTACTTTTTTCTTTTTCTTTGCATTGTCCTGATAATAAAAAATATTTCTTGTCGTATATTTTGCCTGAAAAACATAGGATGAATATGATTTTTTATCATATTTAACGCCACCATCTCCAACCATTATTTCGACAATACTAAATGGAATCGAATAATTTCCCATTGCATAGCTCACAGCTAATTTCACGCCGCCTTCCATCCATTCATTTAAATACTTGCCAACAGCTTTACCTCTTTTTTCAATTCTAATATTCTTAGCTTTTGATACAGTATAGTAATATGTTCTTCTACCATATGTTCCATATTTTGATGCAGCTGAAACCGGTAAAGAAGTAAAACTAAAACTAAACACGAACGCTAACATAAGTGTAATGATAAAATATTTTTTATACTTTTTCATTCCCCTGTGCCTCCCTTTTTTAGTTTTAGTCTATCCCCCCCCACGCAAAAATTGTCAAGTCTTTTTCTTATATTTCATTATTATATAATCCTCTACGACTTCATCCGCTTAATCACCTTCAATCTGGTAAACTCTTCCCTTTCTTTTTCCTCCAGCGCATTGCTGATCGTATATACCAGATTGCTGTACATCGGAATCGTAATATTCTTAAGCGCATTGGCACGTTTCTGTGTCTTTTTAATATTCGTTGCCAGACGATACGCCGCATTCTCCACCATCGACAATTTGATGGTCAGATCTTTCACTTCCCGGAATGCTTCCCGCGCAATATCGATCGACTCTCTTGTTGTACTGAACGAATACGTCAGATCATTCTGCTTTGCATCGTATTTGACATGCGGGATCTCTGTTCCCATAATACTCCGCGTCTGGATGCGGATAGAATCTTCGATCGGCACGGTAAATGCCAGTTCCCGCACTTTGCTGATTCCATGCTCGATATTCGCACGCTGCAGGCATGCATATGCTTTTGTAAATGTCTGGTCAATCTCTTCCTGAATATCCTTTGCCTCATCAATCAGTGACATCAGCTCTTTGAGCAGAATATTCCGCTTCTTATCCATCAGATCATAGCCCTGATGCGCCAGTGCCAGCGAGTTTTTGGCAAGCATTAAGTTTCCTTTTGTGGGAAATTCTCTCGGATCCATACTCTGCCTCCTTTTCTGCTTTCATTCTGGTCTCTGTCATAGAAATAAAATTATTTCTTATGATTCACTTTCTTCCTCATCCGTCTCTTCTTTTTTCTTATAATATTTATCAACCAGTTTCGTATCGATTCGGTCTAATTCCTCTTTTGGAAGTAAACCTAAAAGTTCCCAGCCGAGATCCAGCGTATCCAGAATAGTACGGTTTTCTTTTGGGCCCTGACCGATATATCGTTTTTCAAATTCTTCTCCGAATTTCAGATACTGCTTGTCGATCGGTGACAGCTCATCTTCTCCGATAACGGAGGCAAGATTTCTCGCTTCCCCCACCTTTGCATAAGCTGAAAATAACTGATTTGCCAGATCCTGATGATCTTCTCTTGTGTAGCCTGCTCCAATCCCGTCTTTCATCAGACGGGACAGTGACGGCAGGATACTGATTGGCGGATAAATTGCCTGCCCGTGTAAATTCCGGTCCAGAACAACCTGCCCTTCTGTAATATATCCGGTCAGATCCGGAATCGGATGTGTAATATCATCATTCGGCATCGTCAGGATCGGAAGCTGTGTCACAGAACCAGTCGAATCTTCCACAATTCCGGCACGCTCATAAATCGTTGCCAGCTCACTGTACAGATAGCCCGGATATCCTTTTCTTGACGGGATTTCTCCTCTGGAGGAAGATACTTCACGCATCGCCTCCGCAAAGGATGTCATATCTGTCAGAATAACAAGGATGTGCATATTACACTCAAAAGCAAGATATTCTGCCACCGTCAGTGCCACTTTCGGCGTGATCAGACGTTCAACAACCGGATCATTTGCAAGATTCAGGAACATACATACATGATCGGATACACCGCTCTCTTCGAATGTTCTGCGGAAAAATTCTGCCACGTCGTGTTTGACACCCATAGCGCCAAATACAACCGCAAACTCCTCGTCCGAACCTTCGCCGAGTGATGCCTGCTTCACGATCTGCGCCGCAAGCTGGTCATGCGGAAGTCCGTTTCCTGAGAAAATCGGGAGCTTCTGCCCACGGATCAGTGTTGTCAATCCGTCAATTGCTGAAATGCCGGTACGGATATAGTTTCTCGGATACTCTCTCTTTACCGGATTTAACGGAAGCCCATTGATGTCCCGCCTGTCTGCTGCCGTGATCGGTCCAAGTCCGTCAATCGGTTCGCCGATTCCGTTAAATGTACGCCCCAACATCTCCGGGGACACATCAACTTCCATCGGACGTCCGGTCAGCTTGGTATGCGTATTGTCCAACGACATATTTTCCGTACCTTCAAATACCTGGATGATTGCCTTGTCTTCATCAAGTTCCACGATTCTTCCCATTTTATGGATCTTATGATCTACTACAAATTCTACAATTTCATCATAAAATGCATCCTGTACCCCTTCCAGCACAACAAGAGGTCCGTTTATGCTGCTCAGTCCTAAATATTCAATTGCCACAACTTACTCCCCCTTTATGCATTCTTCTCTACGACACGATCGTAGAACTCGTCAATATCCCGTTTATACAGATCCAAAAGCTGCAGGTTATCGTTCGGCACATCATATTTAATAGCGATTACCTTTTCGTAAATCCCTTCGGCTTTCAGCACAGACATCGGCATACCCATCGCAACCAGCCTCCGGCTTTTCTTATATAAATATAAAATAACATCCATCATCTTAAACTGTTTCTCCAGCGAAACGCATGTATCATCTTTGTGGAATGCATTCTGCTGCAAGAATCCAAGACGAATCACTCTTGCAATTTCCAAAATCAGTTTCTGATCATCCGGAAGTACATCGCCACCGATCAGTTTTACAATCTCCATCAGACTGCTCTCCTGATTCAGAATTGCCATCAGACGATTCCGATAATCTACAAACTTCGGCGATACGTGATCCGAATACCATCCACTTAAATCGTTCAGATATTCACTGTAGCTGGACAGCCAGTGGATTGCCGGGAAATGTCTCGCATACGCCAGCGATTTATCCAGTCCCCAGAAGCAGCGCACAAAACGCTTTGTATTCTGTGTGACCGGTTCAGAGAAATCTCCACCCTGTGGCGATACTGCACCGATGATCGATACTGATCCGGTTGCTTCATTTAATGTCTGCATCATACCTGCACGCTCATAGAATGCGGACAGTCTGGATGCAAGATAAGCCGGAAATCCCTCTTCTGCCGGCATCTCTTCCAGTCGTCCGGACAGTTCACGCAGTGCCTCTGCCCATCGTGAAGTAGAATCTGCCATAATCGCCACATCATACCCCATATCACGATAATACTCTGCCAGGGTGAGTCCGGTATAAATAGATGCTTCGCGGGCAGCTACCGGCATGTTAGAAGTATTTGCGATCAGCGCTGTCCTATCCATCAGCGGATTGCCGGATTTCGGATCGACCAGCTCGGAAAATTCTTCCAGAACCTGTGTCATCTCATTTCCACGCTCTCCACATCCGATATAAATAATAATATCTGCATCGGACCATTTTGCGATCTGATGCTGTGTCATCGTCTTTCCGGTTCCGAATCCTCCAGGAATTGCGGCGGTTCCGCCCTTTGCAATCGGGAACATGGTATCCAGGATTCTCTGTCCGGTTACAAGCGGTACGCTTGCCGGATAGCGTTCCGATACCGGCCGCGGTACACGGATCGGCCATCTCTGTGTCATTGACAGTTCTTTTAATGTTCCATCCGCAAGCTCCAGTGTTATCAGCGTATCCTTGATCGTATACTGTCCATCCGGTACAACCGAAATTACTTTTCCTTCTACATCCGGTGGCACCATGCATTTATGCACGATTGCACGCGTTTCCGGAACTTCTGCAATAATCATTCCTCCGTGCACCAGATCACCGATACCCACTGTTATATGTGTATCCCATAATTTTTCTTTATCCAGTTCGTCCACGCTGACACCACGTGTGATAAATGCACCTCCTGATTCTGCGATTCTCTCAAGCGGTCGTTCGATTCCATCAAATATGTTATTTAGTATTCCCGGAGCCAGTGTCACAGAGACAGCAGCGCCCGATGCCGTAACTTCTTCTCCCGGACGCAGTCCCGATGTCTCCTCGTATACCTGGATCGTTGTCAGATCTTTATCCAGAGAAATCACCTCACCGACAAGGCGTTCCTTTCCGACATAGACCATCTCCGACATTTTAAATCCATTCTTCCCTTTCAGATAGATAACGGGGCCATTAATGCCATATATCTTTCCAGTCTTTTCGCTAGTCAATTCCCGCACCTCCCTTGAATGAGAATTTATGGGATTCATTTTCCAGCGCTCCCTTAAACGCATAGTCAACTAATATATTTCTTTCATGAATTACCGCGCGCACTCCGCCAATAAAATCTTCTTTACTGATCGTAAGTTTCATGCCGGTATGCTCTTCCAAATAATCTTTCCATCTTGCATCCGACGGATTAAGATATATCGTCATCTCTTTTCCATCTGCAAATCTGGCAGCCTTTTCTATATAAGTAACAAGAAGTGCCTGATACTGTGGTGTCTGCATATAATCATTCAGTTTTTCTTCCACTTCCTGAAACAGTTCTTTTTTTAATTCAAATTGCGTCGCGCTGATCTCTCTTTTCAGTTCGAGCTGCGCCTTTGACATTGCCATATTGAGCTGCTGCTTTGCACTTACCTGCTCTGCTTTGATCCGCGTCTCTACCTGACGTTTCACCTCTTCTTCATGCTGCTTTGCAAGCTGCCGGAGCGCATCCTCATGCTGTTTGATGATTGCATTTCCTTCGCCACGGGCTTCTTCCATCGCCTTCGTGCGAAGATGCTTTATTTTCTCCTCTAATGTCAAGCATGCCACCTTCTTCCTATCTATAACTTCAGTCCGATTGCCTCATTTACATACGAAGTGATAAAATCTTTTTTTCGTCCGGTTCCGTGTCTGTCAGGAATTTCAATCAGAAGCGGCATCGTCCTTTCCAGTTTAATCTCATTGATCAGATCCGGAAATTCCCTTCCAAATTTTTCTGTCAGCAGGATAATTCCAACGGTCTTATCATGCATCGCTTCTTCAATGGCACTGCGCAGCTCTTCCCGCGTGTGCACCATCACGCCGTCTACACCGGCAAGCCTCATTCCTGTCAGAGTATCGATATTATCACTGATCAGATACATTTTCATCTTACAATTTACCAAGGATCATGAAGGAGATGATCAGTCCATACAGACAAACACCTTCTGCAAGTCCTACGAAGATCAGTGATTTTCCAAGTGCGCTGGAATCTTCACTGATGGCACCCAGTGCTGCGCTTGCCGCACTGGCTACGGCAATACCTCCACCGACACAGGATAAACCGGTTGCAAGTGCGGCGGCAAGATATCCGAATCCGGTTGCATTAGAAGCGGTCTGCGTTGCAGCTTCTGCTGCATGTACAGTGTCTCCGCCAAATAACATAATTCCCGCAATCACAAATGCTCCAAAGAAGAAAAACACATTTGCTCCGATTGCTTTTTTATAGCGTTTTTTCGACTGCTCGCCAAGCAGATAATACCCAAAGGGTATGATGATACTCAGAATCAAAGTTGCGATCAGCAGTAATTTTACAGTCAGTGTCATAATAATATCCTCCTATTTTCCAGATCTTAATGTTCTTTTTTATGTTGATCAAATGGTTTAAACTCTCTTCCGGTTCCTTTATAAAAACGGCTGAACATTTCATAATATTCCAGCCTGAGTACCTGGATTCCTACAATCAGTCCCTCTAACAGGCACACGATCACATTGCCGAGAATCACGCCAAAGATATTCACGCTTCCGCTCTCCGCTCCAGACAACATCAGTACAACTTCCATGATCGCCGCATGGCTGACTGCAAATGCACCGATTCGCACATAAGACAATGTATTGGAAAAATAACTCAGCATCGTCTCAAATAATTCAAAAAATCCCTGCACAAGAAACATCACTTTTCCCTCTTCGAGTTTCTTGTGATTATGCTCCACAAGATTCGTCAGAGGTTCTTTAAATACAAACAGGATGACCGGTATGCCAAGACAGATTGCCAGTAAAATATTACTCGGCGTCTTATGTCCTGTCATATACAGAACGATTGTCAGAATGATACATCCGTAAAATACAAATCCCGCCAGCCCGTTATTGGAAAATAACAGATTGCCTCTATCATGTGCTTTTATCGCATTGATCATCTGGAACAGGATCACCAGCAGGTTCAGTCCCATGCCAAAGGCAACCGCCACAATAAATACCGTATTCAGCTGCCCGATAAATGGCAGATTTGTCATAGCTTCTACCGGTTTCAACCATAGTGCCGGTATCACATCTTCAAAACCAAATACACTTCCAAACATAAATCCAAATGCCATTGAGAAAATACCTGCAACCGATATAATTCCCGCAAGATTTATCTTCTTCGTCAAATACAGGATTCCACCAATTGCAAACAGGCAGAAGCCCTGTCCCACATCTCCGAACATCGCGCCGAAAATAAATGTATAAGTAAGTGCCACGAACATTGTTGGATCCATCTCATCATTCGCCGGAAGCCCATACATCCGTACAAACATCTCAAACGGTTTGAAAAGCTTCGGATTCTTAAGTTTTGTCGGCGGTTCACCAAAGAACTTCTCTCTGTCTTCTTCCACTACAACAAATATCTTATCATCCTTTTTCGTCTCTTCCAGGAATTTAGCGACATCTTCTTCGCCCATCCATCCGCACAGGATGTAATACTCTTCCTTGTTGTCGCCTTCCTCAATTCGCGCTGCCATCTTACGCACATCAAAGATATTGCACAATTCTTCCAGACGCTTCTGCGCTCCTAACAGTTCTGCCGCATGCTTTTCAACCAGCACACGGATACTTTGCTTAATCTTCTTGATCTTCTTTTTCGTTTTACCAATCTCTTTCTGTAATTCCTCACATGCCTGCGTCGGCGTTCCAATAAAATCTGATGACAGGCTGATCCGCTCAAAATGAAGTGAATTAAATACAGAGTCTATTTTGCTCGCTTCCGGATTGGATGTAAAATAACATCCATAGACATAATTCTCATCCCTTGCTCCCTCTATAAATACTGCATTCAGATCATCAAATAAATATTTTTCAAGCCGATTAAAATAATCTACCGAAATCCGTCCAAACCGCACCTTCATATAGCGGTAACGCATAACTTTGTACAGATCCAGATCCAGCGGTTGAAACGGTGTCAATACATCCAGTCTTTCCCGTAAACTTTCTACTTTCTTTTTTAATAATTCTTTCTGTTCCTGCAGTTCCAGAAAATCATGATTCACTTCCCGGATCATTGCAAGCATCTCCTCCTGCGATGTCACTGCTTTCGGACAGATTTTGTCATCCTTGATCATTGCCGTAAACTGCTCCGCCTTCGCGAGCGGTTCCCGGTAAGGATTCAAATCTACAAATGGCTGCAGATTGTCCGTTGTCTTAAGCTCAGCCACTGCATTTTCCAACTGCATCTCATACTTAGAAAGATACTGGTCGCAGACACGGTCAATGTCTGTCTTCGGCCCGCTTATGCTTAAGAATTTCATCTTGACGATCATCGAATCACCCCTTTCATATATGCTAAAGTCTCTGTTGTTGTTAATCCGTAGCGAATACATTCAAACGCTGTCGTCAACTTTTTAATTTCTTCTTCTTTTAAAAACAGATATGTGCTGATCGATGCGATCGAATACGGCTCTCGCCTTCGGTCTGACAGGTACAACTGACGCAGGCAGTCCTGATAAATCTGCTCCATCGTCTTCTGTTCCTTCCCGATCTCATATTTCTTCGCATAATATGTTTCGTCCAGCCGATTTTGAAATTCCTCCACACTCGGTGTGTCTACCAGCATCTTAAAATCTTCCAGATTCAGCCGGTAATGGATTGGAATCGTAAGTGCATAAATATCCGGCGGCAGTAAATGATAATATTTCTTCGCACGGTATATCCACTGGATATTCAAAAGATCAATCTTTGTTCCGCAGTCTCGCGTATAGATCTCCAGCTCTTTCTTCTTAAGCAGTCTGCGCTGTTTTCTCCAAAGTGTCGTAAAATAATAGAGATCCAGTGCAAGATCATAGTCAAACAACGTCGCTGCACCTGAATCTTTTATCTTAATGAGCGGTTCATAATACTCCGTACCCTGTAAATTATCTACCAGCTCGTCAATATTTCTGGACGTAATCATCTTGTCAATCGAGATCTGTGAATACCGGTCAAAAAAGTCTTTCTTGTATTCCAGATCGAATGGTTTTTCATAATGATTAAATACGATACGAAGACAGTAATTGATCAAATCCACTTCATACCGTTTCCAGTAAACTTTCAAAAACTTCTTCTGTTCCATTCCCGCAAACCGGAACAGTCTGGACCAGTCTGCATACAAAGACTGATACAGCACTTTCTCAACATTCCTTCGATGATAAAGTTTTACCTCCAGCCGGTTCATATACTCTGCATATGCCGGCTTTTCTTTCAGATACTCAATTACTTCCGGAACTGTCTTTTTGGATGCGACTTCCTCAAGCTCCTCTTCCGACAGAAGTTTCGCCTGCATCCCGTGGACTTTCGTGACAATTCCGCTGTAAGCCATAACATTTCCCATGTTCTATACCTCTGTGATATGTTCTAATATCTCTCTGGCATACGCCTCATGATTTTCTTCATATTCTTTTCGCAGTTCTTCCAGAAGCTTCTGGTTCTTCTCCCTCTGCTCCTCCATAACTGCATCCATTTTTTCTTTTGCCTGCGCACGAATTCTGGAAATCTCGTCCTGTGTAGCCTGCTCTGTTTCCCGATCAAACACGTCTCGTTCATTTTGTATCTGATGTTCAATCTCCGCCTTCTGTTTTTCAGCATATTCAACAATATCTTCTGCTGTTTTTTCAATTTCGCTCAACTTTTCTACTACAGAATCCATAATCCGCCTCCATTCTTTTTCCGTATTTTTATGTATATGTTATATAATACTCTTATTTTCAGAAAAATCCATAGCAAATTTGACATTTTAAAGGACAAAAGTTAAACTGGAAAAGCACATGCAATATACATGAAAAAATGTATTTAATAAGGATAATATCAGAAAGGAACATTCTATGCGATTAAGAAATATACCCCGTGCGGAGAGCGTACTTGCCAATTCAGAAATGGTAATCAAAGATGAGCGACACTTCCGTGGCAAATGGAACAGCGAAATTTTTCACAATAATCATCCACTTCATATTGAAGTCGGTATGGGAAAAGGTCAGTTTATTCTGACATTGGCAGAGCAGAACCCAGATATCAACTATATCGGCATCGAGCGTTATTCCAGTGTCCTTCTACGTGCTGTCGAGAAGCTGGAGGTAACATCCGATTCTTCATCCGAAGAAACAGTCACACTCCATCTTCCGAATCTACGCTTTATCTGTATGGATGCCACAGATCTTCCGGAAGTTTTTGCTGAAAATGAAGTATCCCGGATCTATCTGAATTTCTCCGATCCATGGCCGAAAGCCCGCCATGCAAGAAGACGTCTGACATCTGCAGAATTTTTTGCCCGCTATGACAAGATCCTCATTCCGGATGGCACTGTCGAATTTAAAACAGACAACCGAGATCTCTTTGATTTCTCCACCGAACAGTTGGAAACATCCGACATCTGGAAAATGACCGCATGTACCTATGACCTGCATCATGATCCTGCCATGAACGAAGGCAATGTCATGACAGAATACGAAGAGAAATTCTCTTCCATGAAACATCCGATCAACAAACTGATTGCGGCAAGGAAATAAGCATATGCCTCTTGCACGTTCATCATACGCATTTTTTACTTTGTATCATATAATAAAGTAACAATAGTCTGTGCAGAGGTACACATTCATGAAACCGAAACGAAGACGACGGCACTCCTGTTTTTGTTTTACCAACATTTGCAACAGGCGCTGTCACAGACCATTCTCATGTCTTTTACATTCTTTCTGCGAAGTATGCCGGTACCTGAATACAGACACGGACTGCCATACGAAGAAAAGAGGCTGATTTATGAAGCATGTCACTACAGCAAATTTTCCTGCTGTTATACACAATTCCGGCGTGCCGGTCGTTGTGATGTTTTACGCATCCTGGTGCGCAAAATGTGCAATGATGAAACCAATTGCAGAAGAAATATCCGGCAAATACCATGCGCAGTATTTATTTATAGAAGTAGACATTGACGAATCACCACTCTTAGCCAAAACTTATACGGATGATCTCGTCCCGACATTTGTCTGCTTTAAAAGCGGTACAGTTCTCGCCTCTTTCGGCGGACTGATTTCCTCTTCTATATTAGAAGAACGCCTAAAGAAAATCTTCAGAAAGAGTTAAGACGGATTTTCTTTGCAAACCAAAACGATTATGATACTATAATGATGCCAGCTCCCATATAATAATGGAAAAGATTGCAAAATCAATACATTTCTGCAGTCTTCTGGCATCATTTTTATTTAAACTCATTAAAAATACATCTGGTAATACCAGTCATAAAAGGAGGTACGGCAACAGCCATTATTATGAAAAAATTTAAAAAAATCATTCCACTTGCTCTGGCAGTTACACTTACATGTGCAAGTCTTCCGATGATCGCCAACGCAGACAGTTCCAAAGTTGTTACGATCGGGACAAACCTGTCAGACGACCAGAAGAAGTCTATGTATGAATATTTCGGAACAAGCAAGGACAGTGTAGAAACGATCGAAGTTACCAATCAGGACGAACGTAAATATATGGAAGGAATTGCATCTGAAGCGCAGATTGGTCACAAGACTTACAGCTGTTCTTATGTAGAACCAACTACAAGCGGCGGTATCCAGGTGAAGGTCGCAAACCTTACATTTGTAACCAGTTCCATGATTGCCAGCACTCTGACAACTTCCGGCGTAGAAAACTGCAACGTTGTTGCGGCATCTCCGATCGAAGTATCCGGAACTGGTGCTTTAACCGGAATCATGATGGCTTATGAGACTGCAAGCGGTGAGAAATTGGACGAAGGGCAGAAAGAAGCCGCTACAGAAGAGCTTGTAACTACCGGTGAACTTGCTGACGATATCGGACAGGACAAGGCAACAGATCTGATGAACGATGTCAAAGAAGATGTCATTGCAAATGATATCAGCGACGAAGATAAGATTGCAGATACAGTCGATGAAAAAGCGAAAGATCTGGACGTTAATCTCACCGACGAGCAGAAAGATAAGATCGTATCCCTGATGGAGAAGATTTCCCAGTATGATTACGATGTCAAATCTCTTCAGCAGACGCTGAACAACCTGGAAGGCAAGAGCGAAGGTTTCTTCACAAAACTAGTCAATAACATCAAAGGATTTTTCGGCGGAAATAACAGCAATTCCGGTGGAATCATCAGCCAGACCAAAGATGATATTCTCGGAAGTGATGTTGTCAGCAACAGCACACTGGACGATATCAAAGACAAAGTTCAGAATGCAGATACTGAAGGCTGGTGGGATAAAGTCGTGAACTTTTTCAAGGGACTGACCGGAAGTGATTCAGATTCCTCAGACAGCAATTCTTCGGACGACAGTTCCTCCAACTAAAGTCACTGTACTTTCGATATTTTACAGACGGAGGATACAGGTATGAAAATACTGAATTTTGGGTCATTAAATATTGATCACGTATATAAAGTACCGCACTTTGTGAAGAAAGGGGAAACCCTTTCTTCCGAAGATTTAAAACAATATCCAGGCGGAAAAGGACTGAACCAGTCTATCGCCCTTGCAAAAGCCGGCATGTCAGTCTGGCATGCCGGAGTCATCGGAGCCGACGGACAATTTCTCTCTGACATTTTAACTGCTGCCGGAGTACATACAGAACTTCTGCATACCGACACAAAAACGCCAACCGGGCATGCAATCATCCAGAATGATGTGCAGGGAGACAATTGTATTCTTCTCTATGGCGGAACAAACCAGCAAATCACAACAATATATGCAGATGAAGTTCTCTCTCATTTTGGCTCAGGAGATTACCTGGTTCTCCAGAATGAGATCAATCAGCTCTCTTATATCATTATCAATGCGAAAGCCAGAGGCATGAAGATCATCTTGAATCCCTCTCCAATGGATGCGAAGATTTTTGAACTTCCGCTGCATCTCATCGATCTGTTTTTTGTAAATGAGATTGAAGCTGCCGGGCTGATTAAGAGCAAACTGTCGGATGCTGATATTTCCGATAACGAAGAGCTTGCTTCCAGACTGCAGGAGCTTTTCCCTGAGAACGATTTTGTACTGACACTCGGCGAAGAAGGTTCTATGTATCTCTCTTCCGACACACAGATTTATCAGCCAGCCTTTAAAATAAAAGCTGTAGATACAACCGCTGCCGGAGATACATTTACCGGGTTCTTTTTATCCGGACTGTTACACGGCAAAAATATTCCTGCTTCGCTGGAACTGGCGTCAAAAGCATCTGCCATTACCTGCTCCAGAGCGGGAGCGGCTGTCTCTATCCCGACGATGGAGGAAGTGAAATAGCTAAGCGGTGACTCTATTCGAGTTTCTTTTACTTTTCAGAACCTTACCCGCTCATTCGCAAATTCGCGCGTCCCTCGCGCTTTTCCACTGCTTCGCAGGTCTTTTGCTCATGTCCGGGGCGGTGACTCTATTCGAGTTTCTTTTACTTTTCAGAACCTTACCCGCTCATTCGCAAATTCGCGCGTCTCTCGCGCTTTTCCGCTGCTTCGCAGCTCTTTTGCTCATGTTCGGGGCGGTGACTCTATTCGAGTCACCTGTATAAAAAGAAGAGACGACACCTGCATGCAAGCATGCCGTATCGTCTCTTCTTTTTATACTTGGTTCTGAATAGTTACTCTTAAAATTCAAAAACTGCTACGCCGTATGGTGGAAGAGAATATGCGAATGAATATGGTCTTCCGTCGCATTCCTGCTTCTGTGCTTTGTATACCTGCGGGCGTTTCTCACCCGTTCCACCGTATTTCTCTTCATCGCTGTTCAGCAGCAACTTATACTGTTTTCTCTTCGGAACACCAACACGATAATCTGCTCTTTCCATCGGTGTGAAGTTACATACGAACAACAGATTCTTCTTGCCATCTTTGGAATGACGCATGAAGCTGAAAATACTTCTGTATGCGTCATCAGCATTGATCCACTCAAAGCCACCAAATTCATGATCTGCCTCATACATCGCTTTTTTATTCTTATACAAATGCAGAAGATCACGTACCCAGTTCTGGATCGCCTGATGTTCCGGCTCTGCAAGAAGATACCAGTCCAGCTCTCTCTCCTCACTCCACTCACGGAGCTGTGCAAATTCCTGTCCCATAAACAACAGTTTCTTACCGACATGTCCCATCATAAATGCATATCCGACTTTCAGATTCGCATATTTATCAAATCCAAGTCCCGGCATCTTATTCAACATTGAACACTTCAGATGTACAACTTCATCATGCGACAGAACCAGAATATAGTTCTCACTATATGCATAACTCATTGCAAATGTCATCAGATTATGATTATCTTTTCTGAAATACGGATCCAATTTCATATATTCTGTAAAATCATGCATCCAGCCCATGTTCCATTTCAAGCTGAATCCCAGTCCGTCGTCTTCCACATCCCCGGTTACCTTCGGCCATGCAGTAGATTCCTCAGCAATCATCATTGCACCTGGATTACGGCCAAGCACAACCGAATTAAGATGCTTAAAGAAATCAATCGCTTCAAGGTTCTTATTCTCTCCGTACTTATTCGGCACCCACTCTCCTGCATTCTTTCCATAATCCAGATATAACATGGACGCAACCGCATCTACGCGAAGACCGTCTATATGGAAGTATTCCACCCAGAACAGCGCATTGGCAATCAGGAAGTTCCGCACTTCATTCTTTCCATAATCGAAAATCTTCGTTCCCCAGTCCGGATGTTCTCCCATCCTCGGATCTGCATATTCAAACGTTGGGGTTCCATCAAAATCAGCAAGTCCGTGTGCATCTTTCGGAAAATGTGCCGGCACCCAGTCAAGAATGATACCGATATTATGCTGATGCAGATGGTTGACCATCCATGCAAAGTCCTGCGGGGTTCCATATCTGGAAGTTGGTGCATAATACCCTGTCACCTGATATCCCCATGAACCGTCAAACGGATGCTCCGCAATACCAATCAGCTCCACATGCGTATAACCCATGTCTTTTACATATTTGACTATCTCTTTACCGAAATCCCGGTATGTATAAAATCCATCGTCCTCACGCCCCGGATGTTTCTTCCACGAACCGATATGCGCTTCATACACAGACACTGGTTCTTTCTTATGATCCCAGTCTTCCCTGCGCTTCATCCACTGCGTATCCGACCATTTCAGCTCACTGATATCATGCACTCTCGATGCAGTTCCCGGTCGTAACTCTGCATAGTTTGCAAATGGATCTGCCTTGAAAATGTAGTCTCCCGTATAAGTCTCAATACAATACTTATACATCATATCTTCCTGTACCTTTGGTATAAAGCACGTATAAATTCCCAACGGCTCTTCCCGCTTCATCGGATTCGCCTGTGTATCCCATTCGTTAAATTCACCGACAACGGATACCGACTTCGCATGCGGTGCCCACACAGCAAAATACACACCCTGGCGGTGTCCATCCTTTACTCGGTGCGATCCCAGCTTCTTATATATCTCGTAATGGTTCCCCTGTCCAAAAAGATACTGATCCAGCTCCCCGATCTCATATGTTTTTTTCTTTCTTTCAGCCATAATTCCACCTTCCCATACTCTTATGGTAATATATTTATTATACGTTAGAACAAGGTAAAAAGAAAGAGTTTTGACAAACATTATCTGTCAAAACTCTTTTTTCTCATTTATAGTTTGAATTTATTTTTATTATCAAACTAAATTCTGAAATCCTCTTCTTTAAGGATGATCCGGTCTGCGTGATCCGTTCCTTTTCCAAAGACTCTTCTTGCAAGATGTTTTACATTTGCTTTCTGTGAATGAGCGATTGCTTCATCCATAATCTCTTTAACCTCGGCAACTGTTACGGCATGATCCTCTCTCTGCATTACATCGATTCGACTGTATAATGCAAGAATTCCCATTTCATCCAGTTTATATCCATTTTCCTTCGCATATGTCTGACCGAATGTTACCAGCTCATCATTGATAAATACCGGCAGCTCCAGTTTTGAAGTAAACTTGCGTTTGAAATCCGGATTAGCTGTCATAATACGTTCCAATGGTTTTCTCTGATCTTCCAGTACAAACAGCATCTCTCCTGTCTTTCTTTCCATCAGATAGCTTAACTCTTCTACTGTTCTGGAATTTAACTTACCGGCTTTTTCGATAATGATCGCTCCACCACGGAGTTTCTGGATAATATTGGATAACTCTTTCTTATTCAGTGACTCTCCTGTTACAATTGCAACTTTACCCTGTTTCAGGTTACGCTGTTTCTGGATTGCTTTTACAATATCAACAGCAAGAACTGTCTTACCAGATCCTTTTCTTCCGATAACCATAAGGTTTCCTGTCTTGGAAGTTCCTTCTCTCTGTGCACGGCGGTCATTATCCAGAACTTCTACAATCTGCTCACTCATACCTCTGACCGGTACAAAGTAAGAGAATAACTTCTTCTGTTCTTCTGTAAGTCCGGCTTTCAGACCAATCTCACTTGTTGCATTTAAGTCATAACGACCGGTTACTACAAATCCTGTATCAAACGGAACTCCGCCACCTTTAGACTTCTTGATACGTTTCTGTATCTCTGCCTCTGAAGGCTCCTCGATCTCAAGCGCTTCACCGAGATCTGTATCATCATCTTTGTCATCATTGAAGAAATCATCCAGATCAAAGTCTTCTTCTTCAGCTTCTTCATAAGAAACCTCTTCCGGCTCATCTTCTGCAGATACTTCTTCCGGCTCTGCAAAATCTTCCTCTGCGAAATCTCCTTCTACGAAATCTTCTTCCTCCGCGGATGCTTCTTCAAAATCGGCTTCATCAAAGTCTTCTTCGCCGAAATCTCCTTCATCAAAATCAGCCTCATCAAAATCTTCGCCGTCTTCTGCGAAATCCTCTTCATCAAAGCCTTCCTCTGTGAAATCTCCTTCGTCAAAATCAGCCTCATCAAAATCTTCGCCGTCTTCTGCGAAATCCTCTTCATCAAAGTCTTCCTCGCCGAAGTCTTCTTCTACCGGCTCCTCGTCAAAGTTCTCTTCATCGAAATCATTTTCATCATATTCCTCATCGAAGTCTTCTACATATTCTTCTTCATTGTAGTCATCCTCAATAAAATCATCACCGTCGAAGTCATCTTCTGCTCCACCAAATACTGCATCTTCCAGATCTTCTTCATCATCCAGATCTTCATCCAGTACAATTTTTGAAGTCTTAGGTGTTGCTGCTCTGCTTTCAAGCTGCTCTACCAAATCTAAAATATCGTCTGGCAGACGCTGTGTATTTTTCTTTTCTTCTGTAACTTTCTCGTCCGGCTTACCCATTGTCTGCTGTTTTGCAAGTCGTTCTGCTGCCTTTTTGGCTGCTTCCTGGATAGCGGCTTCTTTTTCAGCTTCTTTTCTGGCTCTTTCTTCTTCAGCCTTTCTTCTTGCTTCTTCCTCGGCACGCTTTCTTGCTGCTTCTTCTTCAGCCTTTCTTCTCGCTTCTTCCTCGGCTTTGCGCTTTCTCTCAGCTTCCTCTTCCGCTTTTCTTCTCGCTTCTTCCTCGGCACGCTTTCTTGCTGCTTCTTTTTCTGCCGCTATACGCTTGCGTTCTGCCTCAGCCTCAGCAGCCTTTCGCTCCAGTTCAAGTCGTTCTGCTTCGCGGCGTTTTCTTGCTTCTTCTCTTTCTTTTGCAAGACGCGCTTCATCTTTGGCTTTCTGCTCTTTGATTGCTTCTGCATTTGCTTTCTGCTTTTCTTCCCACTCCTGCAGGATCTCTTCAATCTTCATCTGTCCGCCAAGCAGAAGTTCTTCTTCCTTCTCAGCCATTGCCTTTTCTTCTATATTGATCTCCTGTACCGGATCACTTGCAGGTTCCATTGTCTCCAGCGGAACATCTTCCTCTGCAACTTCTTCCGGCTCTGCTTCATAAACTTCCTCTGCAACTTCTTCCGGCTCCGCTTCGTAAGCTTCCTCTGCAACTTCTTCCGGCTCTGCTTCGTAAGCTTCCTCTGCAACTTCTTCCGGCTCCGCTTCGTAAACGTCCTCTGCCGCGTCTTCCGGTTCTGCTTCATAAGTTTCCTCTACACTTTCCTCCGGCTCTGCTTCGTAAACCTCCTGCTCCACCGCTTCTTCGGTAACTTTTTCCGGTTCTGTTTCGTAAGTTTCCTCTGCGACTTCTTCCGGTTCTGCTTCATAAGCTTTCTCTTCTTTGGCTGCCTCTTCTGTCGCACTCTCTTCCGGCATATCCTCTTCTTCGCTCTCAGCATCCTCTTCGTCAAATGCCGGTTCCGGTCTTACTCCGCCAGGTCTGCTATCATACTTCTCCTGCTGAAGCGGAGTCAGCGGTTTATATTTCATCTTTAATTCCATCGCCTGATATACATATTTGCCTTCACTGAACCACAAGATCAGATCATCACATTCTTCCAGACACTTCGCTGTCATTCCTGCCTCGTGATACAATAATGCCAGTTCATATGCCCATTTCTCAACATATTCAGATTTCTTGAAATCTTCCAGCGCACGAATCTGTTCTTCCAGATCAGCTCCCTGTGTTTTCAGAATCTTATATTTCAAAATATACTGATTCGGATCACGCGGTGCCACTTTAACAAATTCTTCATAACAGTCAGAAGCTTCCTGTGTGTCCTCCAATTTCAATGCCAGAAGACCTAACCGGTATATAACTTTACGGCTTCCAGGCGCACGGTCATATGCCAGGAACAGCACATCCCTGCTCTTCTGATACTCTCCGTTACATTCGTAAATCTCACTGACGGTATTCAACATGGATGCATTTTTTACTCTGCGCCAGTCAATCGTATCTGCGATCTCCATAGCTTTTTTATACTGCTTCTGCTCCACGTATTCGAGCATCTGCTCGGTCTTAACCCGATATTCATATTTATCCAAATTTCTCACCTCAAAATTTAATTATATTTCTACTATTTTACTATATTTAAAGATGATATAAGTTTATCATATGGTATTAGCATTGTCAAAATATACGCTCTATTTGTTAAAAAAATATTACAAAAGTGTAACATTAAAATAGCCATTGCAGTCGTTCCTGATTGCAATGGCTATCTTATATTGAATTTTATCATATTTATTATTATATTAAATCGGAGGAAATATTATTACCAATTCCCGTAACCTTTTCCTTTCTATTTTTAAGGATGAGTAAGGGGTATGTATAAAATGTTTCTTTACACATTTTATAACTTCACATAAGTTTTACTCGTTTTTCTTCTACCTGTGGTATTTATTTCCAATATGTCTGTGCAGATGTAACTCTTTATTCTATCTTCCGGTTTCTTGACATCTCCGATTTCTTTTTTCTTCCATTCTAATCTTACCGGATTCTAACTTCTATGGTAAAGGCTTATTTTTCGGGAATCATTCTCTGCCATACCACTAACATATTGAATTGATGAATCGATTAAACTGTCCAACGGAATAAGCCTCCTTTACATGAATTTCCAAATCTTCAAATCTCTCAAATGTTATTTCGAAAATCCTTTCTCGTCAGATCTTCTTTTATTTGATTTTTAGATTTCGTATCTCTTTTGGATTGACTTTATAATAGCACCGCGCCTTTGTTTTGTCAACACTATTTTTATATTTTTATTATATTATTTTATTTCATCATTGTTATTTTATTATTATCTGTCAATTCTGACTTTTTATTCATGTTCTTCTGATACATAGCATAACATTTTCAAGTCATAACAAACAGACTCAAAATCATCATCTCCATACTCCTCTTCTATATAATTTGCAGCTTTTTCTGCCATAACTTCCACGCTCACTGGCTCATCCTCTGCGCGCTCCGTCTGCATGACATGCCGTTTTTTCAGTGTGAATAACCAGGCAATTTTATTGAAAGTGACCGATATCTATATCAAAATAAAAATGCAATCCACGCTGTGTCAAAGCTTCCAGAATCGGGACGTTTCATTAAACTGGATATGTATTTAAATGATGACAAATTCGATGTGCTTGTCAGGGAGTGATTTTATGACATCTTTCGATTCTTAATTGTTAACCTTTATATTTTTATAGTTGACATTCCTCATATCTACAATTATAATGACTTTGTTAAATAAATGATTATTGTACGAACAAACTCACATCACAGAAAGGACTTTTTACATGGAGACATCAACTACTAAATCAGCTTTTACTACAAAACGTATGGTAGAGATTGCTTTGATCACTGCCGTTATCTGTATTCTGGCACCATTTGCTATTCCAATTCCAGTCAGTCCGGTGCCGATTTCACTGACAAATCTGGTTATATATATCGCTGTTTTTATTCTTTCCTGGAATGATGCACTTTTCAGCTATATCATTTATCTGCTTCTCGGAATTGCAGGTCTGCCTGTATTTTCCGGTTTTACCGGTGGACTTGAAAAGCTTGCCGGACCGACTGGTGGATATCTGATTGGATTCATTTTCATGACGATAATCGCAGGAATCGGTACTAACAAATTTGGCGGCAAAAAGCTTCCGGCTGTTCTTGGCATGGTACTCGGTCTTGCTGTTGCTTACATTTTCGGAACTGCATGGCTTGCTTACCAGATGCATATTTCTTTCATGGCAGGATTATCTGTCGGCGTGCTTCCGTATCTTGCCGGAGATGCTGTTAAGATCATTATCGCTATGATTGTAGGACCGATCTTAAGAAGCCGTCTGTCTGCAATAAACTAAATCGATTTAACCAAATCTTAGCCCTATAGAGCCCCCAACTGAATTTGCAATTAGCACTTTCATCCGGAGCCCAAACAGAGAAAACCTCCGACATATCGGTTCCTTTTTCACCTCATGTAAATCAGGAATCCTTTGCCGAAGGTTTTCTTTATTTTTCATATCTGCTATTTACATATTATAAAATTAAAATTCTATTTTTTGTTGCAACAGTATGCAGCACCCAGTCAACAATTATATTTACAGCGTAAATTCCGTTTACAACAGACAGTCATCAACTTTCTTATATGTCTTCAGGCTATACGCTTTCAGTACATTTCCATGGATTACATATAGACGGTCTTTAATATATATACCTCTTGTCGATAACGCATCACTTCCATAAATCTTTTCTTTCATGTTACACTGAAATCCCTTTTCTTCTGTATAGCTGAACAAATAATACATTTGTCTGTTTTCTCCTCCCGCCGGGAAGCCGATTATATTTTTTTCCACATCAATAAGCGCCGCTTTATAATCCCATTCCACATCTGTACTATAAACATCTTTCAGTGTATACTTATGTTCCTCTTTCACATTTTTTTTATCGGAAATATCAAACATGGACAGCTTCACACCATCTGTTACATCACCTTTCTTATCTACATCCATTCCGATGCCAAGAAGCTTATCTTCTCCATAGAAATGCAGGTAATTGGAAAATCCCGGTATTTTTAAGCGCCCAAGGATCTTCGGATTCTTCGGATTAGATAAATCTACCGAAAACAGCGGATCCGTTTCTTTATAAGTAACAAAATATCCTGTATCTCCTAAAAATCTTGCAGAATACACGCGCTCGTCTTTCGCAAGGTTTGTAATCTTTCCGGTCAGCTTTAATTTCTGATCCAGGACATAGACCGCATTTGTCCTACCTCTCGTCACAACCATGCGGAGATATCCATCATATTCATCAATCGAAAATGAATCATTCAGATATCCTCTGAATGTCTTCTGCGCAACAACCGCCAGTTTTCCTTTTTTGTAAGATAGTTTACGGAGTAATGTCTTCTCCTGCTTTCCGTTGCCAGTCCATTCTTCTTCATAATAGTAAATATTTTTGTTGCTTACATATGCGTCTCCGCCTTCTGAAAAAATAGCTTTGCTGTCTGCGATCTTATCCGGATGCTTCAGATCGATTGCTGAAATAATTTCGTACATGCATCCTTTTGTTCCTTCCGGTAAATAAATATCTTTCGCCTTCATCAGATCGCCATCCACATACGGAATATAAGTGGACGGGTACTTTTTCTTCCAGTTTTCCGGCACCCAATAATTTGAGAAAAGATACAAATACCCATCCGAAATCCTCGAAGATTCATACTCTCCACTTTGGGATACTTTACCCACTTTTTTTGGATGTTTCTTATCCTGCACATCGTAAGTCACTACTTGGGTTCCTTCTGTTTGTTTACTTATTAAAGAGCTCCTGGTAACATCTTCCACATCTTCATAATCATCATCCGATGAATTACTGCATATCATTACTACTTTTTTATTTTTTTCTATTAGGTAAAATTCCTCGATAGTTTCATCCTTCGGTGCCTTAATCTCACTGATTTTTTTCATATTTGTTTTCGTGTCTACGATAGAAACATAGTCTCCGTCATCCTCTAACACATAGAGATAACGACCATTCGTCTTTGCCACGTCCGCTTCATCTACACCTTCCTGACGCACATTCGTATTTGAATAATCTCCTGTCGCGTCTGCGCATAACAGTTGTTCTTTTGTGCTTCCTTTGGCAGTTTCCTCTTTCTCACTCGCTTCTATATATTTACGGATTTCTTTGTAGCTTTTTGCATAATATTTCTGGTTTTCCTGATTCCTCTTATTTACCGGACATTTCTCAACAGACTTTGCCACTACACCATCCGAAGAATCAACGCTGTTTATCACAGCAGAATCCGATTTTACCATTCTCGTCCGATTCTGGTATACTGTGATTCCTGCCACCAATACAATACCGGCTGCTGCCGCACCCGCGAACTTCCACTGTCTGCGTCTTTTTCTCCTGCGTTCTTTCCATGCACACTGTTCCAGTTTTTTCTTCATATTTTCCGGCTTCAGGCTATCCGGAACTACTACATTTTCGCTGCCCACTTCTATCTTATACAAGAGATCCTGTTCTCTTTTCTCCATATTGCACACTCCTTTTCCCTACGCTAATATACATTCCATCTTTTCAAGTCCGCGGCTTCTCTTAGACCGTACCGTATTGGCATTCAGCTTCAGCATTTCGCCGATTTCTTTGCTGTTATATCCACCAAATACAGACAGCGCAATGATTGTCTGCTCTTCCTCAGACAAATGCAAAAATGCACGTTGCACATCTACGGATATTCCATAATCCGGATGTCCGGTTCCAAAATTATTTCTCTCCGACTCTGACGACTCCATATCCTTCTCCATACGAAACTTTCTGCTTCTATTTTGCAGTTTCTTCTTACATGTGTTCGCCAGTATTGTAAACATCCAGCTTTTAAAAGCCTTCTCATCCCGGAGTTTCCGGATGTTCTCATACCCGGAAAGTACCGCATCACTCACCGCATCCTCTGCATCCTGTTCATTTTTCATCATACACAATGCAAATCGATACAAATCTTTATAAATCTCTTCATACATCCGCGCGAACGTATCCACATCACATTTCATAAATGACCTCCCTGTTAGATACTGTTTCCATCATCGATGAATTATTTTCCACATATATTAGAGGAAAACATGTGGAAAAGTGTTGCATAAAAGTTGGAAAAAAGTTAACGCTGAAAAGGGGACGGGGATTTTCTAGAAAATCCCCGTCCCCTTTTCAGCGTTTTTTATTCTATCCACATACTTATCCACGATAGTAGTTGATAAGACATCCTTTCAAGATAATTTCTCTCTCCGCATCTGTCATATCTCCAAGCTTCAAGCGAATCTCCTTAAGCTCATCACCGACTACATATGCCGTTACATCTGTTGCTTTCTCTTCGATCACTTTGCGAATCTCCGGCACATAGATGTAATCGCCATTCTTGAAACTTAAGTTCTTGTCATCCTCTTCTGTGAGGAATGGAAGCATACCCCAGTTGATAAGGTTGGAGCGATAACGTTTGGTTGCATATTCATTTGCAATGTTCGCCCAGCCACCAAGTACTTTCTGGCAGGATGCTGCCTGTTCTCTCGCAGAACCGTCTCCCGGTTTCACAGCGAAGATTGTACTTCCGATTCCGAGGTTGCCTTTTCCGACTTCCGGATATTTTGTATGTATCACATCCATAACTGATTTTAATTCTTCTAATTCATCCAACGGACATTTTCCTGCTTCAATTGCTTTCTCCGCTTTCTGTACTTCTTTGGCTCTTCCAACGTAAGCCGGATCTTTTCTGGACAGTGCAAATTCTGCAAGTCCTAAAGGATTCGAACGGTAAGAAGAAGTCTCTCCGGATGGGATCAGCTCATCTGTTGTCGTTACCGGATCGTGGATCTCGGATACTACTTTCAAGAGCAGATTCTCCGGAAGTGCTGCCATTGCCGGCCAGTCTTTGATGTTCGGTCCAAACTGGATCTCTACAGATGGATCCGCTACGCCCTTACTGTCAAATACACGGTTTGCATAAATCTTCTCATCGAAATGATAGGTCTGTCCTTTGTATTCGACATCCATATCTGTTGCAGGTGTCAGGAAGCCTTTGTTTGCTGCTGTTGCTGCAATTGATCTTGCGTCCATAAGTGCAACGGATGCAATCTGTCCGCTCTGTAACTTGGAACCTTCACGGTTCGGGAAGTTTCTTGTTGAGTGACGGATAGAAAATGCATTATTTGCCGGAGTGTCTCCTGCTCCAAAGCAAGGTCCACAGAATGCTGTCTTCACAATCGTTCCTGCCTCCATCAGATCTGCCACTACGCCATTCTTCACAAGTTCCATATAAATCGGTGTACTTGCCGGATATACACTGAATGTAAATGCATCTGCCCCTATGTAGTGACCTTTGATAATGTCTGCTGCCGCACAGATATTTTCAAAACCACCACCGGCACATCCTGCGATCAGTCCCTGATCTACATATAATTTACCATTTACAACCTTATCCTGCAGAGAATAATCTACTGCCCCGTCCAGGCTTACCAGTGCTTTCTGCTCTACATCATGCAAAATATCTTTTAAGTTTGCATTCACTTCATCGATTGTGTAGACATTCGATGGATGGAACGGCATCGCGATCATTGGTTTGATCTCGCTTAAGTTCACATATACCATACCATCATAATAAGTAACTGCTCCCGGATTCAATTCTTTATACTCTCCCACTCTTCCGTGGATCTCATAAAATTCTTTGATTTTTTCATCTGTTTTCCAGATAGATGACAGACATGTCGTCTCGGTTGTCATAACATCAATGCCAATTCGGAAGTCTGCACTTAACTTTTCTACACCCGGTCCGACAAATTCCATCACTTTATTGTTTACATAGCCATTTTTAAATGTCGCTCCAATGATTGCCAGTGCCACATCCTGTGGTCCGACACCTTTCATCGGCTCTCCATCCAGATAGATTCCTACTACCTGCGGCATCTTAATATCATAAGTTTTATTCAGAAGCTGTTTTACAAGCTCCGGTCCGCCTTCACCCATTGCCATCGTTCCAAGCGCTCCATAACGGGTATGGCTGTCCGAGCCAAGGATCATCTTACCGCCGCCTGCAAGCATTTCTCTTGCAAACTGGTGGATAACAGCCTGATGAGGCGGTACATAAACTCCGCCGTATTTCTTTGCACAAGTCAGTCCAAACATGTGGTCATCTTCATTGATTGTCCCGCCTACTGCACATAGTGAGTTATGGCAGTTTGTAAGTACATAAGGAATTGGAAAACGCTCCAGTCCTGAAGCTCTCGCTGTCTGGATAATTCCTACAAATGTAATATCATGAGAAGTCAGTTTGTCAAATTTAATCTGCAGCTGCTCCATATTGCCGGAAGTATTATGGTCTGCCAAAATATGATAAGCCATTGTCTGCTTTGCTGCTTCTTTCTGATCCGGTGTCTGTCCGGTCTTCGCTCCGACTTCTGCAGCCGATTCTACAATCTCTGTTCCGTTTAACAGATATGCGCCTCCATCGTATAATTTAATCATGTTCTGTCTGTCCTCCTAATCTTTCCTGTACTTCATATGGGCTGTTCGCTCTGACACAACCGCCCCTTTTGTTGCACGCTCTTCCATTTTAGCATAGTAAAGTATAAGTGTCTAACTATTCACCGAAAAAGTACAATCCAACACAATCTGACCTTAATTAGTGATCGTCTTTTCTGTAGCTTTATCAAATACATGGATTTTATCCGCATCCAGAGCAAATTTTACAATATCTCCGGTTCTTGCGGCTGTCTTCGGTGCTACTCTCGCCGTCATATTTGTTCCTTCGTATTCAAAACACAGGAAAACTTCCGCTCCCACCATTTCATATACCCGGATTTTCGCTTTCAGAGCTGTACCCTGTGAACTTTCAACAAATTCCGATTCGTCATGCAGATCTTCCGGACGGATTCCAAGAACAACCGTCTTTCCATCGTATCCACCGGCTTTTAATTTCTCTGCCTTTGTTTCCGGCAGGCGAAGTTTCATTTCTCCGATCGTCAGATACACATCGTCGTCTTCCACCTGGCACACCGCATCCAGAAAATTCATCTGCGGCGATCCGATAAATCCGGCAACGAACATATTACCTGGTTCTTCGTATAATTTCTGCGGTGTGTCTACCTGCTGGATCACGCCGGCATTCATAACAACAATTCGTGTTCCCAGAGTCATCGCTTCTGTCTGATCGTGTGTAACATAAATAATCGTTGTTTCCAGACGCTGATGCAATTTAGAAATTTCAATCCGCATCTGTCCACGCAATTTTGCATCCAGATTGGATAATGGTTCATCCATCAAAAACACTTTCGGGTTGCACACGATTGCTCTTCCCATCGCTACACGCTGTCTCTGTCCTCCTGATAATGCCTTTGGTTTCCGATCAAGGAGTTGCTCCAAATCCAGGATTTTTGCAGCTTCTTTCACCATCTTATCTATCTGGTCTTTCGGCACCTTCCGAAGTTTCAGTCCAAATGCCATATTTTCATAAACTGTCATATGCGGATATAACGCGTAATTCTGAAATACCATAGCAATATCCCTGTCCTTCGGCTCTACATCATTAACAACCGTATCTCCAATTTTCAATTCTCCGGAAGTAATCTCCTCCAAACCTGCGATCATACGGAGTGTCGTAGACTTTCCGCATCCTGATGGCCCGACAAAAATCAGAAATTCTTTATCCTTTATTTCCAGATTAAAATCTTTTACCGCCTCAAATCCATTTGGATAAGTTTTGCAAATATGCTTCAATGATACTCCTGCCATCTTTCTCCCTCCTGTACAACCTGCACGCTACAGCAGTGCCTGGTAAATGTCTCTTTTGCTCACGCCACGGTCTTTTGCCACCTTTTTCATGGCGTCCTTTTTATCTATTCCCATTTTCAGGTAATGTTCCATATGATCTTCGATGCTCATCTCTTCCCATTTTGCAGTCTCCTGCTCACGGATCTCCTGTCGGCTCTTTCCTTCCAGCACGATCACACACTCGCCCTTTGGTGCATTTTCTTCATAATAAGCAAGTGCATCTGCAAGCGTCGTCTTGAATACCGTCTCATGCTTCTTCGTCAACTCTCTGCAAATGCTGACATTCCTGTTCCCCAGTGTTTCATTTAACAATTTCAGTGTTCGCACAAGCCGGTGCGGTGCTTCGTATAAGATTATTGTTCTCGTCTCATTTTTTAACTCTTCTAATATGTCCTGACGTTCTTTTTTATCGGTGGGGAAAAATGCTTCAAATGCAAATCTTCTCGTTCCCAGTCCGGAAATGGTAAGCGCGGTGATACATGCAGCCGCTCCCGGAAGTGCCGTCACGGTCACACCCGCTTCGTGACACATTTTCACAAGCTCCTCGCCCGGATCTGAGATACCCGGTGTGCCTGCATCCGTGATAAGTGCAATATCTTCGCCTTCCAGTAATCGTCTTACAAGATAATGTCCCTTATCAATCTTATTATATTCATGATAACTCGTCATCGGTGTCTTTATTTCAAAATGATTTAGAAGCTTGATACTGTTTCTCGTATCCTCCGCCGCGATCAAATCTACTTCGCCCAGCATCCGCACTGCACGAAATGTCATATCTTCCAGGTTGCCGATCGGTGTTGCACATAAATATAAGGTTCCTGCCATCTTCTGTCTCCTTTTTTAATTATAAATTTTTAAATTGAATCCATACAATCCCTGACTGGCAATTCCAGTAAACTTCTCTATCATTCGCCCGGCAGAATCACTTATAAATGACCTGTCGCCTATTCACCTGCGTACAGTTTCAAAAGTTCTTGTGTATAACTGCCATCTTTTTCATATACGATCAACGGTGCCTCCACTGTCATTCTCGGATTACCGCCTTTTCTTCCCTCGATCAGAACCATATTTGGTTCTTTGTCCACATAAGGATATACCAGCCGCATTCTCTTCGGCTCCAGACCATAGTTACACATCTTCGTCATGATCTCCGGCAGTCTGAACGGACGATGCACCATATAAAAACGGCCTTTTACTTTCAGCACTTTCGCACTCTGCGCCAGAACATCATCCAGTGTACACAGTGCTTCATGTCTTGCAATGTACAGTGCTTCTTTTTCATTTTTCAGACCATGCTCTCCGATCATATACGGCGGATTTGTCGTAATAACATCAAAAGAGGCTGGTCCGAATTGTTCCGCCGCCTCTTTTATATCTCCTGTTACAATATCTATCTTGTCTTCCAGACTGTTATACGCTACGCTTCGCCTTGCCATATCTGCACTCTCCGGCTGGATTTCAAGCCCGGTGTAATGCTGTCCCTTATATTTTGCATGTAACAGAATCGGCAGGATGCCCGTTCCCGTTCCCAAATCCAGTGCTCTCTCATTCTTCTTTACATCTGCAAATGCAGATAAGAGCACCGCATCCATCCCGAAACAGAAGCGTCCCGGATTCTGCAATATCTTATACCCTTTGATCTGCAGATCGTCCAGCCGTTCTTCCGGTTTTTGATTAATTATCATCTAACTTAGAATCTCCACGTTTTCCTTCCAATGCCTTAAGCTCTGCCATCTCTTCTTTGGATAACTTCTGCTCTTTCTTCCGGCGTCTTGGTTTAAATTTTAATTCGGTTGCTTTGTACTCACGGATTTCTTTTTCATCATTGTCCAGCGTAACAACTACTTTTACAAGCTGACGCAGGACATTCACGGACTGTACATCCCCTCTAAGCCCTTCTGGTGTTGTCACATGATCTCCATTAGATGGTAAATGACTGTTCAGCTCTTCGTAAGTCTCTTCCTCATTCGTCAGACAGCACATCAGTCGTCCGCACACACCTGAAATCTTTGTCGGATTCAAAGAAAGATTCTGCTCTTTTGCCATCTTAATCGATACCGGCGCAAACTCTGATAAATAAGTGTGACAACATAACGGACGTCCGCAGATTCCGATTCCTCCACGGATCTTCGTCTCGTCTCTTACTCCAATCTGACGTAATTCAATTCTCGTACGGAACACACTGGCCAGATCTTTGACCAGTTCACGAAAATCGATTCTTCCATCTGCTGTAAAATAAAACAGCACTTTATTATTGTCAAATGTATACTCCGCATCAATCAGCTTCATCTCCAGACCGTGTTTGCGGATCTTCTCCAAACAAATGCCAAAAGCTTCTTTTTCTTTGTCTCTGTTCTTGGCATCCTTCTTCTTATCTTCTGCGGTTGCAATACGGATCACCGGCTTCAGTGGCTGCATGATCTTGTCATCCTCCACTTCCTTTTCTCCGGTTACAACCGTACCAAATTCTACCCCGCGGGCAGTCTCTACAATTACTTTATCTCCGGTTTGTATATTCAGCTTTCCCGGTGCAAAGAAATAGATCTTTCCCGCTGTTCTGAATCTTACACCTATTACTTTTGTCATCGTACTAATTCTCCTTTATCGTAAGGAATAAAAGCTCCATAACCAGATCGAAGTTTACATTCGCTTTCAATCTTGTCTTTGCTTTTTCCAGACTTTCTAAAATCAGTTCAATTCCCTCATAGGAACTCTTCTGTGCCTGTTCCTTAATGTATTTTATCTGGTCTTTGAATACCACTTTGTCCAGATCTTTCGTTGCTTTGTACATTAAGACATCACGGTACCAGATCATGATAATATCCAGATAATCTGTGATTTCCAGTTTGTATACAGAAATGTGGCTCACTGCATCCACAATCTCGCTTAACTCCATCTCATGAATATACTTAAGGAGCTGAATTGCCTCCTCACGGATCTCATTAAAATGATCGGAATTTGCCAGCATGATTGCTTTGCCCATGTTTCCCTGTGCAAATGCAGTACATACTTCCGCTTTGTAGTCCGGAATCTCCAGATTCTCCATCAAATATTTTTTGATCAGTTTATCTTTGATATAACGAAGCTTCAGCATAACGCATCTGGAATTAATCGTCGGAAGCAGAAGTTCCGCATTCTCTGTCAACAGTAAGATTACTGCATACTTCGGCGGTTCCTCGATTGTCTTAAGTAGGGCATTCTGTGCCTGCACCGTCATCTTGTCTGCCTCCGGGATAATATAAATCTTATATGGTCCCTGATATGGTTTGACATCGATCGTATTATTCACTTGAACACGGATATCATCTACACTGATCGTATTCGGCTTGTCATGTGTAACCGTAATAATATCCGGATGATTCCCACTCTCTGCCTGCTTGCAGGAATGACAGTGATTACACGGCTCCGGTCCGTGTTCTTCACATAGAAGTGTCATGGCAAATAATCTCGCCAACAGCTTCTTTCCCGATCCACGCTCTCCATTCAGAATATACGCATGTGAAACGCGATCCTCTGAAATTGCATTATGCAGATATTGAATAATGTCTTTGTGGCCTACCACATCTTTAAAACTTCCCATTTTGTATTTCCCCTATAATTTTTTCTAAACATTGTACCTTATCATCGTTGTAATAGCGTCGGACGATGCCTGCCTCTTCCAGATTCTCTTCGGAAAAATCCTTCTGATCTGCCAGAAATCTCCGGCACATCTCTTCATATTTCGGCTGCTCCTGCTGCCGTTCCCGCGAAAGTGCCCGCGAAAGCCGTTCACCATCTTCCACTTCTATATAGATTGGAACCAGATTCTCTGCTCCATAGCACTTCTTCATTCCGGCATAGGACTCCAGTGTTCCGATAACCAGATAATCATATGCTGCAAGATTTATCTGTCCATCTTCTATTGTAGCATATTTCCACGCTCCATACACGGTATCATATGTTCTTTCTTCAATTATTTTTCCGGCTTTCTCAAATCGCTCCAGCTCTTCGTCCGTCACAAAATGATACTCTATGCCTTCTTGTTCTCCCTCCCGGATCGGGCGGGTTGTATAGAGCACCAGTGTCTTAAGCTTCGGCAGTGCTTTCAATACTTCTTTATATAAAGTATCTTTCCCGGAAGAACTCTTGCCCATCATATAATATATTTTACCCATGTATTTCATCCTCAATACTCTCTGCATGACCGGTCTGTCCGGTTATTATCCGTATATCTTTGGACATGCATACTCTCTTCATAATTTTAACAAATCACGGAAATTATAGCAAGTTTTAATACGTTATAATAGGGTGTCGCCAGATAAGTCCTGCCACACCCCAGATCTTGTTCCTTACTGCTAAGTTCGCTTACGCCATGAATTCTTCCAGAATCTGTCGGATCAGGACATCCTTGTCCACTGACTTTTTCTCTTCTTTCTCTTCTTTTTCTTCTTTCTTTTCTTTCTTTTCTTCCTTTTCCCTCAGGATATTCTCTTCCGGCGAATCCCCTTTCGACAGTTCTTCCCGGATTGGGGTAATTGTTGCGTTTGCTGCCACTATATTTTCATTTTCTGCATATCTATTTGCAAATGTCTCTGTACCTGCCGTTCCGGCTTTCTCCGTCATCACATCTGTACACGTTGCCACATTTCTTCCCGCCGACATGTCCACTCCTACAACTGAACTTTCTCCATTCACTGCCATATTCTTGCTCATACTAACATCCACACTCGCTGCAACCACTTTCTCTTTCATCTTCTGGCTCTCTTCCTTCTCTTTCCGGTAAGCCTTTTCATACCGGTGCAGGCAGATATTTTCCAGATAGTCAACCATATAGTTTCTCGCTACCTGCAGCTTATAATTTTCATCTGTTGTCAGATGAAAAAGAAACACAAAAATTCCTGCACCGATCCCAATTGCACCTGTCTTAAGTACCACATCCGTCATTCCGCCATCCTGCACATACTGAAGTCCTGCTCCGGTCACTCCGCAGCAAATACATAAAACTGCCGATATCCGCTCCATTCTCCGAAGCGTATGTAAACGTATCCCCAGCACCCGGTATTCATACAGGTACTTATCCACAAAAACGCCTACATTTTCCACCTTCTCACTGATCATGCAGGCATGCTCAAATTTCGCCCGCACCAGCCGGATAAACGGATGTGTACTTTTATTCATATTTCCCGCTCCATACACCAGTTTTCTGAGCGTCGCATCGACCACACATTTACTCCCGATCCCCAATGCCATAAACACTCCCGCAATTATCAGCAGCACTTGTTTTTCTACTATCATTTTCAACATAAAAAAGCCCTCCTTTTCTAAGCATTATAATTGAAATCTTAGAGGAGGGCCGAAAATTCGTTCCCCAGTATTCGACATGCATCTGTCGCATACTGTCCGATTTTCTTTTCTTATGTCACAAAATAATTTCTGACTTATTTACATAGATGTCAGCATTTCCTGTACAAGCTTGATATTACGGGCAATTGCCATCTTTTCAAACTCCGGATAGTCAACATGTGCGCTGTTGTCGGCTTTGTCCGAAATAGCACGAATAATGACATACGAAACTTTGTTCAGATATGCGGCATGCGCAATCGCAGCCCCTTCCATTTCTGTACAGTAAGCATGAAAATTATTTACAATCTTATCTTTTGCTTCCTGGCTTGCAATAAACTGATCACCGCTCGCCACCGTTCCGACAAATGTATGAATATCCGGATTTACCTTTTCATTTGCCGCTTTTGCAAGCCCGATCAGACGCTCGTCTGCCGGGAATGCCAGTGTATCCATACGCGGCACCTGACCAATCGGATCACCAAATTCTGTCGCATCCATATCGTGATGCAGTGCTTCTTTGGACACTACAACGTCCCCGATATCAATCTTCGCGTTCAGTGATCCCGCAATTCCCGTGTTGATCAATGCATCTACATCGAATTTATCTACCAGAATCTGCGCACAGATTCCTGCATTTACTTTACCGATTCCGCTGCGGACAATCACAACTTCCTTCCCGCATAAAACGCCTTTACAAAATGTCATAGATGCATACTCTGTTACAGACTCGACCTGCATCGCTTCTTTTAATGCAACGACTTCTTCTTCCATTGCTCCGATAATACCTATCATAATTTCGTTCCTCTCTTCATAATTTAAAAATAATTTTATTATAATCCTGCCTTGTATTCTGTATAAAACAGAAAATACAAACTCATACAACCTGAGATTTCAGTATAACACAGGAACGCTTAATTTTAAAAGATTTCCTGTAGCTTTTCTTTTGCATCTCTGTTATAATGCGCATTGGATACTTTCATCCACATTAATATATCAGGAGGTAATTACCATGGATTATAGACCAACCGGTGTCTGTTCCCAGTTAATTCACGTTGAACTTGACGGAACTACCATCAAAAACGTTGAATTTCTCGGCGGATGCAACGGAAATACAAAAGGACTCAGCAGTCTCGTTCGCGGAATGGATGCTAACGAAGCAATTTCCCGCTTAGAGGGAATCACCTGCGGCAGCAAAGCAACATCCTGCCCGGATCAGCTTGCACATGCGCTTCGCCAGGCATTAAACGAGAAATAATTAATTTAAAAAACAGCAATTTTTAACCAGCCATTCTTCGGAAAAGACAGCATTGATTCGTTACTTTTCCGGAGGGTGGCTGGTTTTCTAAACAACATTCTTTAAATTTTGTCCTTAAGCCCACTGAGATCCAGTTTATATATTGTATTTTCCATCTTCTTCTCTTCCAAAAACATAATCATATAAATCGGCATATAAACTTTCCGTCCGACAGTCTCAACATTTCCTTCTGAGAAAATATATCCTTCTGAAATCTGATATTCCTCACATTCCAGCACGTTATTTAACGCGGAATGACGTTTATAATCTTTCCCCGATTTAATTTCCAACGGAACTACTTTTCCATCCAGTTCTATTACAAAGTCCAGTTCTCCTTGCTTTTTGCTGTTAAAATAATATTCTTTATGCCCTTTTGCTAATAGTTCCTGTGCGACCACATTTTCAAATAGTGCACCATTGTTGATGGCTTTATCTTTATTTAATATCGACATTTTCACCTGATTTGAATACCGGCTTGTCAGCAATCCTACATCCGAGAAAAATAATTTGAACAGATTGCGGTTCTCGCTTATCACCAACGGAAGCTTCGGTTCACTGATATTATATACAGGTATCGCAACTCCTGCATCTTTCAGCCACAGGAAATCATTTTCAACTTTATTATAACTGAGTCCTTTTCCAATAGAGTTTAATTGAAAACGTTTATTTTTCTGATCTAACTGCCCCGGCATTGCATCATATATTTCCTGCAATTTTAATTTATAATACAGTTCATATTTTGAAAAATCCTGTTTATAAAGCCGGATGATCTTGTCATGTATCTGTGCCACTTGTGAGAGATCATTCGTTTTCAAATAGACATCTACTGCTTCCGGCATCCCGCCGACAATCAAATATAGGTTAAAAACATCCAGCATTTTTTCATGAACAAATGTATCTACCTGAGTTCTTTTTTCAAAATGTATCCGCAAAGATTCAATAATCTCTTCATTTACGCCGACACACTTTGCGAACTCCCGAAAATCCAGCGGATACATGTCACAAATTCTCATGTAACCTACCGGCGCAGACCGCAAGTCATTCAACTCCACTCCAAGAAGAGAACCACTCATAATATAGCGATAACTTCCTTCTTCTACCAAAAATTTAATTCTTGTAACAATATCTTTAAATTCCTGTACTTCATCCAGGAAAATAATTGTATTTCCCTTTTCCAACGGTTTTTCTGCCACAATACTCAGACGCATCAATAATTCTTTTGCGTCTTTTGCGCCCGAAAATAGTTCAACTAATTCTGGTTGCTCTATAAAATTTAACTCTATATAAGAATAATTGCTATCTTTAAGGCATTGTCTTATTAAATACGTCTTTCCAATCTGTCTTGCACCTGTAAGCAAAAGTGCCTCTTTTCCATTCGCGATCCAGTCATCCACTGTCGCTTTCATCATTCTCTGAATCATATTTTACGCCTCCACATTGCTAGTATGCGTCTTTTCTTCTATATCATACATGATTTCATCCATTTTTCCAACCCATTTTTGGCTATTTTCATCCACTTTTCCAACCTGTTTTTAGCTGTTTTCATCCATTTTTCTAACCTGTTTTTGACCGTTTTTATCCACTTTTCCAACTTTTTGCGAATTTTCCATCAAAAAAGCTGCCATTACGGCAGCTTTTTCGCTTATCTTTTCACTTGTTTTTTCACTTGTCTTTTTCATTTTTTAGAATCTTATGCGGGGACTGCGCCGAACGCCAAGCTTCCAATAAGTCCTAACTTTGTTTGCATGCGGTTGAAAAACTCGGTAAACTGAAATATTCTCTTTCTTTTAAAAATATTATTGACAGTTTCTTCAGACGCCTTTCCACTCAGCGCCCGGCGCAGCCCCCGCATTGCACATGTTCCTTTGTTGAATTAGTTTTTGGTTTCCTTATACTTGTTTTCTTTATACTTATTTTCTTTTTTAAAGCTCAAGGATACTCTTTTTTTCGATGAAAACACCGTCTGTAAAGCTGCTGCTCACATCCTCACCTGCGGAATGAACACAACGAACTCTGTAATACCAGTCGCCTTCAACATCCATCTGTTTCCATGATGAAAGATTGTCTGTATTTTCATCAAATTTCTGCCAACTTTCGTAAAAATCCCATTCAGTTGCGCCTTCCTTGGCACGTTCCACCATAACCGCCACACCAATGCGATCCACTGTATGTGATGCTATTGTTGATCCTCCTGCATATAATTTTTCCGGTCCCATCCTCCGAATTTTAGAATATCCTGTCATCAAGTCTTCACCACGCGTCACTTTTTTTGGCGTCGTACCTTCGGCTTCTTCCTCATGAGTCAGATATGACTCACCAATCTTTTTCTCACCTTCTGCTTTTACTGATAATGTACTGTTCCATATTAAACAGGTCAGCATTAACATTACCAGTAGAAGTGAATATCTTTTTCGATTCTTTTTTTCCATCAGCACCTCCAATCTCATGTATCCTCCATGTTCTCCTCATATCCCATCCTCTACATATAAAGACACATAAGTCTGGAAAAACTGACGCGTATTTTATGAAAAATATAATTTTTTTAAAATATCATAAAAATCTTTTTGTGGCATCACTCCTGCCAGATAATATCCGGCACCCAAATATTTAAATTTTGCAACATATCTCTTTTTTTTAGACGTTGCAACTTTATATTCATGTATACTTATATTTACTCCATTTACTTTCTTCGTATATTGTCCTACTTCAGCATCATCCACATCTATTCCCCATGAATTATTTGATTGTGTCATACTGACCGTATACAGAATGTTTTCTCCTTTGTATTGATACATAATTTCCGAAATCTGTGCCTCTTTTTCTAGCTTTGCCCATTTATATTTAAATCCATCTGGACGATCTATAATTCTTACTGGTTCAAAGCCCAACTCATCCTTTATCTTCTGATAAGCCTGTTCTTCGTTCTCTTTTTTTATTACAAGGTTATCATCATTCGAGTTTACTTTCTCTACCTCACGAGTTCCAACCTTACTTTTTACAATCTCCATCACCCGTTCAGGTCCTCCAAAGCCGGTAACTCCGATTCCGCCTGCAAGCAGAACTATAACAACTGCTGCCGCCACCCGCGAAAGATATGCCTTTCTCCTGAATCTATGCTTTTTCTCATCTGTTCCGGCACTCAGCTCTCCTTCTTCTGTCTCCTTGTTTGCTCCGAATCCTGGTTCTCCTTCTTCCGGCTCCTTATCTGCCCCGGCTTTCAGCTCTTCCGTTTCCTTCTCTGCCCTGACTTTCGGCTCTTCCGTTTCCTTCTCTGCCCTGACTTTCGTTGCTTTCGTTTCGTTATCTTTGCCTGATTTCCAATTCTCTTTTTCTATCGTTTCCATTCCGATTTTTAAGGCTTCCTGATACTCTTTCGGCAATTGCTCGCAGATTTTCTGCACCTCACGGGCATCTATTTCTTTCTGGATATTTTCACGTATTCTTTCTTTCTGTTCATTGGTCATCGGCGGAAGATTCGCTGCTGCTACGTTGCGCCGAATCTCATCAGCTTCCCGCTCCAAATCATCCAGGATCACCCGATCGAATGGATCTTTGCTTTCTTTCATGTTTTTCCTGTTCCCTTTCTCTCTCAAAAATCAATGAACTTTTTTCTTTCTCTTGACCTATTTTCCCTGTAACGTATAATATATAAGTACAGAGGTCTGTCATGTTTTCAGACCTGACATCAATTATAGTACATTTATTATATAGTATAACTACCACAAAGGTAAATGCTAAAATCTGGGAGGTCACTATGAAACGAATTATTTTAACCGGAGGCGGTACGGCAGGTCACGTTACTCCTAATATTGCACTGCTTCCTCGTTTAAAAGAATTGCAATACGATATCCACTATATCGGCTCTTACAACGGAATTGAGAAAGAACTGATCGAGCAGTTTGGAATCCCATATCACGGGATTGCAACCGGTAAGTTAAGACGTTATTTCAGCGTTCAGAATTTTACAGATCCATTCCGTGTTCTCAAAGGTCTTGGAGATGCAAGGAAACTTGTCAAGATCCTGAAGCCGGACGTTATTTTCTCCAAAGGTGGATTTGTATCCGTACCTGTTGTTCTGGCTGGTAAGAGTTGTCATGTTCCTTCCATTATTCATGAATCTGATATGACACCGGGACTTGCGAACAAGTTATCCTTTTCCGCTGCAACAAAGATTTGCTGCAATTTTCCGGAGACACTTCGCTATCTGCCGGAAGGCAAAGCGGTTCTTACCGGATCACCGATCCGCCAGGAACTGTTAACCGGTGATAAATTCAAAGCCAGAGAATTTCTCGGTTTCACATCTGACAAACCTGTTATCCTCATCATCGGCGGAAGTCTTGGCGCTGTTGCAGTCAACAATGCAGTCCGTGCCATCCTTCCACAGTTATTGAAGAAATATCAGGTCATCCATCTGTGCGGTAAAGGACGTCTTGATCCTACACTGAATCACTTAGATGGTTATATGCAGTACGAATATATCAAAGACGAACTGAAGGATCTGTTTGCAATGGCAGATGTTGTTATTTCCCGCGCCGGAGCGAACGCTATCTGCGAACTTCTTGCTTTACATAAGCCAAACATCCTGATCCCACTTCCGGCAAGCGCCAGCCGTGGAGACCAGATCCTGAATGCCCGTTCATTTGAACGCCAGGGCTTCAGCGTTGTTCTGGAAGAAGAGACGATGACAAACGAGAGCCTTCTGGCAACGGTAGATCAGGTATATGAGAACCGTCAGAAATACATCGATGCCATGAAGCAGTCCTCTCAGCAGAACTCCATCGATACGATCATCGATCTGATTGAATCCGTCAGCCGCAAGCGTAAATAATAAGTATATAAAAAGCAGGTCATACAGGCAAATTCCTGTTGCGACCTGCTTTTCTTATACCTTTTGTCCTATAGCTCTACCTTTTCTTAGGCCTCGTCTAAATAGCGATATCTCTTCTCGTAATTTTTACGAATCCATTTCTTCGCACGATATAGCATGCTGTGTAACACTTCCAGCGAAATGCCCATCTCACGTGCCACTTCTTTCTGTGGCTTTTCAAGCAAATAGACCGCCATTATGGCATCATACCAGCGTTTATTTTCCTCAAATAATCTCAGATAGATTTCATCCGCCAGTTCTTTTCGCTTTGTCCTGTCAAACTCAGTCATATAACATGTTTCCAGACTGTCTCCGACTTCATTATCATACAGAAGTTCATCTATCAGCGTTTCCCGTGCATAATCTCTTTTGTAATTTAATGCCATGTGCTTTGTTGTTATTAAAAGCCACGAATTCACGGACTGCATATTTACGTTATCTATATTATCGTACAACTTGATAAATACACACTGCGTAATCTCTTCAGCCTGATAATGATTTTGGGTGTAATAACACGCTGTACGATACACATATTCAAGATTAGATTCATAAATTGCATCAAACGCTTGTTTCCCAATTGATCGTACGTTCATACACCTCACCCATCTTTCCTTTATAACTATAACTTATCCTTTGTTGCCTGCTTTTTATGATACCTGCAGATTATTCTGTGATGTACACACATTCTCTGCCTCTTGTATCTTATTTTACCTTAGACAAGATGTCTTCCTTGTCCTCATCTGTAAGCTCGCCCATCTTCCAGCCAAGACCTACCTCATCGCCTTTGCTTCTCGGAATCAAATGCATATGGAAATGAAATACTGTCTGTCCGGCAGCTTCTCCGTTATTCTGTACAATGTTGTACCCGTCACATCCAAGAATGTCTGTCATCTTAGTGATCATCTTTTTCGCCAGTACGAGTACTTTTGATGCAACAGAATCATCCAGCTCATACAGATTCGCATAGTGCTGCTTTGGAAGGATCAGTGCATGTCCCTTTGCAGCCGGACTAGCGTCCAGAATCACACGAAAATCTTCGTCCTCATATAAAGTTGCTGTCGGGATCTCCCCATTTGCCAGTTTACAAAAAATACAATTATCGTCTCTCATAATGTCTTCTTCCTTTCTATAAATGTAATTGATTATTTTAACCGCCAATGCTAAACTGAGTAATCAGAAAGGAGGCGGTAAGTATTATGTTTACGCAGACAGACTACGACAAATTACAACAGATCATGGCAGAAAGCCCTGAGAAAAAGGAACTTCTCACCCGACTTCTCTCCCATCACCGTATGGAGATCAGTACCATCAGTCATGAAATCCGCAACCCGCTTACGCTGGTATACAGTAACCTGCAGTTTCTGGAAAATGAATTTCCTGAACTTCTCCCCTCGAAGCACTGGAAGAACATGCACCAGGATGTTGAATATATGAAACAACTTCTGGAGGAACTCTCCGATTTTAATAACGGAGACCGCCTGTCTCTTCAGTCACTCGACACGAATACCTTTCTCCGGAGTGTTGCTCTTTCTTTTGCTACATCCATCCTGGATACCGATATTCAAATGACTTCTAAAATTCCGCCTGCGCTTCCGGTTATTCAGGCTGATCCGGTAAAACTGCGTCAACTGTTACTGAATCTCTTAACAAATGCAAAAGCTGCTGTACTCAGTCCGGCTTTGAAAAACCCGGAACAGCTTCCTTCCATCTTTCTGGAAGCCCGTCTTGCAGAACAGTCTCTTGTAATCGAGATCCGGGACAATGGCTGCGGTATCACATCGGAACAACGTGATAAGATCTTTGAGCCATTCGTCACTTATAAAAAAGATGGAACCGGTCTTGGCCTTGCGCTGGCACGGAGAATTGCCACGTCCCATGGCGGAACACTTACTGTCTCCTCAGTCCCAGGCACTTTCACGGTATTTACGCTTTCTCTTCCAGTACAATAACACTGCAAGAACGAGACCGGATACCAGACCACCAATGTGTGCGAAATTATCCACACCGCCACTGGTAAATCCATAGTATAGACTCAATATGATCATAAATAGAATGCCGCGACCGGTAATCGTTCCAATCCGGCCGCGGTTACGAATTGCTACATATAAAATTGCTCCCACAATCCCGAAGATTGCGCCGGATGCGCCTGCGGATACCGCATAATCACCCGTTTGCATATCCCAGAGTGCTGATAAGATATTCCCACTCAGCCCACTTAAGAAATATATGATCAAAAACTTAATCTTTCCAATCTCACCTTCCAGATTCCATCCTATAACAAGCAACATTACCATATTATTCGCAAGATGATCGAATCCAAAATGCATAAACATGCTCGTAAACAATCGATAGTATTCTCCACGATTTATAATATAAGGAACATACATGGCTCCATGTCCAAGCATAAATTCCGCATCCTCGGTCATTCCTTTTGCTGTCAGTACAAAGAATACAATAATATTTGCCAGAATCAATAAAACTGTACAGGGCGCTTTTTCCTGTTTATATCTCATTTAGTCAGACCACACTTTCAAATTATCTGATATCTTTTCTTGAGTATAGCATATATTACATATAAAAATCAAAATTTCTTTTACAATTCCATCCATAATTGTATCTATAATTCTTCCTCTTCAATATGAAGATCATCCCATTCACCCCAGCGTGGCTTCTTGTGTTTTCTAAGGAAACGCCTTACCGGTGTCCACAGATTCTCCGTCTCTTCCATGATCAGGCTTCCCATCTCCTGCTCTGCGATCCAGTCATGTTCTCTCGTATCATACCGCACTTCCTCTTTTTCCCACAAATTCCTCCTGTTTTGCACCTCCTTTTTCTGTATCTCTCTGTCCTCATTCTCTCTGGTTTCTTTTCGCTCATCCTCCTGATAGAGAATCTTTGTCATAATCTTATCCAGGCTGTAATTTTCTTCCATCGTCTCTCTATGCAGAAAAAAGATCGTCTGTACACTTTCCTCATCCTGATAATCTGCATGTTTGACAAAATACTCCGTCAATTCATGCAGGTCTTTCCATAATTCCGATGTCTTCGGTGGATAATAGCAGAAATAAAACTGCTCCTCCTCATAAAAAATATATTCCGGGTTTAATAATATACAATGAATGTCCAACAGATATTTTTGCACTTCCTCAAGCGCCATACTTAAACATTCCAGAAATATTTTTATGTCTTTCGCACTGATTTCATTTCGCTCATACATTGCCCGCATAGAAATCTTGCCGCTCACATTATAATCATAGCAGCTTCGCCCGTTAAATCCTCTACCTCTCACCGGCAATATTCCTATAATTTCATTACTCATCAGCATACGCATCTGATAATCTTCTTTGTATTCTGTCTCTTCCTCAATTGTTATTTTTCGCTCCATTTGCCAATTCCTCCAGTTTCTTTTTCTCCCGAATCTTCCTTTCCGGTTCTGTAACGGCAGCACATTTTCGGACCGCTACTTTGAATTTTCCTTTTTTCGCAGTTACCGTCACTTCTATTTCTTCTTTTCCGACGGTTACATTTGCTCGACCCGTTGGAAATAAAACGCATTTTTTTCTTATCCGCTCTCTGTATAATGCCTGTAATTTTCCTGTTTCTACGCCATCTTTTTCCCTTGCTTTTGTACTTCCGACCACTGCTGTCTCATATGCTGCCGCACCGAGAATATTTTTATCATGATAGTAAAAAACCGCCAAAATACACCCCATGATCAGAAATAATATCATCGGCATTAAGAAAGACATCTCTACAGTCATGCTTCCTGATAATTTTCTTCTTTTCACACTTCTGCCTCCTCTCAGCTTTGTCTTCTCCCAGCTCTATTTCCAACTGACCAGATACAATATATATCCACATGTCAGAAATGGATAAAAGGGAAGTGCATATTTACGGGATATTCTCTTCATCCCCACAGTTCCTTGCGCCATACCCTTTCCCCGGATACTGTAATAACTAAGTAACACGACCGCAGCCAGTGCGAGAAGAAAAAATGCACCAGAGAGTACAATCAGCAATTTCCAGATTCCCAGATAAATTCCAAGCAACAGAATCATGATGCTGTCTCCATATCCTATTCCTTCACCTGTCAGTCTGCTGATCACAAGGAAGCATAATCCGACTGCAATTCCACCGCCAAGAATCCAGACATTACATTTTCCATAGCATATCTGAAAAATGACTGCTCCAATTCCCACTGCCGCAAGAAGCTCTCCAGACACTTTCCGATATAATAAATCCGTAACAGACATACCTGCCAGAATCCCAAGGCAGACCATCTGACTTATTTTCCACATTTTGAACACACTCCTTTTCCTGCTGCCTCCGACACCGGAATGGCATATACTGTACGCTTTAGTCCACTGCACAAGACAGAACTGTGATACCGGTTTCCATAATTGGTAATAAATACCGATCCTGCATTTGCCGGATGACAGTGCTCGCAAGGATGATACTTTCCACCACTGCTGTTGCGCAGAGTATCCAGTTGTTCATTTGACACACTCTTAATCGTCAGATCCAGATAAGCACAGTGATAATCCCTGTGGTAAACCATTCCTGTTTCTGTGATATATACCGTTTCTTTCTGCTGATTTCCAAATCCTTCTTTTTCATAACCAGTCCACACCTTGATCTTTAATTCCACACCACATGTAATCGTAGGGATGGAAAACATCGGAATTGGAACACGAATCCTGTATTCCGCCTGTAGATTCGCAATTCCTGTCCGTATTGACATCTGCGAATGACTGCAGTCGATTCCTGCACTGCCACCTTCCACAATACTTCTCTCTAACCGCTCAGCACCGATTCCTTCAACCACTTCCTTTTCCAATTGCTTCGTCTGCATAAAAGATTTTATGGCATATTCCTGCGCTGCCCTTTTTCCTGCGTACTGCAGTCCACTTCGCACTGCCGTCTGCACTGCCATCATCTCCATCAAATACAAAAGACAGACTACTGCAAGGAAAAATATCGGCACTGCTATAGCCGCCTCAACTGTGATACTTCCTTTTCGAGAGGTGAAGACAGATACTCTTTCAGACGATGTCCGTTCGATAGGTCTTAAGGGGAGTTTATAATTTTTTATCATGGCACGAATCCTTCTCCTTTCTTCGTTCTATGAAAAGTTTTTCTTTATTTGTCCGAAAGAGCATCTGTCTTCACCCCTAGCGATATCCATAGTAAGTTGGAAACTGATAAGTAATCCCACGCCGCAGTTTACAGGTACTTTTCATTTCTATCTTGCTGATGCACTGGTCTGCACGGAAGAAAACAAGTCCGAACCGCCCCCGCAATGTACCTTCGATCATATCCAGTGCACGAAGTCCTAATTTCTCCTTACTCGTG
The DNA here is from genome assembly GCF_003481355.1 of Dorea sp. OM07-5. Taxonomy (NCBI): domain Bacteria; kingdom Bacillati; phylum Bacillota; class Clostridia; order Lachnospirales; family Lachnospiraceae; genus Dorea; species Dorea sp. OM07-5. The sequence continues at coordinate 52,262 of NZ_QUKZ01000003.1, read as the reverse complement.
AGAAATAACAACATGCGCACATAGTCCCGGTATCCCAGTCCTTCTTTGCAGTCTTTTCCATCATTCAAATCTCCGTCTTCACCTAATTTCAACAATCCCGCCAGAGATAACTGCCAGTTTTCATCTGATTTGACAAGCGGTATCTTCCCTCCTCCCAGCAGGCTTCGTATATCTACAAGCGACTCTCCATACGCCCATGCAAGAAGAATTACCTGCGCTGCCGCCTCTGTTACCGCCGGAACTGCAAGAACCGCACAAAGCGATAATGCCATCGCCTTCGCTTCTGCTTTTTTTGCAGCATTTCCCTGCAAATATATATAATTAGGAACAAAACGTAACATCAGCAGTTTCTTTACAACAGCTTCCAGATTCTCCCGGTCGCTTCCTTTTCCTTCCAGAAAATACTCCAACTGGTAATCCAGCAGGTCTCCTTTCTGTCCTGCTTTTGTTGCATCAGGGAAATGTTCCATCAGATATTCTCCCAAAAGCAGATGATCTAATTTTCCAATTCCTTCCGATACATCCGAGAAGTCACCATAACCTTCTCTTTTTCCTCTGTATTCCAGTGTGTCCGCCAGGTTCATCTGCTTGTCAGATACTTCTTTTCCTTTCGGCATCACCAATTCCGGAAGAGACGACTTTTTAAGACCTGCTACATGGGTAATCGGATTATCTTTCTCTGGAAGTTCTCCTTCATTTTCTTCTAATAACTGATCCAGTTCTCCCTGCTGTTTCTTCTCATTTTCTTCGTATTTTCCCGCTTCTTCTTCCTGTGTTTTCCAGTCTGCGCTTTTTCCTGTCAGGTCTTTCACTTTATCCATTCCATACTTCTCTTCCATATAAACCGCCACCTGTTCAAGAAAAGGCTGTCCGCCATGATCCGTCAAAAGGCTGAGCCGTTTCACAGACTGTTCCATTCCTTCAGCCCCATAAAATTCCAGCCGTTTCTTTATATTTCTTTCGCCATACGTCCCTGTTTCATAAGTTGCTTCCAATGCAAAAATCTCATATTCATCCAGAAGTTCTTTTTGATACTCTGCAAATACGGACTCCATTGCCCGGTTCATATCCGCACGCCTGTAATTTTTTGCCATCTGTACGGAGGCACTTTCCATAATGCCCCCGACAAATGATATAAACAGAATAAATATCAGGCTAAGATAGGCTGTCACTTCTCCTTTTTTTGCACCTGACACCATCATTCTATCCTCCTATATTCCCGAACTTTCGCTGGTGATCTTCTCGAAAATCGTCTCTACCAGACTGGTCAGCTGTGATTTGAAAATTAAAACCAGACCGATCAGCACAACGATAAATTTAGCCCCTGTCTTTTTCATGCCTCAAAAGCCTTATAAACACTGGATTTAACCATATAGACCAAAACGTATCATTCGTCTATTTTCTTTGTTTTTTGCACTTTTTGTATGTTGTGTGCATTTTGTAGCCAGTATTTTTATTTATTCATATCTATACAAAACAAGACAGAATGTACTTGCTTTTTACTGTACATTCTGCCTTGAATCATTCAAATTCAAATATTTAATTTTTCCTTTTATACTTTAGATATTTTTCTTACCCTTGCCAATTCTTCTCGCAACTCTGCATTTTCTTTTTCCAATTTTTTTATTTTTAGTTTCAATTCCTGTATAGTCGTTTTTGCATTAACTAAAGTTCTTTCCATAGCCATATCAATAATAATCTGTTTCGGATTATACGTTACGCTCTGTTGATGCATAGCTTCATTTACCACCCTGCGCATTTCTTCATTTCGATAAAAAAATCCTTTAGAAAAGCCTGTTTTTTGAATCAATGCAGCAACTGTTATTTTTTCTTTTGATTCCAACATTTCTTGAATTTCCCGTTTTGCGGTTTCTACCTTCTGTTTGCTACGTTCCAAACTACATTCGACCATTTTATCGTATTTCATAGATTATCGTCCTCTCAAAAAACTTGTACCACACCATTCTCACAATTTTTTTAGAACAGAAATTTCTTTCCTACTGACCCGTTTATTCAATTTCTCTAGTTCTTGCTGCAACAGTTCATTTTTTCTTTTCAATTCCTGATTTTGTTCTGCTAATTTCTCGTTCTCTGCTTTGGCTTTTAACAATTCAATTTTCAACTCAATTACTGAATTTTCAAGTTTTCTGTCCATTGCAACCGGATGTCTATTCTTAAAAATTGCTTCCTGTCTATGTATTGCGTCATCCATTTCTCTTCTGATAAGCTCATTTTTATAAAAAAATCCTCTAGAAAGCCCAGTTCTTTTTACCAGCTCTGCTACGGTAATTCTTTCCATATTTTTAAGCATATCAGATATTGTATTTTTTGCAATATTCATCTTCCTCTGACTCTCAGCCTGCGTAATCGCTACCATCTTATCATATTTCATAATCATCCCATCCTTCTATGATATCTAATAGGATCATGTCCATTTTTTCTCTTGCAGCTCTCGTTTCATCTGCCATCAGTTTATTGCCAATTTTTCGATAATGATGTACCGAATATATGGAGGTATGCCCCAGTAGCTTAGCTATCATCCAGTCATCCACATGCATTTCTGTCAATTTCTTTCCATAACAATGTCGGAAAATATGGGTTCCAAACTTCAGAAACTCTCCATTATCATCCCGGATATCTTCCTGGCGGATCATTGTCATAATCTGATTTTGAATCATGCTATATTGATAAGGCCTAGTTGGATCATCTTTTTTTGCAAAAATGTAAGTTGTTTCTCCATACCGTTCCTTTGTATAATCAATTGCTTTCATAATCAGTTGTGCCACTTCTTCACTGATGGCTTTTTCATAGGTGACTGACTTCACCTGATCAATCCTTATAAAATATCGATTATTCCGCATGCTTAGGCTGTCTGTCTTTAAGGTCAGCGTATCTGAAATCCTCGTTCCCAGTAATTGATGGATAATCAGTGCCCTACATATCTGCTCATCCATTTTGAAAATGTGTTCGTTTAATCTTTTGATTTCCGCATCTGAGTAAAATTTGAATACATGCCTTGGTGTACTTGGGAAATCATTACTCAGAAATAATTCGCTCATGTACTGTCGTTCATATAAATTCCCAACATCTTCTATTACCCTTCGTAGTGCATATAGGTCAGATCTATAATTTTTCCGGTCATGTGCTTCCGTCTGAAGATATATCAGATACTCTTCTATATGCATCCGTTCCAGATCCTGCAGCGATTGAATGTCCAAATATTTTCTTTTAAGAAATTTTGAGAACCGCTTTACTGCAGCTATTTCACTATGAATCGTTCCTAAAGGGGAATATTTTAAATGCATAAAAATTACTTTTTTTACTTCTTCCCGAATATCTGGCTGTACAATTTTAGTAAAGTTAATCGTTTCCGTATTCTTGATTGGATTTCTATAAATAGGAAAATCGAAGTTTTTAAGAGTCCAGATATCTTTTTCCTGCTCATCCCTGCCATCCTCTTCTTCCAGAAACTTCAAGATTTTTTTCATATGCCTTACAATGCTAGGACTTTCAATTCCTATTTTGTCATATGCAGGCCGATATTTTTTGCTTGATAAAGCATATCCTCGTTCCAGCATCCATCCTTTTAACATACGGATGATTTTTTCTTCTTCTCTGGCATCAAGGCTTTGTATTTTCCGATCAATCAGAAATTCCCGAATATTATTATAATAGGTCACTTCACTTGCCATGCTGGACGGTGCGAGCATTTTTCCTCTTTCCCATATAAATTCTTCCAACTTTTCGGCAAGTTCTTCTGATGGCAATCCTTCCAGATTAAAATACCGTTCCGGGCTGATACGCATTCTCTGAATCTGCTCTTCGGATGCTACCTTGTAGCAGTCCAGCTCATATATGTAAATTCTTTTTTTCATTTTCTTTCACCACGCTTCTTAGCTTTAATGGTAGAAGCCAAGTCATTTTCCGGTTTCTTAAAGTAAGTATCACTTGCTTTTTCAATTCTCTTTGGCATGAAGTCTACATACTGTTTTGTCATCTCTTCGGAAAAATGTCCTAAATAATCTCGGATTGTCTGTATAGAAACATCCTCATCATAAAATTGGGTGGCCAGCGTATGCCTATAGTCATGGGTTTTGAAGATATAACTGCCATCTGCAATTCCATTCTTATCACAGTATTGCTGAAACTCTTGTCGGAATGTTGTTCCCCGGTACGCTCCACCATCCTTCCCTTTAAAGATATAATCTTTCGGACGAATGTGTTCACGCTCAATATACTTACGCATGATTCTATACATCACAAGCGGTATTGGTATCATTTTATCTGCCTTCATCTTGATCTGATAGACTTTCAACCATGCATCTTCTCCATCCCAGTAATATGCATCCCCTTTTAACGTACACACTTCGCTGATTCTCAATCCAGTACACCACAAGTGTAAAAATATCAATCTTGGAACTAGCGGAAATGCATACAGCTTATGCAGGATTTCCATATAAACTTTTTCTTCCACCGTTCTGTCATGATGCTCTGGATATGTCTTTTTCAGGTAATACTCCGGTTTAAAGGGTATCTCCTTCATATATCCTCGGACATTTAAAAACTGATAAAATTTTATATAATGCACAATTCTTTTATTGAATGTATCATCTTTGGTATCCTTTTCTTCCAGTTTCCTAAAATAGTCATCCAATTGATTTTCATCTACCTGACAAATGGATTCTTCTTCCTTAAAATATTCCAGAAGTCTTTTTACCTCATATAGTTGTCCTCGGATATTTGCTATCGTCAGTCCACCAATTCCAACATGATATTTGGCATATTCCTGTAACAATTCTCGATTCTTTTTGTTAGTCACTTCTATAAAACTCAATCGCTGTACTGGATTGCTTGGGTTAAGCCGATCTTCTGACAGGTGAAAGCGTTCCATATACCACACATTGGCATGCCAATGAATTTCTGGTGCTGTTAAAAATAAGATTTTCCGACTATTGTCAATAATCTGCATAGAGTTTTTCACATTGACCACTTTCTGTTCCACGATTTTCTCAAATCGTTGGATCTGTTCTAATTCCAATCCTTCCAGATCATCAATCTCTTCCTCCACACAAAAATCATATAACCAGTGTAATGGCAATAAATAGCGAACTCTTCTCTCTTTGGGATCGTCTCGATACAAATTATCTAGAATATAATTCAATAGTAGAAAAACCTGCTTTTTTAATTTTTCAGATGCTCTTCTAAAAAAATCCCACACCAGTTCCTGTTTATCTCGGACATATTCAAAATCCTTAACCAACTCCAAATCTGGTAAGTATGGCAGGAATACAACCTGTGCTTGATATTTCCTCCGGTGTTCGATTCTTCCCGGCAGACTTTCTATTTCTTTTTGGATACTATACTGCTTGATATGATCGAAAACCTTTAAATATCTCATCACACTCGCTTCATCCCACATTTTTTTCAGTTCTGCTTCATAACGGCTTCGTACCGTATAATCAATCTCTTTGATATGATGTATTCCCTGCCGGATTAGAAACCGTTTGATGTTTCCCTTCAATGCCTCATCTGACACTTGGCTTTCTCGGATTTCTAAGAGTAGCTCTCCATATTCTGTTTCTATCCAATACTTCTGTATCTTCCGTAATGCGGATGACTGCTCTTTCACCTGCTTTTTCGTATAATTCCCACTATCCAACAAAGTTTGTTTGTATTCCCGCAAATCTTGTTCTTCTGCTAAAATCACATCATAGATTTCTCTTTGGATAAGGAATTTCTCTGCTTCTTCCCATAATTCTCTCTGCAATATTCCGCCTGACATAAACTGCCTGTGAAGATGCTGTATCTCTTCCTTGCGTTCTGCTTGCAGCAATCGAATTGCAGACACTTGATCGCCTCCTCTTTTTTATAACAAATTCTGAACACCATACATTGCTTGATGCCTGTTATAAAAAGCATCACTGACTTCTATTAGTTCATCCTCTGTTATATTCAGATATTTCATAGTCGTTTCGATATTCCGATGCCCGAGTGCTTGACTAATCATTTCTAATTTCCATCCATCTTTTCGTCTTGCATTTGCAAAATAATGCCGGAGCATATGTGGAGATGCTTTAATTCCCGTCTTTCTCTCCAATCTGCGTAACATGGCATATACTCCACTTCCCTTAAAAGGCTTTCCAACGTAATCACCTGAGACATTAATAAATAAATATTCCTGTCCTATAATCAGTTCCTTATAGTCTTCAATATAAAACATTAAAATATCAAATGTTGCGTCGCTGATTTTGGCTCTTCGAAGTTCTGCGTTTTTAGCTCTTGCCCCATTCTCATTATCATCTCGAAAGTTGACATATATTATATGTTTCTCATAGTCTATATCCTCTGCGTATCGTACACCTAAGAGTTCCCCTATTCTAAAGCCTGTTTCTGCTAATAATAAAAGCAGAACCTGATCGCGGCTGTTTGCACATTCTTGCAACAACACTACAATCTTGTCCTGCTCAATGGTTTTTCCTTGATGTCCTTTTTCTTTTAAATATCCTCGAAAACTCTTCCTATTCAATACTTTTCTGATACCGATGGAATTTCGCACAATCATTTGCGTATCTGATAATACCTTCAAGCTTTCCGAATGCTTGTTTTCCTGCTCCATAAAGGTATAAAATCTAAATACTTCTTTTAAATATGCATTGCATGTCTCATTATTAGGAAGTTTTAAATAATCTTCCCTGCTATGCATACCAGCTTTTAACCAAATCAGGAAATCTGTAAAATGTTCATGCTGTTCAATATATTTCATTTGATAAATATCATCCAAACAAAGTTGCTTTTCATCCAGAAAATTCAAATAATAAGATAATGCAAAGGCACTTCTTTGTATGGTATTCGGTGATATCTTTGACCTTTTCTTATGCATTAGATATTTAGAAGGTAAATATACAATATCTCCGCTTTCGTTTTCTCGAATAAAATAAAATTTTTCTTGTTTATCCATCTGCATTTCTACGATATATTTTGCCATATTAGTACCTTCCTTCTAAATCTCTAACGCTATACACAGTATACCCACTTCATGTTCAAATAGCTATTCAGCAATACCACCAATTCCACCGAAAACACCCCAGAAATACCACCAAACATTTCGTCGTAAACTCGCTGTTATTGTAGCAAAACCACGGGCATTTACAGGTAATATTCCACACCCTTCCGGTTTCTGATAAAACGCTGAACATCCTTGATGTCTTCTGCCATCTTACACTTCGGAAGTGCACACATCACTTCCTCATGATATCTTCCGTCTTCTCCTGCACGCTCATCTAAGATGGTCACAACACAGGTGTCTGTCTCTGTGCGGAGCGCACGTCCGAACCCCTGCCTTAGTTTTTTCTGCATATCTGGAACGACCACTGCCTGAATGTAATCTTTCAGACAATCATATTCTTTCTTCTGAGCCTCACTGATGGGATCTGGAACAGCGAACGGCAACTTTACAATAATTAACGAAGATACCATATCTCCGGGAAAGTCTACTCCTTCCCAGCAGGATCCAGCTGCGAAAAGAACCGCATTGTCTGTCTGTTTAAATCTCGTGATTTCTTCCGGGGAATGTCTCCACACCTCGATCATCGGGAAAGGGATCTCATCCCGCAACATCTGATATACATTTCCCATCAAGTGATAGGATGTGAACAGCACCAGTGTATGTCCGTAAGTCGAACAGATTAACGAATGGATATGGTCCGCTATCATCTCTGCTTCTTCCTGACTTCCCCTTCTGCACTTTTTCAGATCTTTTGGCAGATATAACAGACAGTTCCTCTGATATTCAAATGGAGAGTCTGCCACATATTCACGTACCCTCTGCACTTTCTGTAATCCTATCATCTTCCGGATATGGGCAAATCCCTGTCCGGTTTTTAATGTTCCGCTTGTCAGGATTGCTCCCATTCCTCTGCTCCACAACATCTGGTCAAGATACTGTGGAATCCGTCTGCTGGAGGCACACAATATGATCCGATGTTCCCGATCCTGTTTCAAATGTAGCACATACTTCTTATCCTGATGGAAAAAGCATTCCAGCACACTTCTGGTTTCTTCCAGCTTGTTTCTGATCCACTTCGGAATCTTCTTTTCTAATTTTTCTATGATCTTATTCATGGTCTGTATCCCTTCATATAAATACATGTCACACTCTTCTGTCATGTAAAATTCTTCTTTTACCCCGTATCTGGTTCTGTGGTTTTCTCCTATCACATCCAGCACCATCCGGATCGTCCCGGACAGTTTTCTTATCTCCAGTCCCTGATATTCTTTCCCAAGATAAAAACAGATCTCCCGGATATCATCATAACACAGGCTCTTCCCGAACATCTGCTTTGCCGCATCCGGCAGTTTGTGTGCTTCGTCTACGATCAATGCCCGGTAGTCTTTTAGTAACGGGCGGTAATCCTGCAGTCTGTGGTAGCCATCTGCCAGCAGATAATTATGATTGCAGATCTGAATGAACATTTCATCATCTCTGGAATGTTCCAGATACTGCTGATACCTGCAGGAACCTTTTTTCGGGCATTCCCTTGAACAGAACTTTGGTACGCTTACCATCCTTCTGTCAAATCCACTTAATCCGGACACTTCATCCATATCGTAGTGTTCTTTCAGAGACAGCAGTGCTTCTTTCTGCAATGCATTTTTATTTTTCTCTTTGATTGCAACGATTCGTTGCTCTAATCTCTCATCACAGACAAAATGCTCTTTCCCTTTGCGGATGACTGCTTTGATCGGCGCCTGAATTGTCCCGTTCTCCTGAAGAATCCGAGAGAGAAAAGGGATATATTCCGTAAGAATTGCTTTCTGGAGTGCAATGCTGGAAGTAGATATCACAACCGGACGCTGTTCGTATGGGGAATATCCGTCTGCAAGAAGAGAATACTTTCTCATCAGAACACAGGCCACCAGATAGGCATACGTTTTCCCGATACCGACACCTGCGTCACACAGTGCTATATTTCTTCCCAGCAGGTTATCCAGCATTTCATGGCATAACAGAATCTGTTCTTCCCTTACTGCCATCCCATGTTCCGGGAACAGCACCCGGAAGATCGTATCAATTTCCCGATGTGCTCTTTTCAAATACTCTTTTCTGTAATACATAGTTTGTTACCTGATATGTCTGCTGATACCACATCAATACGGCTGTAAAGGAATACTCCCTACAGCCGCATGTATCTGATATCAACGACACATTCTTCCTTGATTTCTTATACTTTTGATTTTTGGCATTGTATTTGTCCTCGACTCCCCCCTTTGCCTTACGGGAACATTACAGGCGGATGCTTGGCATCGCACCGCTCACGGATTTTCTAAAAGTCTTGCTGATTACAACCCAAAGTCCATCCTCTGCTCACTGGCAGTTCCTATGTATCATTATCCCCTCGTAAGTGATCCTCGCAAAAGACCGCCACGGTCTTTGTTTCAGTTAAAGATGATTCGCTCGAAACAAAAACGCCACAAAAGAACTCCATCTCTCACTTTCTGGTCTGATTTCTTCCATGCCCTTTTCATCTGTCCTCGCGTCTTCCTGCCACGCTTCTACTTACGGGAACGTACCTGTAATGCTGGTATGAGATTGTCAAAGTACACTGGCAAAATTTACCTGCCTATTAAATAGCCGACGAAAAGCGCCATAATTATTCAATTTTTGATAAATTTTTTAATTTTTTTCTCAAACGGTTTCTTTTGGTATAAATCGTCTGTTCTGCCATTCCCATAATCTTAGCAACTTCTCTTCCCGAATATCCCCACGTACTGAGTAAGAGGATTTCCAATGTCTGATGCTCCGTTTCCTTCAATAGTTCATAGATTCGCTTATCACCTATGTGATCCAGAAGCTCCTTTACATCCCTTGCAAACAGCTCGCTGTCCTTTTCTTTTATGGAATCCATATCCTGCATCGTTTCACCCAGATGTTCCCGGTATCTGCGCTCTTCCAGAAAATCTTCCCGGTCCATCTGACGCAGCTTTTGGATCTTCTCTTCTTCCATTCCCAGTTCACGCAGTTTCTTTTCTTCCTGTTCTTTCCAATAATTCCACTTTCGTTCTTCACTTGTCTTGTTATAAGTCATTTATCTTTCCTCCGATCTGATTTTTCGTATAGAAATCAAATCGGAGCATGGCGGTGACCGAATATGTGGTGTCCCACAATTCTCGAAAAATGTCGAATAAAAAAGTGCTGCAACCAGTTCGATCACAACACTTTGCTTTTTATTCCCATTTTGTTGTCTTAAGCACTTTCTTTGATGCAAATATAATTCTTCTCCTTGTTATACCTCTTCTTAAAACACCACAAAGAAAAGTATATAAAAAAAGGCTGTCAAAACCGTGTTATATACCAGTCACTTAACAGTCATTTTTCGCATTATCCGACATCTTTCGACATTTCTTCTGAGTCCGTTAATATCCAAATACTTTCTCACCTTCTTTCGTCCCTTCGGAATTATCTCACATTCTCTAAATCATCTTCAGAGCCTTCATACAGAGAACCTGCCACTGGCGGCTTTTCTTGCATACTTTGATATAAAAACTGCCAGGATTTTACCCCCGGCAGTCCACTTCTTCGATATTCAGTTATTCTGTTGGAAACATTGCTGTCTCCAGCTTGCTTCTTTCGGTTTCAGACAGCTCATACGTCCCAGAATGATTCTTTTCCACTTTTACAGTTACCATCACCAAATCTCCATAGCTTTTCTTGTCAATGCTCTTCTGCACACTTTCTGCTAAAACAGATCCGATAATCTACCTTTAGCATATTCCATTTAATATTAGCCTATATCCAAATAGTAACCTACCTTCCGTATACTCTGAATCATCTTTACAGCTTCCGGATCGGACTTTTCCAGCTTTTTTCTCAGTCTGCGTACAAAGCACCAAATCATATTGGCAGAATCTGCTCTATAAGCTTCCCTCCACAATCGTTCAAAAATAATTTCATGTTTCACTACTTGTTTTGGTGCATCTGCAAGTAAGTAAAGGAAGGCAATCTCCCGTCCATTCAAATCTTTCAGCTGATGATCTTCCCAAAAAGCAGCGTGGTAACGCCAATCGATTAAAAGCTTCCCTCTTCGGATAATATCTTTTCGTTCCTTTTCTTTTCCAATATTCCATGTAATATCAGAACGCCTGAGTAAAGAATACAAATAAATATTAATCAGACTGACAGATGGATGCGGAAATACAAGATCCGCACCCCATTCAATATATTTCTTTATTGTATGGATTCCCGGCACTACTACAATAATTGGAGCTCTGCTGTACTGTCTGACTTCCCATATCAACTTTCCTAACAATCCATTATCTTTTCTCAGAAGCATTAATACTGCGTCATAAACAGCTATTGCATGAAATTTTTCAAATACCTCAAAATCAACCATCGTACATACCCATTTGTGTTTCAACCCTTCATAAAGATGTTTCCACTTTTCCACCTCATCCGCAGCAATTAATACTTTTTCCATTTGCAGTCCTTCTCTTATGTTTCTTCACTTTTAAATCAGAAAAAGACAGTGAAATCAATCCACCGCCTTTTTCCCGCTTTCATCTAATTGATTATTTTAGTTTGACTTCTCTCACATATAGTCTAATACAATTCTAATAATTCAATATTACTCTGCTTTTGCCTTTGCCATCGCAGCAATATCCCCCACACCGTTCAAAACCATAGTTGGACGATACGCATAAGTTTTAAGTGTATCCTTCGTTGAACATCCTGAGAGAACCAGTACTGTAGACATACCACTTTCCATACCTGAAATCACATCTGTATCCATGCGATCCCCAACCATTACTGCTTCTGCTGAGTGACATCCAAGCATATTTAATCCCGTTCGCATCATTAGTGGATTCGGTTTTCCGCAGAAATATGCCTGTGTACCTGTTGCCATTTCTATAGGTGCAACCAATGCACGACAAGCAGGAGCAATGCCGTTCTCAATCGGTCCGGAAACATCTGAGTTTGCTCCGATCAGCTTTGCACCTTTCAGAACTAAATTCGTTGCTTTTGTTAATGTATCCAACGAATATGATCGTCCTTCTCCCACAACAACATAATCCGGATTTACATCATTCATTGTGATACCTACATCATAAAGTGCATTTAACAGACCGGCTTCTCCTATCACAAATGCCGAACAGCCTGCCGCCTGTTCTTTTAAAAATGCAGCTGTTGCCAATGCACTGGTATAAAAATGTTCTTCTGGCACATCAAGTCCCATCCTTGCTAGTTTCTGATTTAATTCCCGTGGTGTATATCCACTATTATTTGTCAAAAATAAATATTCTTTCTTTTCATCATGCAACCACTGGATGAATTCTGGAACACCTGGCAATATCTGATTGCCATGATAAATCACACCATCCATATCACAGATAAATCCTTTTTTCTCATTAAAATCAATTACTGATTTTCCCATATTCATATATGTCCTGCCTTTCTTTCTCTTTAGAGTATGCCTTGTTCTTTCACTTCAGAAAACTCTGTTTTCTACGACCATTTTAACATTGTATCATCCATGCACAAAATCAAATGCATAACGGCGTGAAATCAAAGTAAATTTTTCTATCTGCAGAACATTTTATGACAGCATATCCTTCACACATGTACTCCGATAGTCACTCGGCGATATTTTGTATCTTTCCTTAAATACCCGATTAAACGTTCTCTGGCTTTCAAATCCACTATCCAGACAAATATTTGTAATAGAATCGCTCGTATTTTCCAAGCGATGACATGCATAGTTCAACCTTGCATCGTTAAGATATTGATTAAAGTTTCTATGGAATGTTTTGGAAAAGAGTCTGGATAAAACATATTTGCTCACGCCCAGGTCTTTTGCCATCTCTTCCAGCGAAAACTTCTTCTTGAAATTTGCTGATATATAGGAAACTGTCTGGTAAATAAGATCGTTGCTCCCCACATTACTCTTTTCTACCAAATTTAATTTTCCTATGCAGCGTGCCAACACAATTTGAAGATATGCCTGTGCAATAGTAATATCCGACTGCTCTGTCTCTAAAATCGCATTGATAACCCTATATACCTCTGGTTCAACCTTTTCCGCTTTGATGACTGGATATTCAGGAGCCATGGATTGCATGATATCTGCAAATTTACCAATCGTAAATGGCGATGCGATCAGATAAGTCGCTTTATTTACACCAGGTGTCAGTACCTGGTAGTGATGAATAACATCTGGAAATACAAAGCCTATATCTCTTTTTTCCATATGGTATAGTTCCTGTCCGACACCAAGTTCTAATGCTCCATTTGTTACACAAACGATCTCCAGTGCATTATGAAGATGTGGTTCAATATGTTTTGATTTCCTATTTATTGCTATGATCTCCTCTTTTGTGTCAACATATTTTAACTGCATGAAATACTCCCCTTTGCAACATTTGTCTATATCTTCTTTCGATTTGGCAAGCAATCCTTTTACACCTATCTTATAATAAACTTGTAAATAAGGAAAGGAGGAATTACAAATGAGCAATCTTAAAAAATATCTGAATGACCTTTTAGTATTCTACGCTGAATATTTTGAACATCCATACCATGTATAAATACTAAAAGGACTATTTTGTGAAAACAGAACATTTTTTCTAAGACCATTTCACAAAAATGAAGTGGTCCTTTTTTATTTTCAAAAGACAGTTCTATCACTTTATATAAAGAAAAAAGCACTGTCTCATCGAACACCAACCAGACAACGCTTTTTCCTGTTGATTCTAATTCATGTCTGATGCATCTGTTACTTCATCTGCAGTAATTTCTTTTTCTGCTTTCAGTTTTTTATTTGCATCTTCTACATTCATTCTTGAAAGTACAAACATAATCAATACATCAAAGATTAACGGAAGCCACAGATACATAAACTGCATCATATCAAGTGCGGACTGTGGCTGAGTTGCATTTGTTCCAACATATCCGCTGAACTCAAGCATCCATCCAACAACAGCTGTTCCAATACCTCCACCGATCTTTACACCAAGAGATGTACAAGAATACATCGTACCGTCAATTCTCTTTCCCTGTGTAAGATAAGTGTATTCCGAGCAGGATGCAATAACTGCATTCATATCTCCCTGCCATGGTCCCTGTCCTAAGGCTGCAAGAGCTGTAAATGCCATCATCAGCGGAACACTGCCCATATATCCGGCAACAACAACAAGTGCTCTACCGATGACTGCTAAGACGTAACCTCTTAAGTTCAGTTTGTACATACCTTTCCACTTACCAACTAATGTCGGTGTGAAAATCAGGGCAATAATCAGTGGAATATTTACTGCCCATGCAAATTGTCCAAACAAATTCTTATTTTTCAGTACCCATGTCATGTAATAAATGCCAGCTCCAATCATGGCACCATATAACTGTTGTAAAATATATGTTCCACAAATCATCATGTAATATTTGTTTTTAACAAGAAGCTTGAATGCCTGTACCATTCCATACTTTTCATTATCATTCTTTACTTCTCCTTCATTAAGTTCTTCCTCCGGAAGTTCCTTAACAGAAAGTGCTGAAATCGTATTTACGACCAGACCAATGATTGCATAGATAATAGCAACCGTTCTCCATGCCGCAGCATCTCCACCACATTTATCTACAAATCCAACTGTAATCGCCTGAATCAGAAGACTTGTTGAAAATGCAAAAATAAAACGGTAAGATCCCATCTGTACACGCTCTTTGCTGTTCTTTGTAATCAGTGACGTGAGTGCTGAATAAGCAATATTGTTTGCTGTATAAAACACACCATTTAACAGTGTATAAGAAATAAAGAACCATGCATATTTAGCCGTTGTTCCCAAGCTGACCGGTACTGCAAAGCAGCCGACCAGCGTAATGGCACAACCAATATATCCGTATAGCATCCAGGGTTTCGCTTTTCCCATTTTACTGTGTGTTTTGTCAATCATTGATCCAAAAAATATATCCGTAAAACCATCAAATAGTTTTGATGCGGCAATCAGGGTACCCACGACACCTGCAGCAAGTCCTACTGAGTCCGTCAGATAGACCATCATAAAAGATGTCAGGAACGCATAGACTACATTACCTGCAATATCACCTGATCCGTATCCAATTTTGTTATACCATTTCAAATACTTTTTTTCTTCCATCGAATTTCTTTGCTCCTCATCTTCATCGCACTTAGAATCTCAATATGGCTAACCGTATGATATCTAATTCTGTTTTTTTCTCTGATTTTGTCTGATTGCTCTGTATATCCGGACTTTACATTACAATCAGACTCTCTTTCCTTGTTTACTGGTTACATGAAACTTTATTATCCCTTTACATACGGTATCAGTGTAAACTGGAACTGGAATAATACATCATCAAATCGGTACTGCTCCAATACAACTGGACCACAACTATTAGAACCAATGCCATTTAATGCGTAGTCAACACAGAATACTACACTATCTGATTCTATTAATTCATAATTGTGCGTTTTCTTCTCAAGTTCTTCCTGTGTATAATAAGAAGCATTGAATGAAAATGCCTTTTCTGCGGATGCCACAATTCCATATCGGCTGTTGTTAAGCTCTACATATTCACAATCATAATGGCTTCCATTTTCCTGTGGACGGATATAGTCCTCATGTAAATCCCCTACATTTGCCCGGTACAGACCGTGACTCGCTGCCTGATGCTTGTCACGATAGCTCTCCTGCGGTCCCATTCCAAAGAATCTGACATCTGCAAGTTTCTTATCCAGGAACATCCTCACCCCAAATCTCGGAAGATCCGGGAATTCATCGTCTTTTGTTACTGCAACATCTGCATCAATCTTTCCAGTAGCTTCTATTTTCCATGTAATCGTCACATCAAGAATCTTCTGTACTGTCTCTGCCACAACGGATGCATGGCTTGTAATTTTCACACCATGTTTTCCCTGCACAACCTCTGTCGTATAGGCTCTTGTGTAAGCCTTATCATAGTGAGCTTTCTTCCATTCAGACTTGATGTACATATCATTATCTGTTGGAGCTCTCCAAATATTTAATTCCATCGGATGGTTCAAGTATTCCCGCCCTGCGAATTTCATCTCTGTAAAGAGTGCAGTACGTTTGTCTACGGTATAAGCAAATTCACGCCCCTTGATATGAATCTGTGTATCATTTTCATTTACCTGTAATTCAGAGTCCACTACTGTTTTTGGTATCCATTTCTCTGCAAGTTTACATTTTGCATCCTCTTTACTTACCTCAATTTCATCAAATCCAAGAATATGGTCTTCATCCAACAGTGGCAATTCTTTTTTCAGATGGTAAATAAGTTTCAAATAACATTTCCCATTCTCTGGAACATTGATCTTCAGGTTTGTTTTTCCTTCCCCGTGTGGTGCCACAGAAAACTCCGGAAGTATGCCTTTGCTGATCACAAGACCATCCTGTGTCAGTTCATAACTAATCTTCACATAATCTTTCAAGTCATCAAAATCCATGTAGTTATGAAGCACCAGTTCTCCGCTTTCTTTATCATAGGAAATAACCCTTGCCGGGCGATAAACATTCTTGTATTCCAAAAGTCCTGTATGTACCGTTCTGTCCGGATATACTAATCCATCCATACAGAAATTGCCATCATGGATTTCTTCGCCATGGTCTCCTCCGTAAGCATAGATTGTCTTTCCATTCTCAGCAGTGCCATGAGCAATCGCATGGTCACACCACTCCCAGACAAATCCACCACACATTTTATCGTTATCCTGAATCATCTGGAAATAATCTTCAAAATCTCCAGGTCCGTTTCCCATGCTGTGACAGTACTCTACCAAAAGGAAAGGTTTGCTTCCATCTTTATCCAGATATTCCTGAATTTCGGAAAGCGCTGGGTACATCCGGCTGTACACATCCAGATTGCTGTAATCATATGTTTCATCATAATTACGGTATCTTGCACTCTCATATTGTGTGATGCGGTCTGGATCAAATTTCTTTGTCCAAGCAAGTGCTTTTTCAAAGTTGCAGCCATAAGCACTTTCATTTCCCATAGACCACATGACGATACAAAAACGGTTTTTGTCACGTTCCACCATGAGTTTTACACGATCAACGATTGCCTCTTCCCATACCGGATCATCTGCAATCTTCTCATTCCATCGTTTGAACCGATTGTAATCGGTGTCTTCTTTTCTGTAGATCATAAATGGACCATGAGCTTCAATATCTGCTTCATCTATTACCATGAATCCATACTTGTCACACATTTCATAGAAAAATGGTGCGTTCGGATAGTGGCTGGAACGGATCGCATTAAAATTATGCTGCTTCATTAACGTAAGATCAGTTGTAATCTGTTCCGGACTGATTGTAAATCCAGTAGCCGGATCGGAATCATGTCGATTGACACCACGGAATTTAATCTTCTGTCCATTTAAATAAATAACCTGGTCTTTGATCTCTATTTTTCTGAGTGCGATATGATCTACAATTACTTCATTTTCTGTTTCAAGGATCAGTTTGTACAGGTATGGATTTTCTGTATTCCAAAGCTCTGGACTTGCAATCTCTAACACCGCTGTTCCTTCTTCGGCAATACTTCCTACTGCGACAACTGCTCCATTTTTATCTTCAATCGAAATTTTTACATTTGCTGAGGAGTAGAATTTCACATCAAGTTCTACCTTTGCAAGCATATCCTCAATCTTTGTTTTTATATGATAATCGCTGATTGCCTGCTCTGGACGTTTCAAAATGTACACATCCCGGAAAATACCACTCATACGGAATTTGTCCTGATCTTCCAAATAAGAACCATCACACCACTTCATTACCAACACTGCCACCGTATTTGTTCCATCCTGAAGTACATCTGTAACATCAAACTCACTGGTCATATGGGAAACCTGGCTGTATCCTACATAAGAACCATTGATCCATACATAAAAGCAACTGTCTACTCCTTCAAAGTTCAAAAAAGCTTTTGATGCTTTCTCATCTCTACTGTACTCAAAATTATGTACATAGGCTCCACATGGAATATCCTGTGGCACATATGGTGGATCAAACGGAAACGGATACCGGATGTTTGTATACTGATGTGTGTCATAGCCTGCCATCTGCCATACACTTGGAACCTGAATCTCATCAAAGTTTTCTGTATCATAATTCTTCTCAAAGAAAGAATCCTGAATGTCATAGATGCTGTTAAAATACTGGAATTTCCAAGTTCCATTCAATAACTGCATACGGTCTGACTCTTCCCTGTGCTCCACCAGATTGTCCATTCTTTTGGATGCCGGAATATAATAGGCTCTGGCTGGCATTGTGTTTTCATGCAGTACGCTTAAATTCTCATAATAACGTGGTACAATCATAAATAACTCTCCTTCAATACATATACATTTTTTTATACTTTGTTCCCCTGCAGCAAATCTCACTTTTTACTTTTATGTTTACGTTTCTTTGTTTTGCTATATATACCTTATCCTAATCTGCAAAATATGTCTATGGATTGGATTAGACAAAATATGCACTAAATGATACAATAATAAAAAATAGGAAAAGAGGTGCTGCTCTATGTATATGAATACCGGTTATTTAAACCACTCCCATATGGATTTCAAAGACAAAAGTCGCCCACTGGTTGTAGGAAGCTGCGGCACTTACCGCCTTTCCAACCATCCAAAGTTACCAACCTATCGTCCAAAGGGACGCCTAGATTATCAGATTATCTATATCACTGCCGGTTGTGGGCATTTTCATTTTGACAATGTAGATAACGAAACGATTGTTCCCGCCGGTAATATCGTACTGTACAGACCGAAGGAACTTCAGAAATATGAATACTATGGGGAAGATAAGACAGAAGTATACTGGATTCATTTTACAGGCAGCAATGTAAAAAATATCTTGCGTCAGTATGGATTTCCGGATAAAGAACGTGTATTTCAGGTTGGTACATCTATGGAATATGAACAAATTTTCAAACGTATTATCATTGAACTCCAACGCTGTCAGGATGATTTTGAGGAAATGCTTGTCCTTTTACTACGCCATCTTCTGATTATTTTCCACCGGGAACTGAGCAGGGAACATATATTGAAAAATGAATATCTTGACCATGAGATGGAGAACGCTGTTACTTTTTTCAGTGAAAACTACAATCAGAATATCAATATCGACGATTATGCTGCCTCACGAGGAATGAGTGTCAGCTGGTTTATCCGTAATTTTAAAAAATATACTGGTTCCACACCAATGCAATTCATCGTTGGAATCCGGATCAACAATGCCCAGATGTTACTGGAAACAACAACTTATTCCATCAATGAGATTTCTAAGATTGTCGGATATGATAACCAGCTTTATTTCAGCCGGCTTTTCCACAAGCTGAAAGGATATTCACCGAGAGAATACCGAAAGCTGAGAAACAAACTCTGAAATCCACAAAGAGGATACCACCGAATTATCAAAACAATGATTTGTGATATCCTCTTCTCACTTTTGCTATTCTTATTTTACAAACTCAGCCGAATAATAATACATATACTCATTATCTGTATCTATGTATTCTCCTGTAATGTCCTGTATCGGCAACGAACTCACTCCTTGTTCGCCATAGATCAGTGCTGCCAATCCTTGCTCTGTTCCGTACTCTATCGTGCTTTTGTTCTCTATAGAGGTCGCAGATCTTCCATAATATTCTCTGTTTGCAACACCTTCCAAGATTGGCGTTTCTGTCATATATTTTGAATATTCATCTGCTGCAATAAGCTTTGCAGTAAAATTATCAAAATCCGGAGTGATGACAATCAATCCATTTTTTGCAGATTTCACGTCCTCATAGGAAAGTTCCAAAACTCGTTTATGT
This sequence comes from Dorea sp. OM07-5, assembly GCF_003481355.1. Taxonomy (NCBI): domain Bacteria; kingdom Bacillati; phylum Bacillota; class Clostridia; order Lachnospirales; family Lachnospiraceae; genus Dorea; species Dorea sp. OM07-5. The sequence goes on along the minus strand of NZ_QUKZ01000003.1, from coordinate 32,419 downwards.
GAAACTCGTTTTCCAGAATGATATTCTGACAAGTAAACGTATAATGCTTGAAATGTATCTTTTGAATTGTATCGAAACATCATGGTTCCATCAATTCCGGACAACAATTCAGCCGTTTTCATTTCTACACTATCTGGATCTACTGCTTCTATATAATTTTGTGGTTGCCGCAATTTATTACATGCCATGATTCCAAGAGTAATAGCAAATGCTCCCACAGCAATAAGAAGTACAGCAATAATCTTCTTTAAATAACGCTGTTTATGACTACTATCTTTTGATATCTGTATCAGTGTATCTTCCGATTTTTTTTCTACATTAGTTACCTCAATATCTTCACCTGCCAAAAATTCATTTAGACTAATGCCTAATATTTCACATAATTCTAAATACACAGACACATCTGGTAAACAAATCCCACGTTCCCATTTGGAAACTGACTTATCACTCTTACCCAGTTTCTCAGCAAGCTGTTTTTGAGTCATACCAAGTTTTTTTCTTTTTTCTGCAATATAGCTTCCGATTTTCACAAGGTCCATAAATACTTCCCCCTTTCAGAATTATAGTATCTATTTTGTCCCAAAAAGTACACCCCTTAATGGTAGAATCGTATTATATAGGCAGAATCTCATCCAATTTCATAAAAAAATGATAAGATACTATTTCTCTGTTTTCCCATTACCCAGGTTGCATCCTATTACGCTTCCGTATCCGTTTCTACTTTCTGCACCCACTCTTTTTGCATAGCAGCAGCCAGAAAGCATTGAAGCAGTTTCATAGAAAACGCTCCACATTCACCATTTATAATCATCCTTACCGCTTCTCCATGTCTCAATTTGCGTTTATATGGTCGTTCACTGACCAACGCATCATAATCATCTACCAGACCGACCACCTGAGCACAGATTGGAATCTGATCTCCCTTTAATCCATCCGGATATCCAGATCTGTCAAATCTCTCATATCTTCTTCCATGCAGCCGTCTACCAAGTGTTCCGTAAGCTTTTCACTTGCCAAGAATTCCTGTAACTTCTGGCGATCCTGTTCATGTACATATTGTTCTGTATACTTTTTTACAAACTCACCGTAGCTAGCTGAAGCACTTACTTTATCATAGACTTCATGTACATGGGAATAAATACACTCATATGTTTGATCCTTCAAATTCAGTTTTATAACTACATAAAAACGTCCAAAATATTCATCTTTACCCGGCTGAATAATATCTGATATTTTCACATTTTCCAGACTGTTATTATAAGTGTTCTGCAGATCCAGTAACACTTTATGTACTTTACAGCAATCCGAGTAATTTCTGGAACAGTATCCGTCCTTCTCCAGGCATCTGCTGATTGCCATTGTTGACTCTGTACAGTTAATAACATCCATAAGAGAAATTTCTCCCGGTCGTTTTTCCAGCATATAGCCGCCGCATTTTTACAGTGTTCGGGTCGTCGTAGACTTGCCGATAGGCAAAAAGAAAGCGGCGGCTCTGAAAATCAAAGCCGCCGTAATTTAGAAATGACGCGTGAAGATATGATATGCTCCCTTCTAAGTAGACAAGAGAAATAATAAAATCTTGTTTATTTAGAAGGGAGCTTTCTTTATCCTTTTAATCATATTGGGCAATTCTGTTTTTTTATAGCGTTTCCCTTTGTATATATGATGTTTTTAATATATTACTCTGCATATCGTATCCGATCAATCAAACTCAATTTTCGGAAATTTGCAGATACTCCATATGTGAGCAGTACCTGTAAAAAGGCAACCACACAAATCAAAAGCACTGCTGGGACCACTGGAAAATGATACTCACTGATCTGAAACATGTGTTTGGTTTTTGCATAAAGAAATGCACCATATCCTACAAGACTTCCAATGCCCACAGAAACTGCCAATGTTCCCAAAGTATAGATGATTCCTTCCAGTTGCAGCATACGGATCAACTGTTTTTCAGACATTCCTATCGCCTGTATCATTCCAAGCTCCCGCCTTCTTGTGTAAATACTGTTCATCATAGTGTTCACAAGATTCATGATTCCAATTCCACCCAGAATAATCAGAAATGCATAACACAAAACGCTCGTCAACCGCATATTCTTTTCCCACTCCTGAAGTTGCTCTTCATAACTTCCTGTCACCAGGTATTCACTGTTGTCGGCAAGTGCCTGAAGTTCCTGATATGCACTGTTCTTTTTCTGATCATTCACTGTGATTTCCAGTATGTAGTTCAGATTATTGGGATTCATTTTTTCCAACACTGATTGGGGCAGATAAAATGAACTTCCGCCAAGGCTTGCATAGTAATCTCCGATGGCTCCTATCTCAAAAGTCTTTTCTACCTGGTCATCTCCCATATTCAAAACCATCTTCAAGGAATCTCCCACTTTCAGTTCCGGGAACCAGTATAGCATATTAGCAGACATGAGGATTTTATCTCCTTTTTCCAATTCTTCATATGTCACATGTCCTTGTATCTCTCCTTTTTCCAGCGTTTCTGCATAAGATGCATCCAGTCCAATAATATTCGCGTCCCAAATTTCACCATCCATAGATAGTTTCGGAATTTTGCCATTCATAAATGTTTTTACCTTTACCTCTTCCACACCGTCTACATCACGAACCTGATCAATAAACGCTTTCGTCAAGGGGTTATTCTGCTGAACCTGTCTCCAGTCTCTGTCCGGATTCATTTTGTCCCCACCCCATGTTTCCAATTTAATTTTATAATCAGATTCAATATCCTTTCTTGCAATTTCTTTCGGTGCCGCGCAAGATAAAATAGTTGCCACAACCATGAACAGAATACCAGTTGCTCCTAATGTAACAATCGTAATCCCAGTCCTCTTTTTATTTCTTACCATATTTGCTTTTGTCAAACGAAAAATCGTGAGATTCTGATAGCCTTTCCGTACTTTTTTCCCACGTTTTTCTAACCCCTGATAACGCATAGCCTCAATGGGCGAAACTTTGGCAGCAATTCGCATCGGTTTTGCCAAAGAAACTGCGGAAGTAAAGAGCACCGCCATAATGGTAATCGCATAAATCCACCAGTGCAACAAAGATACCTCACCATTTTTTACAAGTTCTGCTGCTACCTGCATTAGAGGGTCTTCGCCTGCCATAAAAGTAATCATCTGTTTCATAATCCATCTGGACAGGAAACTACTGATAAGCAATCCTACAGGGAGGGCAAGCGCCGTAACCAGCATTCCTTCACGGAATACCATCTGCCGAATCTGTCTTTTGGTGGAGCCTATGGCTTTTAATTTTCCATATTCCTGTACTTTTGGTATCATAGACACATAATAAATACTATAAATAGTCAGGATTCCTGCTAAAACAACCATAACGATTACCACGATCATTCCTTTTACAAATGACGGATCTGTATAATTTGCAGCCAAATACGCTCTGTTTTCTACCACATTTCCCTCAGGTACACCAAAATCCTCTCCGATTTCTTTTCCCCTCTCTTCGATTTCATCTGTTGTCATATGCTCTGCATCTGCCAGACGGAACATCACACGATATTCTCTGTCTGCTTCCGGTATCATCTGTTTCGCATATTCCATGGAATTCATCACAAAATACATTTTCTTTTCTTTATTCAAATCAGAAGATTCCATAAAGCCACAGATGCGGAAAGTGTCTTCTTTCGCATATCCCATACCGTCTTTTTCGTAAATTTGGTATGGAATCGTGATTTCATCACCCAATTTCCCCTGAATTCCCAGTTCCTCTAAAACTCCCTTGGAAACAACAATATCTTTTTCATTTTTTGGGAAAGTTCCTTCTTCTAACTCCGCTTTGTTCAACCGAATCCCATTATTATCCATAGCGGTCATAATGATTGTGGCATCATCATCTATAATCTGTCCCAAATCCATTCTCAGACCGATTTCTTCTATATCATTATGCACCTGAAGTGCTTTGGTGTTTTTCTCGGAAACTTGGCGGAACATAATATGGTAAGATGGATAATAAGCATCCACCGATGCAAGCTGTACGCGGATCATTCCATATCCCACCGTTAAAACAACAAATATCAGAAACGTAGTCAGTGCAATGGCGCATCCACATAAAAAGTTTCTTCCTTTGTTCTGTTTTACATTGGCAAGCGCTGTTTTTGTTACTGTTTTCATGCTCTCACCACCTTACCGTCTTCAATGACAATCATACGGTCAGCCATCTGCGCAATGGTCTCATCATGCGTGATCATAACCAGTGTCTGCCCATATTCTGAAACACAGGATTTCAACATAGAAATCACTTCTAACTCCGTCTTGGAATCCAAATTTCCTGTTGGTTCATCTGCTAAAATAATCGCCGGGCGAGATGCCAACGCTCTTGCAATAGCAACTCGCTGCTGTTGCCCACCAGAAAGAGTATTCGGTAAGGATTTCAATTTATCCTCCATTCCGATTCTACAGATAATATCCATAACATACTCTGTATCCACTTTCTTTCCATCCAATCCAATGGGTAGCACAATATTTTCCCAAACATTTAAGGATGGTACTAAATTATAACTTTGGAAAATAAACCCAATCTTTCTTCTGCGGAACACTGCAAGTTTTTCATCTTTCAGTTGAAAAATATCTCTTCCTTCTATCAAAACCTTTCCGGAATCAGGACGGTCCAATCCTCCCAGCATATGAAGAAGAGTACTTTTTCCCGATCCAGAACGTCCTACAATTGCTGTAAATTCACCTGGTTCGATTATTAAATCTGTATGGTCAATAGCTTTCACCAAATTATCGCCTTTTCCATAATATTTCACAAGATCTCTTGTTTCTAATATTGCTTTCATAAACTTTGAAGCCTCCTTTTTCTTTGCTAATGTCATTCTATCAATCCAGTCTTACAGCAGGCTTACAAAAAGCATAACAATTATGTAAGAAATCTTTTTTCAGAAATCTATTTCTTTGGTAATGTCACCACAAAATTATTACCGCCTTCAGATGCTACTTTTACACAAATCGTGCCTTTCTGCTCCTCCAAAATTTTTCTGGCAAGATAAAGTCCAACCCCAGAGCCCTCCTGTTTTTTTACATACTCTTGGTTTCCTCTGTAAAAACGCTGAAATACCCGATGCGCCTCTTCTGCCGGAATACCTGTTCCCTGGTCGATAAATTCCAGCATCATGCAGGTAGCAAGCTCTGTTACCCGAATTCGGATTTCTGTATGCTCCGGCGAATACTTTACTGCGTTGTCTAAAATATTTACGAACACTTCTCCTGTCCATTTCGAGTCGTGTACAATTTGCACATCCTGAAATTCATCCAGAGAAATATCTATGGATTTTTCATACGCTTTCATATACACACTGTTTACAGCCTGTACCAATGTATTTTTCAGACTGCCCATCTCTGGCTGAATCTGAATCATCCCAGATTCCAATCTGGACACATGAATCAGTGAATCCAAAAGATTTTCCAGTCTTTGAATTTCATCCCATTCCTTTTTATAAAATTCTTCCCGTTCCTCCCAGGTTAAATCGGCAGACCCCGCCAGTTCACAACTCATCTTCAATGAAGCAATCGGTGTTTTCAATTGGTGGGAAATATCTGTAATTAAAGATTTTGTATTGTTTTCTTCTCTGGAAAGTTTTTCTCTTACTTTTTCAAAATGATTCTGCAGTTCTATATATTTTTCCCGAAGTTCTTCCTGGTTATTTTCATCTTGCTGCCGGTCTCTTTTATTTCGCAAAAACAAAACCCATGAAACTCCAAGTCCTGCCACAAAAACCATCGCCATTCCTATTCCATATGCAGCAAAAGTTTTCACGCTTCTCCCATCAAAAGGAGTATACCCGTAACGCTCCTCCAGCTCTTTCCCCGCTTCCTCTTCCTGACGATTTCTTTGCTTTCCTCTGTCAAATAACTCTATATACTCCGTCTCCTGTTCCGGATGGGACAGCACTAACGCCCCTAATTTCCCCTGCTCTTCCTTGTATAAACTATTTCCTGCCAGAAACAGCAACAATATCTCTGTCACAAACAGAAAAAGCAGCCCTGCTGCCAGAGCTACTCCTGTACGCTTTCTTCGGTCCATATATATCCCATCCCCCTTACATTTTGTATATAATCATTCCCGATTTTTCCTTTCAATCGGCTGATATTTACAGGAACTGTATTATCGTCTACAAACTGCCCGTCAACATCCCAGACATACTCTAAAATCTGTTCTTTTGATAAAATCTGCCTTGCGTTTTCCATAAAGTAAATCATTATCTGAAGTTCCTTTTTACTTAATGTCAAAGGAGTCACTCCATCAGCATTTCGTTTTAACGCTCTCATTTCTCCATAATTTACTTCGATATTTCCCGATAAGATTCTGTTGTGTCCGCAGACTCCTTCCATTCTTCTCATAAATGCCTGAACTTTTGAAACCAGTACCATCAGGCTGAATGGCTTTGTAATATAATCATCCGCCCCTGCATCATAGCCGTTTACCATATCAATTTCCGAATCCATTGCCGTGAGAAACAGTACAAAGACTTTGCTCTTATTTCGAATCTTCCTGCAAAACTCCAGTCCGTTTCCGTCCGGCAGAGTAATATCACTGATTACCAGATCTATTCTATTTTCATCAAATAATTTTTCTGCCTCTGAAATCTGAAAAGCGGAAAAAACCTGATACCCTTCTTTCTGCAGTTTTAGCGCGATTCCACGGTTCAGATTCTCATCATCTTCCAATAACAAAATTGTCCTCATTTCATCTACCTTCCTAATCTCCTAACATAATAAACAATCACATTTTACCACACTCCTCCAAAACTGCATAGTATCCACCTGCTCTCCAGAAAAGAAAAAGGACCGCTGCACCTCTATGGTGGCTCTACGACGGCTTTTTTTCTTTTGCCGTCGTCCGGCAGATTATAGTTCTATTCTTTACCTATATGCTATATGGAAAATTTGTAGAATTTATAAAGATTAGAAAAAATAATGAGCGATACCGCAGTATCGCCCTCTAATTTCTTAATATGGAATTTTGATAGTAACCTGTGCGCCGCCAGTCTTTTTAGAATTGCTTAGAACAAGCTGCCCGCCATGTTGCTTGATAATGCTGCTTGTGATATAAAGTCCCATACCAAAGTGCATATTAGAAGTACGGCTTTTGTCGCCCATGAAAAACTGTTCCTGTGCATGATGTAGGGCCTCCGGCGTGAAGCCGCCTCCCTCGTCCGTTATAGATATATGCAAAAAGCAGTCAGTTTTTTGCACCGTTACATAAATTGTCCCCTGTGGTGGAGAATAGTCTAACGCATTGCTTATCACGTTCATAATTGCCCGTTCCAACAGCAGCTTATCCGCCTTGAGTGTACCCAGGTTACCCCCCGTTTCCAGTTGCAGACAAATTCCTTTGGTAAGGCATAAAGAGCTTGCCTGCGCTTCAATCTGGCCCATGTAATCAGCTATATCAAATCTCTCCAAATGAAGCTGATACCCGGCGACTGTCTGGGAAATGTCAATTAACGCTTTAATATAAATGCCTATCCGCTCGGAGCTTTCAGTGATGTAACCCGCATATAGACGTTGTTCGTCGTCAAGCTCCGTTTCATTTATCAAATCAATATTTCCTTGAATGACGGTCAGAGGTGTTTTCAAATCGTGAGCGAGTGCTGCAATCTGTTCTCTCTGTAACTGTTCCGCGTTCCATTGCTTCTCTAAAGATATTTTCAGATTATCTTTCATATTTGCAAAAGAGCAAAGTACATCCTCAAATTCTTTGATTTTTGAATGTCCCACTTCAAAACCAAGATTTTGTTCTGCTACCTGCCTTGTCGCTTCAAAAAGTGGGGAGAGCTGCGTCCTCATATTTTTTGCAAACTTCGCTGCCAATATCACGCATACTGCAATACAGTTGATTGCTATAAAAATATAAAGTAGAATTTCCGGTGAGGGAAAATGCTCATAAAGCCATTCATTTGTAAACTGTGAACCTATGTAATATTGCAGCACCACATATTCATTTTCGCGGGTCACAAGCAAATACTGTTTGTTGAGGTTTGTATTTATCTTCCCGGATATTGCGTATTCCATAGCCCGGTCCAAATCGTCACCCTCTAAGGTCGTTTCCGTCACTTGATAATTTTTATCCAGCACCAAATATTTACAGCCCATAGGAAGCTGCACATCTGCCAAATCCGGCGTTGCGGCAATAACAGGAGCAAGGTTTTTTGTGATGCGTTCTGAATAATTCGCATAGGTAATAAGCCCTGTACTGGTTCCGGCTAAAATAAGACTGAATGGTATTGCCACCGCACCTATTAGTCCAATCAGCAGCATACATAAGAATTTCCAAAAAGACGCTTTCAGTGATGTTGTTTTTTTCATTCCCATTTATACCCAATCCCCCAGACTGTCGCTATCGGCTGAATATCCAGTTTGTTCAATTTTGACCGGATATTCTTGATATGAGTAGAAATTGTAGAATTATCACTGTCGCCCTCTAAGCTGAAAACAGCTTCGTAAATTTGTTCTTTTGAAAATACCTGTCCTTTATTCCTTGCAAGATATTCACAAATCAGATATTCGCTTTTCGTTAAGGCAACAGGCGTGTTATCCACCCGTAATTCTTTTGCAGATAAATCAATTTTTATGCGGTCAAAGGTAAGTGCGGTATGTCGTTCCCTACGTTCACGCCGTAAGTGGGCGTTTACTCTCGCCCGCAATTCTGCAATGCGAAATGGTTTTGTCAGATAGTCGTCTGCTCCCAGACCAAGCCCAAATGTGATGTCATGTTCCATTGTCTTTGCAGTCAGAAAAAGAATAGGGTAGTCCACAAGGGAACGGATTTTATCACAATAAGAAAAACCATCTATATCCGGCATCATAATATCCAGTATAATCAAATCGTACCTATTCAGTTTATCAAGCGGCACCTGTGCAGCAGAGGTATAGGCAGTTACAAAATGCCCGTCCTTTTGCAGTCCATTTTTCACAAGCTCTAAAATAGCCTGTTCATCATCAATCATAAGGATCGCTGCCATATTGTTGCCTCCTTTCGTTGTCCTTTTTAGTATAGCACAAGCTCCAAGGGCAGGAAAGCTGTCATTGTCGCTTTGCAATATAGTAGTTATTATTTACCTCGACCGCAACCGCTTCCGCTTTATCGGTTCCGTAAATCTCATAGACATCTGTGTAAAACCAACACTCTCGCCCCTGTCCGGCATTTTCCCCGTACCAGTCAATCTTGCTTAAATCTTCTTTTGACAAAGGGATTTTCGTTTCTGTATCGAATGTAACACTTTCGGCAAGAATATCAATGTAGCTGCCTAATTCATCATCTGATACCATATCAGACGTTACTTGATAAACCGCCCCGCCCCAAAGAAGCTGTGTCGCATTTTCTGGATTGACTTCAAAGCTGTCATTTATAGATTCTTCTGTTTTCTTAAAATCAAAAACAGTATCGCTATCTTTGACATTTTCGCTGATAACAGCTTTATGATACCCTCCGTTTACATCTACAATAAGATAATCGTCTGCGTTAGGAGCCGCATATACATTGAGAAAAGGAATAATGTAAGCGGCTTCTGGTGCTTTCTCCGCCAAATCCGCTAAGGATTGAAAAGTTGCCGGTTCAACATTTTCTTGCAGCAATATTTTTCCGTTCTCGTCTATGGCGGCAAGCTGCCGGATATATCCAATCCATTCTCCAAGCCCGCCATTTGATACGGTATCTGCCAAAATGGTGTAATCGTTACCTTTATAGGAAAAACGTGTTACATTTTCCGTATTCAAATAGCATTGTTCCTTGCCACTGGAATATTCTTCGATTCTGTCCTGTAAAGTACAGCCTGCAAGAGAAAAGCATAAAACAAAAGCAAACAAAAAGACGATAACCATTTTTCTATTTTTATTCATAATTTTTCCGTCCTTCCCAATGAGAAAACCATAATAAGGTCAGCAACAAGCCACCTGTCGTTAATGCTGCAATCCATATTTTTTCCGTTCCATAGTTGAAAATTTGTCGGCTCAAAATATCCTGTACCCAATTCATAGACCATGCAAAGGGGATATACCGGGCTACACCTTTCAGTTCAATATTGCTATATAAGATACATTGCAGACTTTCAAACACGCCCCAAGACAGGGATAACCCTAATCCAAATTTGAAGCTAAGGAACAGGTGCAAGATGTATATTATAAAATTACAAAAGGCCATCCCGGCGGCGGCTCCAATGAGCATTCCGAGCTGCACTGTATCAGCCATTCCCAAAAGATGTATGCCAATCACAAATAACAGGAACAGAAAGAACAATGCAAATACCCCCGAACCATAAAGATAAGTTAATTTTGCAAGCATATTTTTGTGTCTGTTTGGTACAGCAAGCAGCGTTTGGAAGTGTGAAGCCTTTTCTTCCAGTGTAACGTTCAGACCAACAATAACGCTTATCAACAACGGAAAAAACGTTGTCGTAATTTCCAATATCATTTTGAGCTTTTTACTGTCTGCGGTGCTGGCATACAGGGAATAGTAAGCAAGAAATAACAATGCCCCCATAACGGGTACACAAAAATGAATAGCCCAAAACGATGTATGCTTCGTTTTTTCCTGTTCAGAACGAAGCGCATAAATAAAACCCATTTCTGTCTACCTCCCTTTGGAAAAATCCTTTGCGTCGGCATAGGATAAAATAAGAAACAAGAGTATTGACAACAAAATGGAAATCATAATGGCTATAGAAAATCCACAATTCCCCGCATAAGTTCCGTTCATTTCAATTCCCATAAGTGGCTCTGCCAGTTTTGCTGCCCAACAATACGGTACAAACCACCATGCTATTGTATTTCCTAATGCGGTAGCAGTAGATAGGACAATCCCAAGTATTGTATTTAACACAATCGGCACAAACATTCCCGTTTTGCGTGCTAAGTACAGACACAAAGGGATTTGCCAGACAGACGCAAGGATAATTCCGATACTTCCTGTAATGCTGTGCAAAAGAGAATATACTGCCGTTGCCGGAGCAATGATATTACTGATAGAAATAAGCAATGCTAAAAATATCGCTGAAACAAGCAGTTTTCCGACTAAGATAATGCCCTTAGCAAATTCAAATCTCGAAAGGTTTACAGGCATAGAAAATACCGAATAGTATTTCCCTGCGTTTTCTTCTTTTCTGTGTGACAAAGAACACAAAATTGCGATTGCTCCCGGAAGCAGGAACGCATACCACCAGTAAAGTGTCATGTACTGATACCCGATATATCCACCCATAATCCATGCAAAAATAGCCGTAATTAGCGGAACAATGAAAATCAGTTTGTTCGATATTGTCCTCTTGAATTTCAAATGTTCTGATTTTAGATAGTCCATGCCTTAATCCTCCCTGTGATTGCTTTTTACAACGTCCATAAAAAGCTGTTCCAAATTTTCGTTTGCATTAAGTTTCCCCTCATAGCCTAAGACACCGCCCGCAATAATGCCGATGTGGTCAGCGGTCTGTTGTACCTCGGAGAGAATATGACTTGATAAAATAACGGTAATACCCTTTGCAGGAAAGGAACGGATAAGCTCTCTAAGTTCTTCAATTCCAATCGGGTCAAGCCCGTTGGTTGGTTCATCAAGTATGAGCAGCTTCGGGTTGTTTAGTAATGCAACTGCAATTCCAAGACGCTGTTTCATACCAAGAGAAAACTGTCCGGCTCTTTTCTTGCCTGTTTCCGTCAGCCGGACGATTTGCAGCACTTCGTCAATCCGCTTATCTGTCAGCCCTAAAATAGTAGTCCTTACTTTCAGATTTTCATAGGCGGTCAAATTTTCATAAAGCGGCGGCATTTCAATTAACGCTCCGATATGGTTTAAGTCGCTGCGTTTCCATGCGTGGCCGTCAAACTCAATACTCCCAGATGTGGGCCTCAAAATACCTGTTATCATTTTGAGTGTTGTAGATTTTCCGGCTCCGTTTGGTCCTAACAATCCATAGACGGAATTTCTTTCAATGTTCAGCGATATGTTATTTACGGCTGTCTGCCCGTTGAACGATTTGCAGAGATTTTTTGTTTTTAAAATCATATTCATATTTATAATCATCCTTTCTTTTTTTTCATAATATCAATCAATTTTGAAGATTTCATAAAGATATTCCATCTATGCAGCAAATGTACTTGATATAGGAGAATACTCTTCTATGAATTTTTTGTTTCATCACTTGAATAAACTTGTATTCTATTAAATAAAGAATACAAGACAAGACGCAAATTCTAATACTGAAAGCGTAAATTCTAATAGCCACCATCTTCTTGAACTGTCGTTCAAGAAGCATCGCTCGCTTAGCTCGCTCAATTCTAATATAACTACGCAAAAAAGCCTGCTGTCCGTGATAGACAACAGGCTCATAAGCCATATTCTTTATGGAATTAGTATTAAAATTTTCAATGTAAATTTCCCGTTTTCGCATTTGGTCATCAACTGACCATCATATTTCTCAACGGCTTTTCGCATATTAGAAATACCGAAACCGTGAAGAAAATCATCATTCTTTGTGGTACGGCTCTTTGTGTTTCCGCTATCCTGCAAGCAGTTATTTTCAATCAGTACAGAAAAGAAGTTTTGCATTTTCCCCGCTTTCACAAGTATCGCCCTCTGTTCTTCAGGAAGTTTTTCACTTGCTTCTATGGCGTTATCAAGTCCATTCCCGAAAATGGTACTAACATCCAAAGGCTCAATAAAATCTACACCATTACTATAATATGCCCTTATTGCAGCTACAAAGGCATGTTCCAAAAGTGTACATCATATTCCTTTTTTAAATAAGAAAAAAGAATATGCATATGGGATAACGATCAACACTGCCATGATGAAAAATAACAGTATCTTAGAGTCCAGAAATCCATTGGCGATCATAGCCAGGCCACAAAAGATAAACAGTCTGGAGCTGAAACGGTGTGTGCGATTCCAGTTTTCTTCACTGGACAGTGTCCATGGAATCCGAATGCCAGCACTATAGTTCTGTTTTGTTTTTGCCAGATAATTGCCAATTACCAAAAGCATGAGTCCAATGATCAGATAAGTGAGCAGAGTAATATTCACATTTATTCCAAGAGCAATAGCATAGCTAGAGCACACAACAATCGGGGAAAGTGCAGCCATGAACCACACAAGTGCCCGGATCAGCTTCGGACTGATGTTCTGGCGTTTTGGATCAACATGGGTGAAAAGAAAGCAAAACCACATCATTGCAAACATAAAAAGCGGAAGTCCGAAAACGGTAATTGCCTTGCTGCTCCAGCCATCTGGAGTATTTCCAGTGGAAAAATGGGTAGGAATCTTTGTCGGAAGCTGATTCCACAAAAGCAATCCGATCAAGATCGGGCTTAAAGAAAGAAGGCTGCCAAGTAACAAAGACCATTTATATTTTTTCATCATGAGATTCGTCTCCTTTCAAGTCTTTTAACCATAGAAGTAATTCTTCTACAACGGAAGTATTCAAATCATAGTAAATAAAATTCTTTTCTTTTGTTTCCCATATCAGATCAGCCTTTTTCAAAATCTTTAGATGATAGGAAACAGTAGCACCGGTCATATGAAAATGACTACCAATTTCTCCGGCGGACATTCGGCCATTCTTTAATAACTGTAAGATTTCTCGGCGTGCAGGATCGGACAAGGCCTTAAAAGTATCTGCAAAAGCCATAGCATCACTTCTTTCAAAAGTATTTAGAAATATTTCTAAATATAATATATTCTGACGAAACAGAATTGTCAACAACTATTTAGAAAAATATCTAAATTCTAAAATCCTTGTGTTTCAATCGCTGCTATATGAAAAATATGGTAGTATCACTGTTCAAAAGCTGTTCAACATCTGGCTTTTCCCTTCAGTTATACATGGCCCATAGATTCCGCATCTGTCTGCTCAACTGCTCATATGACCATCTTTTTTTACTGTTTGTGCGACTGTTGCTGTCATTGATGATAAAACCGTCCCTGTCATATCCGATTATCGTTATAAAATGGCCGGAATCTGTAAAATCTCCGGGTCCTACATTGATGGTGATCAGACATCCCTCATCCAGTTTTGCCTTTATTCTGTCCTCATCCATCGGCACTTCCTCAGCATGAATCCCATAATGTTCACAACCTTCACTAATCAGTGTCCAGCTGCTACCTGATCCCGGCACACTGTATCCGGCACTCTCTGCGTATTCTGCTACAGATGCCGGTGTAACCGTTTTATCTCCGGTCAGATACAAAACGACCATTGCCAGATTCGTCGGTCCGCAGCCGGTGTAGCCGAGGAGACCTCCACTGTACGGCATATACCCCCAGCGTTCATCCCACTGCAATAGAAGCGGTACTGTATCGGTTTTGGCTTCTTGTGACAGATCAATCGTTTGCTTTTTGTCCTTCATTTCCGGATAATCATAGACAAAATCAATTGTCTCACTATTTTTTTCTGCCAATTCCTTAAGCTGGTCAGGATACTCATCACTTTCTTCTATACTATGCAGCTTGTCTTCCTGTGTCAGCACATCTGCTTTTCCGAATACTCCCCATGTTTTTTCCGTATTTGTCCGTGTCTTTCCTCCCTGTCCACTGTATGACTGTTCTGCATCCTCCATCCTGTCACTGTCATCCACCCGAAGCAGATCTGCTGTTTTCTGCACAGCAAACAGAACCAGAAAACACAGTACTGCCATGCGAAGAGCGACTCTTATACATTGTTTTCTTCTTTTTCGTTTTTTTATCCTGTAAAGTTGTTTTCTCCTTACATCTGTCATCGGTTCTTTCATAAAAAATGCCTCCTGCTATACCGTATATCCACAGTATAGCAGGAGGTTATCTCCATCCTGTCGCAAAGTTGTGTCTGAGTTGTCAAATCGCAGTGGAGCCGTACCAGACTCCATAAAATGTACAGCTTTATTCCCCGTAAAAGCATATATATATTTCACCATATACATCTCGGGAGGTTTTACTTTCCGCATACCCGGTATCTTCGCTATAGTACTGATACTCCATATGCAGCGCATTGTCCTGCGTTACACAGGAAAAACCATACGCATATTCAAAGTCCATCTTTCCTGCCTGACGCATCATGTCTCCGGCATAAGGCTCATACAACATCTCGGGTGCGCCAAACTTCAAATCTATTCCATATACTTTTTCAAGCACTGCTGCTGTGGCTTCACACCAGGTCTCATCAGGCTCTATACCTGCTATGCCAAACTGTACGGTAACCGGCAGCCCAGTCACAGCATCAATGGTGATCTCCACAAACTGATCATAGATATAACCCGAGTCCACCCATACAGACAATTGCTGATTCTCCGGCGACACCATAAAATCCGGTGGCTCCATCTGAATATAGGTACAGTCTCTCTCCAACTGTGCGTCCCCACTTTCTGTCAGCCTGTCCTGATACTGCAGATTCCCATCATTTCCTGAACCGAACACCGGCGCGTCCGTATCATTACGCTCCACCGTACTCAAAAGTCCGTATTCTTCCAGCATATCCGCATATGCTATCAGAAATTTCTTTATCGTCCTCTGAGCCTGTTCGCAGGAAAGCTCCGTGTCAAGAGGCTCACGTACGTTTATATACATATCTGCACCACTTATAAATATCTGCTCTACCAGCTTTTCTACTCTGGCAATCCGGGTCTTTGTATCCATCGTATAGGTATATGGCGATACATCTCCATTATCCATTCTCCCTGTGGCAGTTGCCAGTTTCTTTGCCTTTGTATTCAGAAGAAGCTTGGGGACGAACATTCCCGTCAGTGCAATCAAAAACGCCAGTGTCACAGTAAGAAGAATATACAGTACTTTAAGCTTCCTCTTCTTCATCATCCGCCTCCTTTGCTAACATAAACGATACACAGGTTCCCTGTCCGGCCACACTCTCATAAACAAGCTCTGTATGATGCAGCTTTGCGATTTTTACTGCCAGTGCAAGGCCAAGACCTGCGCCGTGTTCCTTCCGCGAGCGTGATTTGTCCACCATATAAAAAGCCTCAGTGATCTTTTGCAGATCTTCTTTCGGGATTCCCCGTCCGTAATCACGAATGGAAATCATATACTGTTCTTTTTCACAGCTTCCCTGTATATTTATCCGGTCCGTACCCGATTTTAAGGCATTATCCATCAGATTCAATAAAAGTGTCTTAAAGAGATCATATTCCAGACGTACCCAGGCTGATTCTGTCTGAAGCTGCACCCGAACATTTCTTTTTTCTGCTGTCGGTTGGATCGTTTCCACAGCATCTGCAATAACCTCATCAATCCTGGCTTCTTCTAGCTGAAAATTAGATTGCGACAGCGTAACAAGCTCCATTAGCTTAAAGGAAAGCGCCTCCAGACGCATGCCTTCATTCATAATGATTCCGGCCAGTTGATGTACTTCCTCCGGCGACAGAGTCTTCTGATACAACGTATCGGCATATCCTATGATTGACGTCATCGGTGTTTTCAGCTCATGGGCAAAGTTTGCTGTAAACTCCTCCTGTCTTCTGACCGCATCCTTCAGCTCTTCCATCTTGCTTTCTATCGTCTTTGCCATATAATTAAATGTTTTTGACAGATCCCCTATTTCGTCCCGGCTACTGATCTCTGCTCGTACATCATACTCTCCTTTAGCAAACCTCCGGGTTGTGCCTTGCAGTCTGTGCAATGGCTTTGTTAAGGTAAAGGTAATCACAAGCACCAAAAATGAACCGGTAGCAAGAATGCACCAGTAAAAGAATTCACAGCGCCTGCGCAGTGTATCCGCATCCTGAAACAGTTCTTCTACATTTTTCTCTGTAACCAGCACAAAGCTGTTGGTATCGAGTGTAAAACTGCTTCTAACCTGCAGATATCTGTCTTTTTCTGTTTCCCGTATCTCGTATTCCAGTATTCCCGTCGCCGGTATTCTGTCCGAAGGATTGATCTTACAGGAATTATAATACACTGTCTCATCTCTCCCTGACTGGCTGTTCTGACTGGCAAAAAACAAACCACTTTGAGCACCAAGAGGCGTTTCTGCCGATTTTGCGATATTTTCCATATTGGACGTTGTGTAATCGTCCGTAATGCCAAGTAGCACTGTCTGGATCGAATATTTGGCCATCTGATGTTGGGAGAGTGCGGTATTTTCTTCCCGCTGCAATGCATGCTCCAGACTGTACGATACCGTCAGGTACTCTATGGTTGCCAAAGATACCGTCAGCACCAGCAGCATGCTTAAAAATATCTTATAGAAAAATTTCACTGATGAACCTCCAGCCGGTATCCGATGCGAAATACTGTCACAATCCGGTCATTCCAATCCAGTTTTTTACGCAGACGCTGGATATGAGAATCCAGCGTTCTGGTCTCACCACTGTATTCTTCCTCCCAGACTGCTTCGTACAGTCTGGCACGGCTCAAAGCCACATTTTTGTTCCCAACCAACTCCATCAGAAGATCAAATTCTTTCACAGTCAGATTGATCTGATGCCCATCTTTAAATACCTGGCGGGATACCGGATCAAGCGTCACATCATCTATCGTAATCTTATCCTGTATCCGCTTTGTACGGCGAAGTACCGTCTCTACACGTGCCAAAAGCTCTCCAATCTGAAACGGCTTACTTAAATAATCATCCGCACCCATACGAAGTCCCCGGATGCGGTCTTTGACCTGTCCCATAGCAGAAATAATGATGACCGGTGTTCCGACAGTTACGATATATTCCAGCAGTTCGTAGCCGCTAATTTGGGGCAGCATCAAATCCAGAAGAATCAAATCATATACTTTTTCCTCAATACAGTCAGCTCCGATCTGCCCATCAAGTGCACATTCACAGTGATAGCCTTCTGCAGTCAGCGTTGACTCGATCAGACGGCTAATCTGGGGATCATCTTCTATAACCAATACAGAGATCATTTATTTTCTTTCTCCTTATCGTTTTCTTATCTTTTACATATGGTAATAATTTTATCACAAAGTTGTGTCAGACTTGTTTCCTGCTTACAACTTCCTTTATTCATTCTCTTCTCCAAAGTAAATTAGGATTTATATATTTTACCCTTTTTCTTATTTGCCATTATAAATCCAACCATAAAAATCAAATTCATAAGAAGTACAATTATGCTACCTTCAATTTTACAACTACCACCAGACAGAATTGAATTACCACTAATTACCATGTTAAATAAATGTGGATAATCTTCTGCCAAAGATACTCCTCCCAAAATAATTGCACCAACACCATTCCATAAAAAATGAATTACAATCGGAGCAATTAAGGAATCTGTATATTCCAAAGCTGCCGTCACAAAAAGACTCATTGTTATGACATTAAGCACTGGAAGAATTCCCGCCTCAAAAGCACCACCATGTGCAAATGTAAATAAGCCAGTAGATACAATAACAGCAATACCTATATTGTAGTTGCTTTTTAACATCTGATATAAATAACCACGAACCAACATTTCTTGCATAACAGTATTGAGAAAAGCCGATATCATCCACAACCATAGCATAGAGATTTGATTTCTACCATCTATATGTACAACTCCTATTATAGCTAATATTCCAACAGATACGCCTAACCAAACTGCTCCTGTTACACATCCTAATATGATATTATTAACCAGTTTTTCAGTCAAATGTAAGCGTGTCTTTCTTTTATCTATTAGCCAAAAGATAAGCGTTAGCGCAATAATAGATACAAGCGGTATTAATTCTGCCCAAAATCTCCAGATTACCGCACTATCTGTATTCGGTATAGGTATAACCGATACACATATTGCCCAACCAACAAAAAAGATAATCGTTTTTATTGATACTGATACTAATTTCTTCATGTAATACACTCCCTGTAAAATTCCGATGTCTCAGTTTCAAAAACTAGAATTTTGATAATTGCTTAGTTTTTCTTATGCCATTCATGTAAGTAAATTGCTAAGAATATACCGGCAAAGCAGCTAATTATCACTCCGGCAATGAGTGCTTGATAATAACTGGTAATCAATCCTGTATCCGCCGTTATAATAAAGAATATTCCAATAATAAAAGTAATAATATAAATAATCGGTAATAATATTTTCATATAATCACACTCCTTTTTCTTTATTCCATTTTCCAAGTACTACAACTTTCGAGTTGTTAAAGTTCACAAGTCGAAAATTCTGCATTACTCATCATCCTTAATCATATATAACAAATTATTATATTCTGACTGCACAAGTAATTGCTTAAAACCAGAAAGCACTTCTTCTTTTGTATAATTGTTGTTAATCAAAAACTCACTATCTTTCTCACTAAGGTATTGATAGAAAAGAGCTGCCGCCATCACATCATCATTATTTGTATAATCAATGTTATCTAAAAGTATATTCTCCGCTTCGTTAATTTGCCCTGAATCAATCATATCAAGAAAACTTTTCAAATTTTTCCCTGACACTTCATATTTGTTTTCTTTTTCAAACTCAACAGAAACATACTTTTTCCCACATATTAAAGAAAATAATATTTTCACCATTTCTTTTATCATTCGCATAATGTAATCTTTCTCATCTGAAAAATACATTTTCCACCTCCATAAATTCCAGTTGAACTAAATCGCTGCGCGATGGCCTGCGAAGGCTGTGGCGCAGCGATTTAGTTCAATTGGAATTTGACTTTGTAACTATGACTTTTCCTTCAGAATCCAGAAGAGGTGTAATACCAGCCCCGTATCCAGATTTCCAACAAAGATAATTAACACCAGTCTCCTTATCTACAAGAATTTGGCGAACCCCATCATCCTTAAGCGAACTTCCATCTCTAAATATAACTTCAAATCTTTCTTCTTTCTTTGACATGTTTATTTCTCCTCGTTAAGTGTTAATTTTCGATTTGAACGAGTCCAGCAAGGGGCTAATGCCCCTTATGCTTTTCTCTTTTCTTTTGCTGTTTCATTTCAAACATTCGCAGTTCTTCCGCTTCTTTTTTCTCTCTGCTTCTGATCTTACATTCCTGTTTATTCTGTTCCTGTTGTAATTTCAATGCTTGCTGCGATTTTGTTCCAATACCAGTTTCCTGCATTTGCCTTCTCGCTTCACGCTGCATCCTTTTTGGATTTCTCTTTATATCCTTTACAACAGCATCAACAGCCGGACTGAATTTCAAACTGGCATAATGTTTTTGGATATATTCCTGCACCTCATAATCTTTTGGTTCTGCACCAAAAGTTACCTTTGATACAGACAACTTACCATCCTCGATACGCTCAAATACACCTACCCAAAATGGTTCTTCAAAATACACCGTCAGTTTTCCACTTACTTTGTCCATAAGAATCCCTCCTAAAATAATTGTTGAACAAAGAATGGACAACCCGGAGGGGCAGGTTACTTACCCTATTTGCATAGGACGGCTGGGCTACCTACCAGCTCTAGTACATTGCTGAATGTACATTGCGTTTTTATCTTTGTATTTATAATCAAGCCATATGGCGCGATTAACTTAGAATGTCAAACAACGATTTATCCAATTAAGACAACTGAAATTTTATTCTTTGTCGTTCAAAAGATTATTTACTCTTTCAACTGGAAATCTGTCTTCAATGTCAATTATTTCAAACAAATTTAGGGGTAATTCTTTCTCTCCAATCAGAGTAAGATATTCATTAACAGCTCTGCGGTCAATCATAATTTTCCCATGACCGGCCCAATGACGATTGCTCTCTCTCTTTTTCAAGCCAGAAATCCAATATTCATCGCCGTTTTCAATATCTACATAGTTAGAATAACCACCATTATATTTTTGAAAAGCATGGTCATTAAAGTAAATGGTTTTCTTGGTTTTTGAAGTTTTCACATATCCAATCCATGCTGGACCATCATCAGAATATCCTGTTTTTAGTTCAATATACATTAAATCTTTAATCATTTATATCACTCCTAAATCACGATTTATCATCCCACTTTATTTCTTCTATTCGACTGTCCATTTCTTGTTTCTCTGTCATTTTTCCTGTTCATCAACGATATCGTAGCCCATATCAAGCATATCTAAAACTTTCGAATCTCTGACAGTTCCATCCATTGGAACTGCCAGCCAGTGTTTCTGATTCATGTACTTTGCCGGAGCAAGGTGATACATTTCGATATAATTGCTTATCATATCTGACTCTGCCTGAACTTCCATGATTGACATTACAGATTCGTCTGATTGATAAAAAATAGCATAGGGAATGTTATTTCTCTGGTTTTTAAAGATTGTGATCTGCTTTCCATTTTGTGTGATTCTCTCCGGGGTGGCTGGATATTGCTTTTTGATGTATTCAAATATTTCTTGTTGATTCATGAGAGGATTCCTTCTTTTTCACTAGTTCTTCTCTTTATTTTGTCGCAATTTTCCCCAGATTACAAGTATAATTTTTTATCTCTCCAATTCCATCAATTTATCACCCCATATCCCATGATGGAGGCATAATCCATCGCATAGTTTCTCTGCCGTACCTGATCACTGGAGTTTCCTTCCACTGTGTAGACTCTTCCACCTTCGCATTTTTCCACGATTCCTACATGGTCTGAGTTTCCATCATGATCCCAGTCAAAAAAAATGATCATTCCGGCTGTCGGGGTTGTTCCACCACTCTGCCACTTATTCTTTCCCTGAAACCAGGACACTCCATCACGGCACAATGAGAACTTTGGAACATTCCCACTTGCTATCAGACCGCTTTGATCTGCACACCAGCTCACAAAACAGGCACACCATTCTACCCGGCTGTCAAATCCATACCAGCTCCAGAACTTCTGACCGCCACTGTTTCCAAGCTGCCCCATCGCAACCGATACGATCTGCTGATTTCCAAACAAACCAGCAAACAGGCTGCCACCGGAATAATACCGCATCACATGGGGAACGTATTGGGGATCTCCGTAACTGCTCCATCCATGCGAAGCTGCCTGTTGCTGTGAAAACTGCAGGGCATTGGCTTCTGTATAACCGCCTCTTTGCAATGCCCATCCTATGTAGCCATTTCCATAGTTATATCCCTGCCATGCAAGTTTCAGCTTGTCCAGATTCTGTGGGGTGCTGCATCCTGCCTGACTGATGCAGTCTGCGAATGTCTTGACTCCCACTTCGATGGAATAATCCGGCTCTGTAATGGAGCCGGGACTGTGTGGAAATCTAGTATTGTATGGACTCTCCGAACACTGCATCGGGTCTGTCCCCCTTCCCCCGGATTCCTGCATCATGATAGCCTGAAGCGCAGATACATATTCCGGGATACCGTACTGGGAGGCATAGCGCTGGATGACGGAAGTATACGCAAGCACTTCCTCACTTAAGGATTCGGAACTTTCCGAACCACTGCTAAACGCTGCCCCGGCAATGATTCCGGCAATCAGGATAAACACTACAAGAAATGCCATCCCTCCTGCGGCAAACCATTTTCCCATTTCTCCTAGGGCGGCTGTTGCTTTTTGTATGGCTGCTGTAATCCCCTGCATAGAAAGCTTTGCCCCTTTTCCGGTCGTCTGAAGGACTGCTTCTCCCCTTTCTGCTGATGCTACTGCGGATTTTCTTGCCATCTGGACTGCTCTTGCTTTCTGCATCGCCTGTGCACCTTTTTCTACCTGCCATTTCTGCATGGATGCCTGTGTTTTTATTTTCTCCTGAGACAGCCCGGATACTTTTACCACTCTCGGTGCTGCTTTTACCTGTCGTTTACTGTTCTCCTTGGCAAGTGCTGTCTGTTCCGGTTTCACCTTAATTAATGTCTTTCCGCTTTCTGCCCCCTGCTCCATTGCTTCTTCGGCAGCTTTCACTTCTTCCTGTCTGCTTTTTCTTTCCTTTATCTTTCGATAAGTCACTCCGGCAAGTTTTTTTCCACCTTGATATGTTCTTTTCCCTACCGTTTTTCCTGCCACACTCGCCGCCCTGTACTGTACAGATTCTATTTTTTCAGCACCATACTGTGTCAGGGATTCTGATTGGCTGCCAGTTTTTCCCTGTAGTTCCCTCGGTTTTTCTTTTGCCTCCAGTACCGTCTGGCGAACCAGCTCTTTCGGAAGCCGGGCAGCCGGATTACGAATCTTCGGATTCTTATCCCTTACCCGTTCCTTGATATCTCTCATCCGGTCACCCTCTTTCCGTATCTTTTATCTCATCGGGCTGTGTCCCGGTGTTTCTTCTTTTCCTGCTGTTTCTGTAACTGTTCTACTTTTCGGATGGCTTCATTTACCAGTGGATGCTCATTGTAGTATGGCACAAGCTCCAACAATTCCCTGTCTTTCGCAGATAGTGGCAACGGATATTCCAGATCCGAGTAAAAAGAGTCTGGATCATGGATGGAAAATTCAATTGCCGGACACATATTGCCAGATGTTTTACAATACTTCCTGTACTTTTTATATGCCTCTTCCAGTGAGTTACATTTTGTATATTCGCCCATCTCATGGAATTCGCCGCATTCTGCAGCGTAAAAGGTAATGGTGATCTCTTCTTTTTTCATTACGATTCTCCCGGTTTTGTTGTCATAAGTTTATAGAGTTCTGTATTCTTTGGAAACGTATTCTCAAACGGAACGATATTCCCGGAACATCGGATCAGGCCACTGCCGACTGCCACGTTTGTGATATAAGACAGCTGGTTCTCCGAGATGTTCAGAAGGGCAGCCAGTTCTTCCCGGTCTGTACTTGCCTGATTCAACAGGATCAGGAATTCACTGTTGGCGAGCATAAGTCTTGCCGTATCGGATTTCAAAAGTTCCTCCACATTTTGCGTAAGCCCTGTCACGAATCCATTGTATTTACGGATTCTCTTATAAAGCCGGTAGAAGAAGTTCGCACTGTATTCATAGCGGAATAACAGATAGAACTCATCCGCAAAGATCCATGTGGTTTTCCCTTCTTTCCAGTTCTGGATCACCCGGTTGAAAATGCTGTCTAAGGTAACCAGCATTCCCAGTGGCATAAGCTGTTCCCCCAGTTCCCGGATATCATAATCCATGATCCGGTTCTTCTTATTCACATTAGTTGGCTGTGCAAAGGTGTTCAGACTTCCATTGATAAAAAGTTCGGAGGAAAGTGCGAGCCCTCTTGCCTCTTCTTCCGGCTGCAACATCAACTGCCGATACATATCTTTCAATGTTGGGACTTCCCCGGTATAACCACTTCGGATATAATCCCGGTACACATCTGCAGCACATCGGTCCAGGATGGACTTTTCTTTTGCCGATAGATTTCCTGCCCCGACTAACTGTTCAAATACAGACAGGATGAACTCCGACTTTTCAATCAGTGGATTCTTTTCATTTCCATAGGCTGCGTCCATATCCATTGCATTCAAATGGTTATCGGATGTTGCAGATACTTTTACGACCTGACCGCCCAGAGCCTCTACCAGTTTTGTAAATTCGGACTCCGGATCGAGGATCAGGATATCATCATCCGTAGCCAGTGCCAGATGCACAATCTCTTCTTTTGCCGAGAAACTCTTTCCCGAACCACTGACACCCAATCGGAAACTGTTTCCATTCATTAGTTTCTTCCGGTCGGCTACCAACAGATTCTTACTGACTGCATTCTGCCCGTAATAGATGCCGCCCGGCTGCAGGATTTCCTGCGTATGGAACGGGATCAAAACAGCCGTGGATTCGGTTGTCAGTGTCCGCAGGGCATTGATCTTTCGAAGTCCATACGGAAGCACCGTATTCAGTCCGTCCACTTGCTGCCACTTCAGTGTTGACATCTGGCACAGATGCTTTCTTGCCACCGACAGGAGCAGTTCTGTATCGGAATCCAGCTGTTTTTTACTGTCTGCCAGATGTACCATCGTCAGAATTCCAAACATCATCCTTTGGTCTCTGGTTGTCAGATCATCCAGCATTTCTTTCGTCTCTTTCCTCTGCAGCTCCATATCGTATGGGACGATAGCTGAAAAGTTATTGTTTGCGTTCTGTCTTCTCTGCCAGTTGGTCACATTTGTTTCTACCCCAAGCAGACGGTTCTGGATTTCCCTTACCGCCTCATCTGTAGGGACTGGCAGGATGTCGATGGACAACATCAGATTCCGGCTGAAGTCACACAGCTCCGAGATCATGTCATCTTTCACATAACTGGCATAGTCCTGCATATACAGAACCCTTCCGTACCTGTCCCCGATCCGGAAATGGTCCCGTTCAAACTCCATTGAATCCGGACACATCCAGTCTTTGAAGCTTGTCCCCTTCTTGGCAAATTGTTTCAGGTCAAAAGGAAACGCCTGTGGGACATCTCCTTTGAAAAAGTCCCGGAAGATCTGAAGCCGGCTTTCTGCATCCAGTCCTTCTGCTGTGGATGACAGCTTTGCCAGATGTGTCACGATGTCTGTTCCGATTCGTGCAAAGTAGGTTCTCGCTTCGTCAATGGATTTTTTATGCACACTGACAGTCAGATACCGTTCCTGATAGATACTGTTATTCGTTCCTGTAATCTTAGACAGGAGCATTTCGTTGTATTCTTCCCGATAGTGATCCAGTCCATCTTCCTTCATTGGAAGCAGAATAGACTTTTCGAATTCTTCTTTATTGATTCTCCTGTTATTAATGGTAATTTTGGCAGAAATGCCGGAATCCAGTGAGTTTAAGAGTTCCGAATAATCCAGAAACATCTCGGTCTTATTGTCTTTACTCGCAATGTAATAATTGATATCGGTAAAACGAAATGTTTTCGAAAACTTCGTTCCCTGTTGAAAGATTCCATCCGGCCAGATCCGCTGGATAGGAATCGCCTGTTGAACGGATCTTGGAACTTTGAACCGTTCCTTGTCCATCCGCAGTGCCTGACTTAAGGTTTTAATCAAGGGCATCACTCCTTCCCTTTTGTTTCTTTCCCTGTTTTACTTCTGCTTTCCGTTCCCGTTCTTTTAAGATTTCTGCTCCATCCTTTTGATTCTTTTCTCCCAGCGAGATGGTCTCCTGCATACAGGAATGGTAGAGATCTTCCGACTGAAACACCAGTTTTTTCGGATACAGAAGTTCTGATTTGATTACTGCCCACAAAAACTGCTCGGCCGTCATCCCATGATATTTGAAGAACCCACAGGCAGCAAACGGAGCCGCCCCGATCACACACAGCCATCCGGTGACTTCCTGCCCGGTAATGTCACGCATCCCAAAGTAGATCCCGATTGCTGTAAGGATGGCAAGAACCGAACACACGCATTGCCGCAGGTCCAGTCCCATAAACATGGATTCCTGATAGTCCCGGATTTCTTTATTCATCTTGACTTCCATAACTTATCGCTCCTTTCCTCTGTTTTGCTTTTTCACTTTCTTTGGTTTCTCTTTTGGCAGTTCGATTCCCATCATTTTGCAATGTTCTGCAACGCCCTCCGGATCAAATTCTGCAAGCCTTGCAAGGTCAAATGCCACTTTCTGATAGGTTCCATATCCAGACTTTGCTGTTTCATCTAATACTTTGCCAAGCTTATGCGCCTTAATAAAACGAATCATATCTTTGGTAAAGTCTCCGGTTATATATGCTTCATTTGGCTCTAAAAAAGAAAATGGCAGATTGATCGTTACATCTCCAAAATCTTCCCATTCTCCCTCTTCCCTGTGGCAAAGTCCTACATATAAGTTCTCATTATTCCTGTAAGAGCTTACTCGAATCGCTACTTCCTCATGTCCATATTCCCAGTCGTATCCTAACGTCTTATTTGTATCCATCTTCTTAACCTCCAAGTCCCATCATTTCTCTTACGATTCGGTCAGATGCCTTGATTGCTCCGACCAGAACCAGTAAATTAAATACCAGTTCCCCTACATAGTTCCACACGATTGTAACTGCACTCAGCCCTGTATCCCCCACTGCCGGAGGGCTTGCGGCATAGGCAGAATAGATGATACATGCCAGTGCAATGATCGCCCCTTCCAGACACACACCCACATAAGAACGTAGAAAGTTCTTTCCGATGGATTGTGTAGGTTCTCCTGCAAAAGAGGAGATCGGGATCGGGGCGATTGCGGTATACATATAGATTTTGAACATCCTGCCATACACCGTCAGAATCATGACAAACGACAGTACTGTGATCAGCAGACTTCCAAGCAGTGTCACGATCCATAATGGGATAGATTCCAGCATTCCCACACTTTCGATCTTATCTATAATCTCTGTTGGCAGTTCGGTCACGCTTCCTGCCATGCCTGAACCACTCATTACCGTGGTCACAATTCCCTGCACAATGGAAAACAGTGCCTGCATCAGCTCCATCCCATAGGTGATTGCCCCCTGCGCCAGTGCAAACCGGATAAATGCTTTTAATACGTGTTCCGGTTTCTTAAGGTCCGTAAAACTCCCACAGGTTTTGATAATCCCGGCTGCGAAAAACAGCACCAGCAGTCCATATGCGATGGCTGTCAGTGCATCATTGATATTGGTCATAATGCGCCAGATGCCGCCGCCTTTAAAAGTTGCCGGATTTTCGGTAAGCAGAGTCCACAGTTCTGCCATCTTTTCACTCCATGTGGATAGTGCCGAGTTCAGATTCTGTACAATCCAGTTATCACTCAAAAATTCTCACCTCCTTAGAAAATGGTTTTGAATACAGGAGCACCTTCCGGTACTCCTGCGGTTTCCTTCTATCTTTTTTCAGAGACTTACGCCATGATCAGGTCCAGGATCTCTTTGGCGAACGTAATGATCACGCCTCCGGCCAGTGTCAGAAATCCATTTGCCCTCTGGCTTGGATCATGGCTTTTTAAGGACAGTCCTACCTGCACCACTCCAAACCCAAGCAGGATCAAGCCGATGGCACGGATCAGTGAGAAGATGAATGTAGACAAGTTATTGATCACCGACAGCGGATCTCCGGCTGCAAACACCGTGGTTGTCCCTACGGTTGCAATAAGAACCAGTGTCATATAAAGCCCCATCCATTTCTTCTGCTTTCTCCCCATCGGCATCGGGGTTGTCATTTTTTCCGTTGTATTCTTTTTTGTTCTATTTTTTTCTCCTGCGAGAAGTTTCTTCAATACACATCACTCCAATCCATAAGAAAAACTGCTATTCACCAAGGATGTCCTCGGTAGAGAGCAGTTCATAATCGTCTAATCTGTTAATGTCAATGTTTAAATCGTCGTGAGCCAGTGGTGTTTTCGCATAGTCATAAGGCGATGCACCACCGTCCTCTGTGTATCTGAAATTCACATGCTTTTTTAAATCATATTTATCGTCCATGATCGGACGCTCCCCACGAATAAACAAAATCGCTTTGCGGTTATCTAAAAGCCGTATTTCATCCGGTGTTAAAAGTTCCCTTCCAGTCTGCTGATAATTCACCGAATAGCTGCCGCTACGCCCTTTTGTCTGTCCGTAGGTATTGGTATCCAATGTCTCTTTTCCCAATAATTCCGAGACATACTTATGTCCTTCTTTTTCATTTCCACCCAGATATAAAAATTCATCGCAGTTGCCGATCAGACTCTCATACGAGTCTTTAAACAAGGCTTTCATCTGTGCAATGTTCTGGATGATGATACTGCAGGAAATCCCTCTGGAACGCATGGTTGCCAGAATCTTGTCAAAGTCATCCGGCAATGCTACGTTTGGCCATTCGTCCATAATGCAGTGTACCGGAATCGGAAGCCTTCCTCCGTACTTCCGGTCTGCCACATAATACAGTGTCTGAAACAGATTGCTGTAAATCATGCCGACCAGATAATTCATACTGGTGTCCGCATCTGGAATACAGCAAAACAGTGCCACTTTTTTCTCCCCGATACTGTATAAGTCCAGTTCGTCTGTACAGGTCAGATTGGCAATCTGTTTCAGATTGAACGCTGCCAGACGGACACCAACAGAAATCAAAATCGACTTCGCAGTCTTGCCCGCCGCCTGCTTATAAATGGCATACTGCTTGACCGCAATACTCTCCGGATCACGCATTTCCAATCTCTCAAACAAAATATCCAGTGGGGACTGGTAATCCTCATCATCTTCTTTTACCTGCGCACTGCCAAGCATTTCCATGATCATCGGGAAGTTCTGTTCTTCCGGTGGAGCTTCATGCAGTAAATACAGCATAAGTGCCTGTAAAAGTGCAGTCTCGGACTTTTCCCAGAACGGGTCCGAGCTTTGTGCACCTTTCGGTGTCGTGTTGCGGATCAGGTTGTTAATTAGTTTCAGCACATCCTTGTCATCCCGGACATACGCAAACGGATTATAGCACCAAGAAGTTTCCGGATTGATCAGGTCGAACACCCGGACTTCATATCCATTCCGTTCCAGGACACCTCCTGTTTTGCGCAGAAGTTCCGCTTTCGGATCTGTGATCACCATCGAGCAGTTGCACTGCATGATGTTCGGAATCGCATAGGTCCGGCTCTTTCCTGCCCCGGAACCTCCGACTACTAGCACATTTAAATTTCGTTTATGCTTATAGCCATCCAGTCCCATGCGGAAATGCTGTGTCAAAAGCAGATTCTGGGTGTACTGTTTTTCGCAGTAACGTCTGCAGATTTCGGACACATTGCCCCATTTTGCGGAGCCATGTTCCACACCTCTTCTGTAATTTCTTTTTTGGGATTCATAAATACCAATGCCTAAGAAATAGGCTGCTGTGAATATCAGAATACATTGGAACGTATACGGTGTATACGTGATAAAAAACGGCTGTTCGAGTTTTTCGCTCAGCGTTTCTAAGATTTGAATAAAATTTTGATCCGGTGTAATAGCACAGGCAGTGATCGCTGCCGCCCACCAGACAAATGGCAGAAAGACAAGATACAGAACCCAGTCCTGCTTTTTTGTACTTATCTCTGCAAGTCAGATTCTCTTTTCTTGCGTGGCTTTTCTTCTGGATGTCCCTGTCCCTCTTTCTTATGAAAGGAATCCACTCCCGGTATCAGTGAGAGACTTCTGCCGTTGTCCCAACTGATGCCGATCTGGCCTGAATCATCCACATACTGCACAGTTCCTTCCAGTCCCTGCGGCATACCCGCTTCTCCGTCCATCGAATTCAGACAGATTCTTGTTCCTGCCGGATACTGTTCTCTAAGTCTTGCCACTTTTTCTCTTGAATAAATGACCATTCCATCACTCCTCTCTCTACCAGAACATATGTCTGGTGGTATTCGGTCTTGCCACCTGAAGGATGACTTTGTCAATCCCGTCACTGTATCTTCCGGCCGCAAGATATTTACTTCTGAGTCTGTTGAGTGCTTTACGGATCTGCCTTTGTTCCCCTGCCGTGATCTGCAGACGTTTCTCGGCAAGGTCGTATTCCCTTACTTTTTTCAGGAGTGTTTCCGTTTCTTCCGCATGTCCGTCCTGCTCACGCTGTGCCTTAAGTTCTTCGTTCAGTGCCACCACGAACATATTTTTCATAATGTTATCCATCTTCAAATAATAGTTTGCCATTTGACTGCCCTCCTTCTTTTGTTACACCAACCATATCACAAGACTTCCGTAATAGCTACTCCAGCCATCCAGATTTTTCACCTTTATCGTTCCGGCTGAGTCTTTGTTTTTTTCTCTTTCCCGGACGGCTTTTCCGCTTTGGATTCCGGTGTTTTGATCGGATCTGCAATGGCAAATTCATCGGTCGTAAACTCCTGTTCCTTCGCCCCGAAGTTACGCTCCACATGGTTTCGGATGGTGTAAGAAGCCTGACGGATATCATTTAAGAAGTTTCGAAGTTCCTGCGGATCTTTCTTTCCATATTCCTGCATCTGTGCAATACGCTCCAGTTTGAATCCGGATACATCGATCCCATAACGTCTGGCTATCACATAGGCTGTACAATACGCCTGTGCATTCACTTTTTGTCTGCTGTAAGTTCCGGTATGCTGGTCCATCGCTGCACATGCCAGTTCCCGGTTCAGTGCATGGAAGGTCGTCACTTCACTCATCCCATTTCGGATAAAGACAGTCCGGTATCTGGAATTGTACTGTGCCTGAATTCCTTCCGGCAGGGTATCTTCAATCTGCACACGTACCGGCTGATCTTTTAAGACCGCCTCAATCAGTTCCGGCAGAGTTCGCTGTGGTCGTTCTTCCAATGGTTTCCCGGTCATCTGGCTGATATCAAATCCTTTTCCAATCGTATATCCCCTTCTGGTTTCCCCATCCTTTTCATATTCGGTGGAGATCATATAAGTCATGCCATGCTCCCCGGCTCTGACCGAACGGTGTTCTTCCCTCCAGCGTTCATAAGACCTTACCACTTTGGAATCCGGCCTCTGTCCATAGATCAAAAGTAGATTCGGGGTACGCTGGGTATTGCACTCTGCCATAAAATCGAGAAATCCCTTTAGTTTTTCTCCCTTCTGGAACACGTCCTGTGCCTGTGCATCTACCTCGGCCCATACTTCTTCCCTTTCCTGCTGTTTCTTAGCTGCATATTCTTCCTTGGTCAACTTCTGTTCTGGAACCTGCTGTTCTTCCGTTCCACCTGAAATCATATTTGTTAAATCCATATACATTACCTGCCTTTCGTTTTCATATTCTTACGTTTCTTCCGTCTCTCTCTGGCATTTTTCCGTCTGTCTGGTCTCCTGCGTTTCTCTTCCTGTTCCTTACGGATATCTCCGAGTTCTTTCCGTACGGATGGTTTTCCATTCTTTTCTTCCCAGCTAGTTTCCTGACCGGAAGAAGTATTTCTGTTGCGCGAGAAAGGTTCGGATCGATTCTTTTCGTTCCCCTCCTGCGCCTGTGTAAAATTTCCTTCCGGGAAAGCCTCGTCTCCAATCTGGAACATATCCTCTGCATCGTCCAGTTCAAACTCGATCTTACCTTCCGGCAGGACAACAGTTTCTGTCCGTACATTCTCCCCGGATGCTTGTTCCATCTGGTTCTCTGCCTGTTCCGGTGCAGTCTCTTTTTCTACTGTTTCCGTAACCATAGAGCCTGATTCTGCTTTTACAAAGTCCAGATTCATACGGTCTAATACCCGGTTCATCTTTGCTGCGTCATCGGCAAATACCATCACTTCTGTCTGGTCCGGATTCACCTTATCCTTGATGACAACATATAAGATACCTCTCGCTTTGGCTTCTTTTGCAAACTCTTTCAGTCTGTCACCCGGTACTGTAAAAAATTTCATCGGACGCTGTTCTTTCAGCATTCTGGTAAGCCTTGTTTTTCCTCTTGTCTTTTTCTGGTCCTTCAAGGCGGCAGCAATAAAGACTGCCACATGCTTTGCTACATTCCCGGTGATCTTCAGCGAATACTCCATCCCTTCCAGACTGTACCGTACCACCTGATCTGCCGGTTCTGCTCCGTAATTCATACTTATCTCACCTCCTGACTCTCTTTTTCTTTGTGTTCCACACGTTTCTCATTCTGGTTTTGTTCCTCTGCCTTTCGAAGTCTTTCTTCGATTTCCAGCGAATGCTTTTCAATCCGGACGGTCATACGGACTTCTTTTCGGAGTTTTTTTAATTCCTCATTGATTTCGGATAACCGTACTTTTCCGCTGTCTTCGCTGCCATTCCGATAGAGCTTTCTGCGTTCCT